>NZ_ASRY01000071.1 GCF_000520815.1 Paenibacillus maysiensis | reverse complement strand
CGTTGACGGCAGTCTACCGTTCCGGCAACGGCGGTGTATCCTTCACACAGCAGATTTTACCTCTGCCAGCCGGATATGTAGGGGCGGAATCCCATAGCGTCAGCTACGGCTTTCCCAACTTGTTCGTCATAGCCTGTCACGTATTTACCGCAGACGGTTTGAACGGTACCATCGCTACCTATGTGTCCAGAGACAACGGCAATACATTTGAAGCGCCCGTGATTGCCCAGCAAGGATACGGTACGTTTGTCAATAATGTTGAAGTAGGCGTGACATTCGATACGTCTCAGGTTAGCTCCTATACCGGAAACATCTATTTATGTTATACGCATCAGTACAATCCCGACTTTTTCGGCGGCTCGGTCATGTTTTTCCAGCGATCACAGGATGGAGGGATCACATGGGATACACCCGTGGTGCTCACCGCTGGCTCGAATCAGATCACGCGGGGGGAAATCACCGTGAACATTACAGGGGTGATTTATGTCGGGTACCTTGTGACCAATCCTGTTAATGGATACCAGGTCATTGTGTCCTTCAATGGGGGGACAGCGTTCAGTTCCTCGCTACCTGTGTCTTCTGTTGTCCCGGTTCCGAGTCCGTTGCCCGTGCCCGGGTTTGGCTTTAATGTGCTGCCGGCGGCTAATATTGCCGTAGATCATTCTACTAGCCCGAATCAGGGCACGCTTTATGCGGTCTGGCAGGATAATCGGGCAGGGTATGCAGATGTACTGCTCGCCCGATCGGTGGATGGTGGATTAAGCTGGACTGCGCCGCAATCGGTGACAGGGGCCAGTGCAGGGGCGCAGCATTTTTTCCCGGCCATTGATGTATCGCCCGTGACCGGAGTGATTAAGATCGTATACTATACCAATCAACTATCCCTCTCTTTATTAGACGTATTTCTGGCCGAATCAGCGGACGGCGGGCTTACCTTTACAAACCGCAGAGTAACAGACAACTCCTTTAATCCTAACGGGATTAGTCCGGTTCCAGTCGTCACGATCGGTAATTTCATTGATGTGGCGATCGTGCCGAATAACGGATTTTTTGCGGTATGGACAGATGCGTTGTCGGGCTTTCAGCAAATTTACGGAAGCGACGGAACGTAATGTACTAGATGGGGAGGTGAGACTGTTGTGAAAATTTTGTTGGCTACGTACTGGCCCATTCCTCATTTGGGTGGTGTGTGGCCCTTTATGCTGCAAATTAAACGGAGGCTGGAACTGCTGGGTCACACGGTAGACTTGATGGGGAACGGACCGGATATACCTAAATACCATATCGTTTTTGAAAATAGGGAGCTGCTGAAGGCTCAACTGCTGCCCATGCTGGATGCGAAGCTGAATGAGTCGGCTGTACCTGTATTACATTTGGATTCATGGGTGCAGACCGTGGAAAAGGATCGATACTGTATGGAGCTGGCGGCGGCATATTTTGGGGTGGATCAGTACGATATCATTCACACGCAGGATGTCATTGCGACGCGTGCTCTAAGCCGGGTCAAACGTAAGGATAGCGCATTGGTGGCCAATATTCATGGCTCGCTGGCCCGCGAAGTTATGATGGCTCTGGAGCGGGATCATGAGAAGGGTTACCGCGAGACGCTGATGTGGAAATATTATTGGGCGCTGGAGCACTATGGCGCTCTATCCGCTGATATTACAATAACGTCTACAGAATGGATGAAACAGACGCTTGTTGGTGAGTTCGAAGTACCTGAGCAACAGATTGCACCTTCCAATACGGCCTGGATACCGAGCGCTTTTGGGAAGTCCAGGCGAAGGGGACGGACATGACACGACCCGCAGGAAAAAAGGTCATTATTTGTCCCTCACGGCTGGTATATATCAAAGGACTGCATTATCTAATAAGCGCTCTTGGCTTGCTGAAAGCAAGGCGCACGGATTGGGTGTGCTGGATTGTTGGAGAGGGGGACAAAAGGGAAGAGCTTCAAACACAGGCGGAGGAGCTGGGGCTGGTGGAAGAGGTGGTTTTTCTCGGGCATCGAGAAGATGTGCCTGCCCTTTTGCAACTGGCAGATATTTTTGTTCATCCGAGCATACAGGATAATCAGCCATTTTCGGTTATGGAGGCGCAGGTTTCGGGGCTTCCGGCAGTGGTATCGAATGCGGGTGGACTCCCGGAAATGGTGGAGCATGAACGTACTGGACTGGTTTCCCTGGTTGGCGATGTGGAGGCGTTGGCAGCTCATTTGCAGCATTTGCTGGCTCAGGATGACGTGCGTATGGCCATGGGGAACCGTGCCAAGACATGGGGAACTGCGCATTGGTCTCTGGATGTCATGATTACACGGCTCGTGGGTATTTACGGGCAAGCGCTCAATCAAGTACGTTGATTCGATAGTGAGGAGGGGGAACATGACTTTTCCTGTAGTTGGAGACTTGTACAACCGTATTTTTGAAATCCAGCAGTCGCACCCGGATTTTGAGGTGGATTATCAAATATGGAACCGGATTAACACCTCGTTACCGGAACATTATAAGCTACCGGACACTGAAATTCTGGAACGTATCAAACAAACTGTGCCGTGAGAACGACAGTAATTTAATACATCTGGAGCAATTGTAAAAGGCAGGCGGGGACGTGGTTCCCTGCCTGCCTTTTGGATGATTTCGGATCATGTTCCGTCCGGGTTTTCATCAACCGAATCTTCGTAGACCGAGCCTTGGATCACGAGTGGACCCGTGACAACGGCCCTGCGGTCAGCCGATTGCACGGTCAGGCAATATACATATGGCGCTGTCTGTTTCACGGTTTCCTCATACCTTAGCTCGGCAAAGCCCTCCTGATAGCAGGAATCCTGCAACCAGTCCAGCACGGGACCCTGCCCGTCGTTGCGACGCAGCCGGATATCCAGCTCTCCGATATCCCAGTTGAGCAGCGGATTTTCCCATGCCAAGGAGGCTTCAATGACAATACGTCCTTCAGATTCACTCGCAGGAATGATTAACGTAGATAGCACGTTCTCCTGTCCGGTGACCTGAAAAGGCAGCGCATGTGTGCCTGCATCGGCTTTGTTTTGTACCGAATATTTTAACATACCTTCTTCCTCTCCTGTCCGTGTATTAGGGCGACACGGTAAAATGACTGGCTGTACGCATAGCAACCACGTTCCCATCCTCTACAAATTCAGCCAAAATAAATAGCGTTTCCGGATTGCATATACTCGTGACCACCCGCAGGTAAATAGGATTTTGGGCTGTCTCCATATCCTTGAGCTGTACGACGGAGCCGGCTTCGGGAGAAGCGCTAAGGCTAAGTAGCTGCCGTCGAAAAACGCCGCTATCATTCCCTATTTCCAACAGTACATCGACAGGTCTCTTTTCACGATTGAATAGGGTCACATGGCAGCTCTGGATACTGGCGCTGTCATAAGCGAGGTGATGATCAGCAGATAAAAGAAACACGGACATATCCTGTAGCCTCCTTGAATTCCGTTGTATACCAGCCTTATATCATATGAAAATGTGCCATGTCTGGACTGGATAGTTGTACGCCTTTTTTGACAAAATACGCGCCGGTGTCCAACCCTTTTAGCCGAGCTGTGCATGTAATGTAGCGTGGAACAACCTGCGGCCTGAGGAGAAAGGTCGCTTTAAAAAAGGAGGCACGGCTATGAGACTTGCACAACTGGCAGGGGAATATGATGCGGTCTTCAGTTTGGGGCAAAACTGCACGCCTGCCATTCAATTGGAAAAGAACCGCCTGCGGCCGTTTGCCGGGGTGCTGGACTGGATGATGTCTGACACGCTGTCCGATGTGAACCGCTTGCTGGAAAACCGGTTTGCCGGGTTTATGGATTTGCCCAATTTAAGTGTCATTGGTACGAGCCAACTGAACTATATGGTCAGGGATATCGATTATAACGTGATCTCGGTACATGATTTCCCACAGGAACGCAATACGTCCGCCGATCTGGCGACTTATCCGGAGTTCAGGGAGAAGATAGACCGCCGTATCGAACGTTTTTTTGCAAAAACGCAGAAGGCGCAGCGCAGCTTGTTCGTCCGTATGCTGGGAACCTATACAGAGGTAGAGGAGCTGGAGCGCATCTTGTCCGACATGATGGCGCATGAATTTCGTCTGCTCATCGTTAACTGTTCCGGTGTAACAGAGTTGACCGAGTTGGACTGGCAGCTTGCGAATGTATGCGCGGTGGAAATGCCTTTTGCCGATGTATGGAATTACCAAAGTGATCCGCACTGGCGTACGCTTTTTGGGGGAATGTCCTTGTCATCGGAAAGGGGAGGACGGCGTGCTTGAGCGATTGCAGGGGGATTATGACGCTGTATTCAGCCTGGGAGGACATTGCCTGCCTTCCATTCAACTGGATAAAAACGGACTGCGTCCGTATGCGGGACCGCTGGATTGGATGATTTCCGGCAACTTGTCGCAGATCAGTCGGTTGCTGGATGCCCGCTTCGCCGAATTTATGGACTTTGCCAGCCTGCGTGTCACGGGGCATGATTCCGGTGAGTATAACTTCATGGTCGAGGACGCGTCGTATGAGATTACGGCGGCACACCATTTTCCCGTTACCCAGAATACATCGGAGCATCTGACTTCCTATCCTGCATTCAAAACGACGCTTGATCGCCGCATTGCACGTCTACTGGAGAAATCTGCGCTTGCGTCCCGTCTGCTGCTGGTTCGTCTGGGGGGAAGCCGGGATCAGGCGGTAGAATTGCACACCGTGTTATCAAGGATGATCACCCACGATTTTCGCTTGTTATTCGTGGATTATACAGGGACTGCCGGTGTGACGGAGCTGGATTGGGGGCTTGAGCAACTGGTTCCAGTGGCGCTGCCGCCGGAGGATATTTGGAGCGGGCAGGATGAGATGTGGCGCTTTATGCTGGAAAACGTCAGGCTGACATCTGAACATCTGGGAGGTACGTCTTAGATTGTCTTTGGTGCCTGTGCTTGTGCCTGCGCCAAGCTGTAGAGCGCCGCATAACATGATGGGAAGGGAAGAAACTTGCTTCGGTTCAAAAGGAGGGTGCGCTAGTGAAGGCTTTGGTTACCGGGGGAGCCGGATTTATCGGTTCCCATCTGGTACGTGCGCTTGCTGATTCGGGCATCAGGGTGCATGTGCTGGATAATCTGACGACCGGGAATGTCGCAAATGTGGACCCGCGCGCGGTCATGCATATGGCGGATATCCGCAGCTCCGAGACCCGGACGCTGCTCATTCGGGAAAGCCCGGATATTGTGTTTCACTTGGCGGCACAGGCCGATGTCCAGCAATCCATCCATCGACCAGATGTGGACGCAGATGTGAATGTGATGGGGACGATCCATCTGTTGCAGGCTTGTCATGAAGCTGGTGTATCCAAGCTGATATTTGCGTCCACATCCGGCGTATACGGTGAACTGCAAAAGCAATATATTCAGGAAGACGATCCCGTGAAGCCGATTTCGGGCTACGGGCTTTCCAAGCTGACCGCAGAATCGTATATCCGGCTTTTTCATCGGTTATATGGCATGAATTACACGATTTTGCGTTACGGCAATGTGTATGGTCCCGGTCAGGCGGCGAAGGGAGAGGGCGGTGTAGTCGCTCTTTTTATGGATCGGCTGAAAAAAGGAAGCCCCTTGCTCATTCACGGCGACGGAACGCAAACCCGCGATTTTGTGTACGTCAAGGATGTAGTCAGAGCCAATATGGCGGCTATATGTGCAGCGGATCAACGTACAGTGCATGTGAGTACGGGACGAACCACGTCCATCAATCGGCTGGCCTACGATTTGCTGAAGCTGCACGGCTCGTCCGTTCGGCCCGTGTATTCAGCTGCGCGGGTGGGAGACATTCACCATAGCTGTCTTAGCAACGCAGTCGCGAGACATTGGCTTCGGTGGGAACCGCTATATGGCATCTCTGCCGGATTGAAGGAAACGTACGTGAGCAGTATGGGTTCAGGCAAAGAAGGCTGAACCTTCTCTTTATATTTCAACGATTGGTTCACCCACTTCATGTTTTTTTAGGACAGAAGAACAGCCATGCTCCTATGAACATGGCTGTTTTTGTTTCCTCGTTCTTAGAAACCTTTGTATTGTGGTTCTTCATTCTCTAACTGCTGTACTCTGCCTTCGACTTGCTGCAGAATTTGTTGTGTTTGCTCAGCTGCGTTTGTAAAAAGAGTTTTTGCCTCTTGATTTTGGGTGCTCAAAGCGAATGTTTCTAAGCTAGCCTGAGCGCTTTTTAATGAAGCAACACACGTTTTGACTTGGGAAGCTACGGTCATTTCGATTCACCTCCTTTAACGGATTAAGGCGTAAGGAACGAAAATACTGCTATTCCTAGCCAGATAACATATATAATGTATCCCCTTTTTTCCAAATCATACACGAAGAAGAGCGATAAAAAGCCAAATCAAAGGAAAGTGAGCTGGAACAAAAAAGTAAATATCTACATTTCAATGAATAAAAATACCAAAATCTGACGATCTTTCTTATATATGATTTACCATCAAGTGGAAACATGTACTTGGTACAAAGAATAAAGGGGGCTATATGATGCCAGATTGGTTACATATTTCACTACGGACATTGTTAGCGATTGCCGTACTTTTTATAATGACTAAGCTATTGGGAAAGAGACAGGTTTCCCAGCTATCCTTTTTTGAGTACATCACTGGGATCACGATCGGAAGCTTGGCAGCCTACATTTCATTAGAGATGGATCAAAAATGGCATTTAAGTGTCATTTCATTGTCTGTATGGGTAGGCGTCTCTTTAGGAATCGAATTTTTACAAATTAAGAGTAAAAAAGCAAGGGATTTTATCGATGGTAAACCAAGGGTCATAATTAAAGACGGGAAAATTCTGGAGGATAACCTTAAGAAGGAACGGCTTACCACCGACGAACTGATGGAACAGCTGCGAAAAAAAGATGTTTTCCTAGCGACGGATGTCGAATTTGCGATTATGGAACCGAATGGAGATATCAACGTCCTGCTAACGAAAGAAAATCAATCCCTAACACCCAAGCACCTAGGCATCAAAGTGGGGCCTGAAAAGGAGCCGCAGGTAGTCATTATGGATGGAAATGTCATGGATGAACCATTAGCTATGATGGGACTCAACCGGGGTTGGCTAGATACAGAACTCGAAAAGGTAGGCGTTGCAATTGAAAACGTGCTTCTTGGCCAGGTAGATGCCTATGGCCAGCTTTATGTTGACTTATTTGACGATCAGATCAAAGTTCCTAAGCCTCAGAATAAAGCTTCTTTGCTGTCGACTTTAAAAAAATGTGAAGCGGATCTTGAAATGTTCAGCCTATCCACAAAAGCGCCAAATGCAAAAAAAATGTATGAAGAATGCGCAAAAAAGCTGGAACGAGTCATTGAAGAAGTCAAACCGCTACTCATTCGTTAGATCAGATGATCAGGAGGATTAAAAATGAGCAATAACAAGATGAAAAAAGCAACGCCGGTCCAACAGGAGTATCAAAAACTCGCCAAGCAGCTTGAACCAAAACGGCCCTTATTCCAAAACTGCTGGCGTGCGTTTCTTGTCGGGGGGACGATTTGTGTGATTGGACAAGCAATTCAGGAAATGTTTGTTCATTGGGCCGGCTTTGATGAGAAAAAAGCAGCTAATCCCACTGTGGCCGTATTAATTCTCATTTCCGTTATTTTAACGAGCCTCGGCTTATATGACAAATTCGCGCAATGGGCGGGTGCCGGTTCGGCTGTTCCCGTTACTGGTTTTGCAAATTCAATGGCATCCGCCGCTATTGAACATCGCAGTGAAGGATTTGTTTTAGGCGTCGGCGGAAAAATGTTTAAACTTGCAGGGTCGGTTATTGTTTTTGGAACTGTAGCGGCATTTTTCGTGGGTATCATCACGTTTGTGCTTAAGGGTACTGGAGGAGGACATTGATATGCTAAAAGGGCATCAAAGTTGGATCTTTGAAAATAAACCGGTGATTCGGGCTTCGGCTACCGTAGTTGGCCCGTTTGAAGGCAGGGGGCCCCTTGCCTCCGATTTTGACATCATACATGGTGACTCCATGCTGGAAGAAGAAAGCTGGGAAAAAGCTGAGAAAATTTTGATCGAGCAAGCTGCAAAACTGGCGATTGAAAAAGCAGGGTTAACCAAGGAGCAAGTTCAGTTTCATATCGGCGGCGATTTGATGAATCAGATAATCAGCACCAGCTTTGCCGCTCGTACTCTGTCCATCCCCTATCTTGGCGTGTTCGGCGCCTGTTCAACCTCGATGGAAAGCTTGGCTCTTGCGTCCGCACTCGTCAATGGTGGAGCAGCGAAATTCATACTGGCAGGGACCTGCAGTCATAATTCAACCGCAGAGAAGCAGTTCCGGTATCCGACAGAATACGGTTCACAAAAGCCGCCAACTGCCCAATACACCGTCACCGGCGCCGGTGCAGCGATCGTTTCGCAGGAAGGGGAAGGACCTGTCGTCACGTCAGCGACAATTGGCCGAGTTATCGATATGGGGATTACGGATCCGTTTAATATGGGGGCGGCCATGGCACCTGCTGCGGTTGACACCATTCAAGCTCATTTTCGAGATTTACAAATCGAGCCCGGTTATTATGATCTGATCGTCACAGGCGATCTGGCCAAGGTAGGCTATGAGATTGCCTGCAAATTATTTGAAAAACATAACATTCCGATTCATCAAACGGAGTATGCCGACTGTGGCATGATGATTTACGACTATGATACTCAGATGGTACAGGCGGGGGCAAGCGGTTGCGGCTGTTCGGCCGTTGTCACCTACGGTCATTTAATGAAACGCATGCAAATGGGAGAAATCAAACGCATGCTTGTTGTTGCTACAGGGGCGCTCTTATCGCCGCTTTCGTATCAACAAGGAGAAAGTATTCCAGGTATCGCACATGCTGTAGCGATCGAATCAGGAGGGGGAATCTGACATGATCTTTTTATGGGCCTTTCTTGTAGGGGGCGCAATTTGCGTCTTCGGACAGCTTTGTTTCGATGTGTTTAAACTGACTCCAGCCCATACCATGACATTGCTCGTTGTGCTGGGAGCAGTCGCGGACGGACTTGGCTTGTATGATCCGCTTGTTAGAATTGCCGGAGCCGGAGCTTCCGTTCCAATCACTAGTTTTGGAAACTCTCTGGTTCACGGCGCTTTGGAGGAATTACAGAAAGACGGATGGATCGGAGTCATTACCGGTATATTCAAGGTCACCAGCGCAGGTATTTCGGCAGCCATTATTTTCTCATTTTTGGCAGCCTTGCTGGTTAAGCCAAAAGGTTAAGGATGCAATAGGGGGTTAAGCCTCTAAGTTCGTTCCTCACGATGTCCGTGACGATTGACAGCTCATTACCATTTGTTGCAAATGCCAAGAAGGCTCAATACCAGCGAAGCTGTCACAAACCGCAAAGTAAGCCGCTCAAAATTTCCTAAAGAGGTCCCGCCAAAACGAAAATATACGCTAATCGTCCTGTTTGGCGTTTTTTACTCAAAGAAATTGCTCCGCTTCACTGTTAAAAGTCTTAGAGGCTTTGCAGCCCCTGTAGTGATCCAGAAAATGAAAATTGATAGTCGCATCCAAATGACTATGGATGACGAACTGACACAGATTCAGTTAGGGAAAAGAAGGTGCCTCGCAGAGCGAGTGTCACCAGCCAATCTCAATCGTAAAGGGCTTCAGTAAACGTGCATTATAAGGTACCAACACGCTTTTGGTTTATATTTGTGGTTGACGATATTATGATTTAAACACTTAAGGAGACGATTATCTTGGATAAAAAGACAATTTACTTCTTGTGTACTGGTAACTCTTGCCGTAGTCAGATGGCAGAAGGCTGGGCCAAAAAAGTTCTGGGCGATCACTGGAACGTATACAGCGCAGGCATTGAAGCGCATGGACTGAACCCGAAAGCTGTACAGGCGATGTAGGAAGTGGAGATTGATATTTCAAGACAAGCATCAGACATCATCAGCTCTGAACGGCTAAAATCCGCCGACATGGTTGTGACCTTGTGCGGGGATGCAGCGGATAAATGTCCTGTTACGCCTCCTCATGTGCGCCGTGAGCACTGGGATACGCATTCATAAGTTTGCTGAAACAGGCGAGTAAATAGGCAGGCCGCCTACCCGGCGGCTTTATTCTAGAATCATAGAGATAGCAGATAAAAGTAAACCTATGATCATAAAAACAAAGGACCATTTCCATCTGCTTTTTCTATCTTTCCCCTCGGGGTCCGCCGCCTGTTCATTATAAAAATTGGCACGCATACGGTCACCACCAACCCCCGTTCCACTTAAAATAATGGCGAGTATAATGAAGACCGCCCCTGTCCAGCTTACATAATCTAGAATCACTATAATCCCTCCTTATCTTTCTTATTACCCTGTTTAATTTACCTTATCATGGATAATTTATATATAACAGTACTAATTGGAGTGTTTCGTGAAGAAAAACAGTATGCCGTTTTGCCATGTCCAATCTGTTTTATGAGATGAACAGGCAGATTGCCGCCAGTTTTTCATTATCTCCGGGTGAGAAAATATTCGGGGCGGGGATGTGGAAAATACTGATTGCGGTATGGCCGCTTCTCTGAGAGCCGGGGCATTATGATGCTGATTTTACAGATGATTTCCGCCGGGGGTGAATTGAAATATCGTTTAATGCCTTTTGGCTCAAAGTACAGCGGATATGGACTGGAGCCAGATTGAATGGCGGATATACGGAACACCGGGGAAACCCGAAGGTACAGAGCTTATTGCGATTTCCCAGGCATCCGTACCCATGGTGGCGGAAGTGGTGTTTGAAGCGGTCAACGGACGTATTGCGGCAACTGCTGATGGAGTACAGACGGCAACATGGAAGGTGACTTTTTCGGACATTCGCTAAAATAATAAATTACCTCACGCCCAGCGCATTCATCATTTGCCGGAAGGATTGCACATATTTATCCGGTGCTAACAGGTCGACGATCCTTGTCAGCCCCTTCTGGCGAATGGATTCGCGGTGGGGCACGTTGTTCATCAGATCCAGTCCCTCCAATACTGCCTGCAAGATATCTCCTTGCGCATAAAATTTACCCGTTACGTTGTGGTCGATGAAGGCTCGGACCCCGTCAGAATCGGAGCTGAGTACGGGACAGCGGCAAGCCATGGCCTCAGCTACGGCGTACCCAAATCCCTCTACCAGCGAAGTGGACAACAGATACCCGCCTGAATCGCCAATCATGGAGTAATACAGAGGCATTTTGGCATGAGGCACGTTGCTGAAACGTTCTACAATCGAGGACAAGCCAAGCTGTGTCATCATATTCTCGAATTGTATCTTATCCTCTGGCTGCGAAAGGGTATCATCATAGAACATCCAGATGCGAAGATCCGGGCGGCTTTGCAGCATCCAGTAAGAGATATCGATAAAATGCCTCCAGTTTTTGTTCGGCTCCAGTCGCCCAATCCATGCAATGACCGGGCTGGTCGGGTGGGTATTAGAAACATAGTGAAACACGCTGGTATCCAGCACATTGGGAAATACATAACGATCAAGCCAAGGGCACATGCTGGAAAACAGTTCGACCAGATGTGTAGTGGTGGGTAGCAGTACTGCATTGGCATATCTTTGAAGAAACGGTGTGGCTTCGTCTACAACCAATGCAGCTTCCACGTGCAGACCGAAGCCCTGTGATTCATAGATTAGCACACCCCGATAGCCTAACATGCGCAGTTTTGCGAGCATCTGGTAATCCGACGAGACGACGATGGCATCGTAACAGTGAGTGTGTATCAGACTACGGATATCTCCCTCGGAGGAAGTCATAAACACGGGAATATCTCCATGCAAGTTTTGCATCCCCGAACCCTGCTGATAGTAGAGAAGATGGCATTCAATCCCGTCTTGGCTGAGCACCTTGCAGCGTTGGCGGTTCAAGGTTTCCACGCCGCCGCTGGGTATATAAAAGGTAAATAGAACTTTGATCTCAATAACCCCCTTCGGCCAATCGAAAAGCTTCTTATTACCAAGGTATTCCAGACAAAGGACGGGGTGTGGGTATCTATGGAGGCCTGGATTGATCAGCATATAATTGTGGATGAGGCGGGTATCCTCGGGGGAGAGCTCCACTGCTTCTCTGGCAAAATCACATCAAGTTAACAAGTGTAAAAGTACATTCTTTCGTTCACATTTTAGACATATTATTTTAAGCTTATATTTAAGTGACTTTAAGCTGGAGTTATATGTGTGGGATTAACATTAGAGTTTAAAAGTGTTGCATGAGGTGCGTGAGGGGGCCGCTTCTATATAAGCTGAACTAGAAAAATTCACATAAAAAACGGAGTAGACGGAATGGTGCTGTACAAGCGAAGAGTTCGCTTTTGTCTCCGGATTTCTACCCTACTCTTAGGTTCAATTCAAGAAATACGGGGGCGGTGGCAATGGGAAGCACCATCTGTCTGCGTAGTGGCGCTATATGTAACTTTTAAGTTCAGCTTATATAATGCATCATTTTTGATATGGGAAAAGGGAATAGAGCTGTTGGGACGAATGGGTAGTTACAGTGAAAGACTATGATTTTGCAATATGATAAAAGAAAGGGTGAAGCGTGTGCTCAAGGTGCAGCAGGTGAGCAAGTGGTATGAGGGCAACCGGGGCGTACATAAGCTGGATTTTGAAATGCAGCGTGGCGAGATTGTCGGGTTTCTGGGGCCGAATGGTGCGGGCAAAACGACGACGATGCGTATGATTACAGGGTATCTTCAGCCGAATGAGGGAGTGATTACGATTGATGGCATCCCGATTCAGGATCAGGGCAGACAGGCTCGTTCCAAAATCGGTTATTTGCCGGAAACGCCCCCTCTGTATGGAGATATGTCCGTTCGAGCCTATTTGAAGTTTGTGGCAAGCATTCGAGATGTGCCTGCGAGAGAACAAAAGCTGCGCATTTCCGAGATGATTTCCCGGCTTGGGCTGAACGGGCGTGAAAAGCAACTGGTACGGAGTCTTTCCAAAGGGTATAAGCAACGTTTGGGACTGGCGGGGGCGATTATTCATAACCCGGACTTGCTGGTGCTGGATGAGCCGACCTCAGGTTTGGACCCGAATCAGATTTTGGAAATTCGGCAGCTCATTCAGGAGATTGGAGAGAATCATACGGTGCTGCTCAGCACACATATTTTGCCCGAGGTGGACGCTTTGTGCAATCGGGTTCTCATCATTCATGAGGGTGAATTGGTGCTGGATGGACGGCCTGACGCGCTCGGCGGTTCGATGGAAGACGGATTCAAGGTAAAATTGGAGGTCAAAGGCAGCCGTGAGCAGGTGCTGAACGTTCTTCGCGGTTGGGGGAAAGTAGAGGTGGAGCTATTAACATCTGGCTTGTCTCAAGCTAACACGAAGCAGACTGCAACTGAGGAAGATTTGACCGGATGCTTACTGACAGGCGCTTCCAGTGAGGATTTCCGCGAGGAGCTTTTTTATGTGCTGTCTGGTGCGAAGCTTCCGATTTTGGAGTTGAAAAAAGAAAGCCTCAGCTTGGAGAATATATTCCAGCAGTTAACGACTCGCGAATCAAAAGCAGGTCAGGCCGATCAAGTGAATGTAGTGGAACAAGTCGAGCATTCGACGGAAAATGAAATTTCCGCAGGTGTTGCTGAGGACAGCCAAGAAGCTGCGTCCGGCAACAACAAAGCCGGGCAAGACAAGAGTACAGGAGGTGAACGGCCATGAGGCGCTTGTTCGCGGTCTGTCAAAAGGAGCTGCAAGCCTATCTATGGACGCCGACAACGTATTTTGCGCTTGCGGTGTACATGCTGCTGACGGGGCTGCTCTTTTACACGAATTTTGTCATGTATCAGCCAAGCATCCTGGATTATCGGCTGGTACTTGGTGACACGCTGTCCATGCTGGTGTTCGTCGTCCCACTGCTCACGATGAGGCTGGTTGCGGAGGAATTCAGGCAGGGTACGGATGAGCTGTTACTTACCTCGCCTGTGAGTGTGACGGAAATGATTGTAGGTAAATTTCTGGCGTCGCTGGGCATGCTGCTGATTATGGTGCTGTGTAGCCTGGCGTATCCGGTCGTGATGTCCTTTTACGGGTCGCTGGACTGGACACTCGTATTTACATCCGTGATCGGTCTGTTTATGCTGGGTGCAGCCATGATGGCCATTGGTCTGTTCGCTTCGACGCTTTCGCAGCACCAGATGATGTCGGCGGTCGTCAGCTTTATTATTTTGCTCGTGTTTTGGATGCTGGATTCGTTTGGTGGACAAACAGGCGCGTCTGCGGCATTGCAGCAATGGCTGGAGCCTTTTTCACTAACCGCACGGTTTGACAGCTTCACCAAAGGATTGCTGAACGGAGCCGATGTGCTGTATTACGTGACGGTGGCGGTGCTCTTTTTGTTATTCAGCATTCAGGTGGTCGAACGGAAACGGTGGAGGTGATGAACATGAAAAAATGGCTGGGTCATACAAACAGTGTGGTATTGTCGGTTGCTGCTGTAGGTATTTTTATTTTGCTGACGTTGTTTCTGCGTTCGCTGGGAGGCTTTCAGCTGGATTTGACGGCAGGCAAACAGTATACGTTGTCTGATCAGACATTAACGGCCATTCAGGGAGTGAAGGGAGACGTGCGTCTGATTTCTTTTACCGTATCGACTTCGCAAAATCAAAAGCTGAACCGGGACGTTACGGATATGCTGAGGGAATACGCCAAGCGTAACAGCAAGCTCAAGGTCGAGCAATATGATCTGAATCAGGAGCCGCTGTTGGCCAAGGAATACGGTGTCACCGAAGCATCCATCGTCCTGGTTCAGGGTGAGAAGAAACGTGTTATTGATATAGGTAGTCTGTTTTCACAGGCAGAGGGAAGTAGCGAGGGGGCATACCAGTTTACCGGGGAAGAAAAGCTGACCAGCGGACTGCTGGGGCTATCGTCTACCCGCCAGGGAAAAGCTGTTTTCCTAACCGGACACGAGGAGATCCCTTTGTCCCAAATGACCGGATTGAGCAACTCACTGGCGCAGGATAATGTAAAAACAGAAGAAGTGCAGCTCAATCAGGCGGGTAGCGTGCCTAAAGATGCATCAGTGCTGGCTATTGTTGGGCCGCAACGGGATATCAGCACGACGGAGCTGAAAAGCATTCGCACCTACTTAAGTGGTGGTGGAAAGCTTTTTCTGGCGTTGGGCTTTCATCCGAACATGCAATCGGACTGGAAAAATCTTGACGCACTGGCGGCTGATTACGGTGTAAAGGATACACATGCGATTGTGGTGGATCAGGAGCAGACGAATACGCTTGGACCTCTGTTTACAGTGCCTACCTTTGGCAGTCATGCGATTACGGATAAGCTGGCGGCCTCCAAACTGTATCCGGTGCTTTCGCTATCTATTGCTCTGCAAGCGGGGGAGCAGAAGAATTGGAAGACTACGGCCTTGCTCAAATCTTCTGCCGCCAGCTATGGCGAAACGAATATTCAAGGGCTACTGAACAACGAAACACAGAAGGATGACAAGGACCCGCAGGGGCCGCTTGATCTGGGTTACGCGGTGGATGGCAAGGACGGCAAGCCTAAAGCAATTATTCTCGGAACGTCGGCCCTTCTGAGCGACACCGAGATCAGCACGGGAGGCAATCGGGATTTTGTCCTGAACAGTCTGAATTATGTACAGGAACAATCTGACGGGCTTACCATTCGTCCTCGTCAGGAGCAGGATTATAAGGTGGTTTATTTGACTCCTGCGCAAGCGAAGACGATATTGACCCTATCCGTGATCGGCTTGCCGTTATTGTTCGCGGCAGCCGGAATCTTATTATGGTGGAGGCGAAGAAGAGCATGAGAAAATGGATACCCACAGTGCTGCTGTTAGTTGTATTGGGAGCGGGTATAGTCTATGCCAAGAGCCAAAACTTTTTTCGTGAACAAGCTCCTGCAGCTCGCCAACTGGTTCAGCTTACGCAGGGGGATATTACGTCTTTTGCTATAACAGGGAAGGATGGCAAGACGGTCGAACTTACACAACATGATGGCAAATGGAGCATGAGCAAGCCTCAGTCTTATCCGTTAAACGGCTATACGATTGATAATTGGTTAGCCGCTATTCAAAACGTGAAGCTCGGCGAGGTGGTGGAATCTTCTCCAAAAGACGTAGCCAAATACGGAATCAGCGCCACCAACAACCAAATTCAGATCAAGACCAAGGATGGAAGCGAGCATACCTTTGCTTTTGGTGAAACGCTGCCTTCCGGTGATGCTGCTTATGTGCTGTCAGATAAAAAAGAGGTAGCTTCCGTACCTCTGGATACCCTTTCCGGGTTGTTACTGGGTGCAGCCGATTTTACGGATACGACGCCGTTTGACTGGGATGATGACAAGCTGAGCGGACTGGAGTGGGAAGGTCAGTCGGCCTCCTGGATGCTCAAGTCTTCCGGTGACGGGGGAACCGGGGAAAGCTCTTCCACGACCTGGACGCTGAATGGAAAGTCAGTAACCGGTGATGTGGGGACTTCCTTATCGCAGCGAATCAAAAATCTGGCGAGTAGTCAGTCCTTGCGCAAAGCCTCCGAGCTGAACAAACCTGTTCACCGCTTTACGCTGAGCGTATCGCTGGGCAAGCAGGACAATCCACAGTTGGTGTATCAGGGCTGGACAGTAAACGGTGACCCGGATACTGTATGGGTTGTGCCACCGCAAAGCAACTGGGCGTATGGGCTGTCGGCATCAGACGTGAAGCGTATTGAACAAGCTGGACATGACCAGACTCAAACTGGAAAATAAACGTTAGAAATAGTAATGCACGGCAAAGAGGCTCCATCGGCGGATCATCGTCGATTGGAGCTTTTTTGTGTTCGTTACTCGTCAGGCTTGCCGCTTTTGGAAGAGCGACGGTTCCCATCGTTTAATTCCTTAATGACCTCAATCAGCTCATGGAGCGAGATATCCAGCTTATCCAGTTTTTCTTCCATGGTGTGCAGGATGTGCCGCAACAAAATAAAGCAAAGACCTGCCGGAAAGCCTACGTTGGTTATGATAGAAAGAGCATCATCCATCTGCAATGGTTTCCCTCCTTTTTAGCCATATATAAAGGAAGGTAAATAAAAAGAACCGTATACAACCGGATCAAAAAATAGTATAATAAATAAGAACAAATGTTCTGTTTTGGTTGTAAAATGTGTTCTCAAATTACCCTATAATATGAGGATTTCGAAAAGCCAAATCCAAAGAGAAAGGGTGGTTTATGATGAATAAATCTCAGCTAACATTGGTTGAACAATATCGTAAAAAGCTGTACCGCATTGCATGGAGAATTCAGTATCGTGCCCGGGTACAAACCAATCATGAATTTGTCATGGAAAAGAACGAAGCCGTCGCTACTCCATCTTTTACAGACTCTGCAAACTCTAAAATGTACATTCTACAGCTCATTAACTCTCTACCATCTGAGATCGGAAAAGCCATCATCTTTGACCTTTACATACTAGACAAAACCGAAGCACAGATTGCAAGAGAGCTGAAGCTATCCCAACAGGCGGTGAATAAATGGAAAAAGAAAATGCTGAATCAATTATCTCAGATGCTGAGTTCATCAAACTGCTCCAATTAGCACGAGGCGGAGATCAGGAAGCTATGAGCAGGATACTTCATTTGTTCAAGGAAGATATTCAGAAAACCAGCCGGTATATCCGCATGTCCCGTGAGGATGCCGTTCAAAGTATTGTGACTGATTTTATAGAAGAACTGCGGCAATGAAAATCATTATTTTACACGAGGGTTGTTCTTTTTAATGAAATTAATGTTAAATATTTCTATAATAAAAATAATCCTCAACAAGAATGATTCTTATGGAGAATATTATTCAGAATGATAAAACAATTTTCTATAATTTGCGGGTGAATGGCGTTTGTATTCCTTAAATTTTCGTATAAAATAACTGAAGTTTTCGAATCCAACCATTAAGGCAATATCTAATATTTTTAGATCTTTGTTTTTTAGCAGTGCGGCAGCTTTTTCGCATCGGAATACATTAATATAGGTAACGGGTGTTTTGCCGATTGCAGTTTGGAAATATTTGGAAAAGTAATTTTTATTCATGTTTAAAATGGAGGCCAATTCTTCAAGTGATATTTTGCGATCATAATTGTTTTCAATATAGGTAATGACTTTTTTAATTTTTTCTTGTTTCCCGTTGATGTCGGCTTGTTTTCTTAAAAAGAGCTGCTTTCTCAGTAGAACTTCAATAATTTGAAAAAGGTTAATTTTAATGCTTAACGATGAGAGGGCATCTTCCATGTTTTTTAAAGAGATAATATGGATTAAACGATCCTTTATATATTCTTTCACCTCATCGTCCAAATCTGTGATGGAAGGAAATTGTAACTGCCCGCTTATTAAAGGTTTTAATATGGTATTTTGACATGTATCAGGATACTCAAAGTTTAACAATTGCGGTAGAAATACAATAGCGTGATGAATAGAAGATCCTGTTCCAGTCACTTGATGCAGATCCCCGGAGTTAATAAAAATAAAATTTCCTTTAGTTATCTTTACAGTCTCTGAGTTAACGGTGACTTCCATGATTCCATCCTCGACATAAATAAATTCCAATTCTTCATGCCAATGAAATCCTACATAATATTCGGTTCTTCTAAATTTACTATACACATGTAACGGAAAAAGCGGTGTACCATGAATAGAGTTTTCTTTTAACGATAATTTTACCATAATAAATCCCCTCAAAATGAGAATAGTGTTATTAAAATTCGGAAATGTGCAAGAAGTAAGCTATTGATTTGATTATACTGAATACGATTTCAGAATACAAAAGGGGAGCAATAGATGTTAGATAAACAAAGAAAATGGTGGCATAAAAGTGTGATTTACCAGGTTTATCCGCGCAGTTTTTATGATACTAATGGTGATGGGATTGGTGATATCAAAGGAATTATTCAAAAAATAGATTATATAAAGGATTTAGGTGCTGATGTAATCTGGTTAAGCCCTGTCTATCAATCTCCTAATGTGGATAATGGCTATGATATTAGTGATTATTATTCCATTTTACCTGAATTTGGAACCATGGAAGATATGGATAAACTGTTACTTGAAAGCCAGAAACGAGAAATGAGAATTATTATAGATTTAGTTGTAAATCATACTTCAGATCAGCATAAATGGTTTCAGGAGGCTAAAAAATCCAAAAATAATCCGTATCGGGATTATTATATTTGGCGCGATCCGGTTGATGGCCGTGAGCCAAATGAACTTAAATCTAATTTTGGTGGCTCGGCATGGGAATTTGATGAACATACTAACCAATATTATTTACACTTTTATAGCAAAGAACAGCCAGATTTAAATTGGGGAAATAAACAGATGCGACAAAGTATATGGAACATGATGAATTTTTGGATAAATAAAGGTATCGGTGGGTTTCGGATGGATGTTATTGACTTGATCGGCAAGGAACCTGACAAACTTATAAAGGAAAATGGCCCAAAATTACATGAGTATTTGCAGGAAATGAACAAATTTACTTTCGGAGGTAAAGATTTGCTAACGGTTGGGGAGACATGGGGGGCTACAACGGCAAACGGCAAACTATACTCTGATCCCAAGCGTAATGAATTAAGTATGATATTTCAATTCGAACATATGCAATTGGACAAAATGAAAGGTAAACAACGATGGGACTTGAAAAAGCTCGATTTAAGAGAATTAAAGCAGGTTTTGAGTAAATGGCAGTATGCACTTGATAAGGAAGGCTGGAACAGCTTGTTTTGGAATAATCACGATTTGCCTCGAATTGTGTCAAGATGGGGAAATGACCGTGAGTACAGAGTCCAATCTGCAAAAATGTTAGCCACATTATTACATGGTATGAAAGGAACACCCTATATTTACCAAGGGGAAGAAATCGGTATGACAAATGCTACATTCGATTCTGTTGAAGATTATTTAGATATTGAAACACAAAATATTTATAGGGAGAGAATAGAAGCTGGATTTAAAAAAGAGGAAATTATGAAGGCTTTTTATATGAAAGCAAGAGATAATGCAAGAACTCCAATGCAATGGTCTGCGGATAAAAATGCAGGATTTACTACCGGGTCTCCTTGGATGAAATTGAATTCAAATTATACTCAGATTAATGTAGAAAGCGCTATCAAAGATTCGAATTCGATTTTTTATTATTATCAGAAGCTGATTCATATCAGAAAAAACAATGAAAACCTGATATATGGTACGTATTGTCTCCTTGATCCGGAAGATGAAAGCATTTATGCGTATGAACGAATTTTTGAGGATAAAAAGCTTTTAATTGTATGTAATTTTTACGATCAGGAAAGAAGTTTCAAATTTCCAGTAAGCAGCAAAGACAAGGTGCAAATTTTAATTAGTAATTATGATGATTCCAGCTTAAATGTACAAAACCTTCAACTACGACCTTATGAAGCAATGATATACGAGATCATCGAAGGAGAGGCTAAATGAAATGAGCAATAATAAAATAGATAAGACAGCTAAGCAGGTTTTAGATGCTATTGGAGGACCGGACAACATCATAAGCGCGGCTCACTGTGCAACTCGTCTTCGTTTAGTGCTAAAGGATGAGTCTATTGCGAAAACAGAAGAACTTTCAGAAATTGAACTTGTGAAAGGACAATTTAGCAATTCAGGTCAGTATCAGATTATTTTAGGTGCAGGTACAGTAAACGAAGTTTATAACTCATTTATTAAATATGCAGATATTAAGGAGTCTACCAAAGAAGAACTTAAAAAAGAAGCAGATCATAAAATGAATCCGCTTCAAAAACTTGTGAAGCTATTGTCTGATATTTTTGTTCCGATTATTCCTGCTCTTGTAGCGGCAGGCTTGCTTATGGGGATCAATAATGTATTGACCTCTAAAGGACTGTTTTTTACAGGCAAGTCTTTAATGGATGTATACCCGAATATTACTGATTTTTCTAACATGATTAATATATTTGCTAACGCTGCATTCGTATTTTTACCCATTTTAATAGGGTTTTCAGCGACCAAAAAATTTGGTGGGAATCCTTATCTAGGGGCCGTAATGGGAATGATCATGGTGCATCCTGATCTCCTCAACGCATATGGCTATGGTGATGCAATTCTCAATAACAAAGTCCCTGTGTGGCATATTTTTGGATTAACTATTGAAAAAGTCGGATATCAAGGCACTGTTTTTCCTGTATTAGCGGCATCATTTATTCTGTCGTGGATCGAGAGAAAATTAAGAAAAATTATTCCATCTGTACTTGATAATTTACTAACACCATTACTAACTGTTTTCCTCACAAGTTTTCTTACATTTACAATTGTCGGTGGAATAATGAGAGCAGCAGGGAATCTTTTAGCAGACGGCATGGTCTGGCTATATGATGTACTCGGATTCTTTGGTGGTGGTATTTTTGGATTTATTATAGCTCCTTTGACATTGACAGGAATGCATCACAGCCTTCTTCCTATTGATATTCAACTCATTGCTGGAGGAGGGTCTTTCTTACTTGCACTCGTATCCTGCAACAATGTCGCACAAAGCGGAGCAACTTTTGCTGCTATGTTTCTTACCAAAGATAAGAAAATGAAAAGCGTGGCGGTGTCTTCGGGAATATCTGCACTGTTAGGAATTACAGAGCCTGCAATGTTTGGTGTGAACTTGAAAATGAAATTTCCGTTCTATGCTGCAATGGTAGGTTCGGCATGTGGATGTACTTATGCGGCATTTAAACATATATTAAATGTAGCCCCTGGACCTGCAGGAATTATTGGATTTGTAAGTATTGAAGCTGGTAATGTTATTAACTTTTTGATTGCTGTAACGATTTCATTTATTGCAGGTTTTTTAATGACTTTAGTGATGTCAAATTCAAAAAAATTAAATAAGAGCTTCTAATTTTAACAGTTACCAGCGCATATATACAGCCAACTACGGGGTTATTAAACGATCCGAATGGCTTTTCTTATTACAATGGAGGAAGGCTGTAGAGATTTTTTGCACCAGGAGGAAAAACTTTTTTCAATACTATGAAGTGGGATTATTAATAGAAATTTGATCGGAAAAGGGGCCAAAAGGACCTCAAATTCCACAGTCAAGCGGGAGATGAGGTCCTTATTTGCAACCAAATTCAAGATAAAATGGAGCTGACAAAATCGAAAATTGACTTTTGGGACAGCCCCTTTTCGTACTCATACATCCATCCACAAATGGAAAAACTAATTAATCAACATACTTATTCCCGTCAGCATCAATATAAATGGATTGAACAGCTGTGCGGCGATACGGATATCCTGCCTCTGTGGTGCCGTTAATTTCATAGGTTACGGAATAGATGCCGGGCTTGTCCGCTTTGGACAGCTCGATTTGTCCGGTGGGATTAACGGTTTTTTGCTGTATCGTAAGACCCTTGGTTGCAGAAGTAACTCCTTGCTGCGGATCACCGTAATATTGCACCTGATAGGTGACTTGCGTAACGCTGTCAGGGGAATTCTGTGGCTCCAGATTCAGCTTCGGACCTACAGCATTCAGATGATATTTCAGTTCAGGAACCTGAGCAGCTTGATAGCGGGCAATCAGGAGATAGGCCCCTTCATCCGGAATCATGGCGTTCAACTTATACATGCCCGGTTTTGGATTTGTAATAACTGCACTATGATGCCAGGCACCAGCAAAAATTTCGTCATCATAACCTGCTTTCAGACTAACAATTTCGCTAGTACCGTCCGGCTTGGTCAGCTCGAGTTTACTCACACGTTTATCGCTGATCCAGTCCAGCTTAATGGATTGAACCCCATTTTCAACGGTAAGGGTTTCTGAGGCTTTACCGTTATAGTCGCCGCCTCGGATAAAGTGGGAATTGTCGATATCGCTATAGGTGGATTGTAATGCAGAGGCAGTCAAGGAAGATGCTGAAAGTGCCTCAGATTCCTGATTCAATGCTGGAGTATTCGCTTGGAGGTAAGGTTGAATCAGGGAGAAGACGTAAGATCCGGTACGGACTTTGGCATGATCCCAGGGTCCGACTTTAACTACACGTCCACCGGGAAGCTTGGCATTGTCGACTGTGACTAGTCCATCATTCTTGCCAAAGGATGAGAGGTAAAGTCCGCCCAGTATGTAGGAAGCGCTGCCGTCAGACCAGTTATCACCAGCAAACGTGAAGAATGGGATTGTAGTTGCGTTGCTGAGTGCATCGGTCTTGGATCGGTAATACTTCATATAAGAGGTTTGTAAAGTAGAGGTGCCGGGATTTTGTGAGCCAATAATATCTGCCAGCCACCCGGCCCAGCTACTGTATGCGAGATCTGCAAGTTGTGAGCCATGATGGGGACTGCTGAGGGTGATCACACGTTGTACATAGGGAGCGGCTCCGTTATATACAAGAGCGGTTTGAGTATCCACTCCACCTTTGCTGTGGGCAATGATGATGAGTTTTTTTCCAAAGTGATTACTAATGACCTTAATTTTGTCGGCTAGAAGCTTTCCATTGTCCCACATATCCTGTGATGTGCCATTTGCATCGTACAGATTAACGGTGGCCGTCTGGTATCCGGCGTCACGTGCGCGCTGAAGCATGTCGTTATTATTCTTCCAGACTTCCGCGCTGCTGTTCAAACCATGTACAAATAATAGTGCGGGCTTGGCAGGATCAAGGCGATTAGGTGGTGGGCCTTCTGCCCAGCTTCCTCCAGGATCTTTCGGGGGTTGGGGTGTAGTGGAGCCTGCAAAAGCGCCGACGGGGACAAGAGTGACGGATAACAAAAAAATGAGCATCAAAACGGTGATCTTTTTCAAACTTGAAATCCTCCTTTTGTAAAATAAAGTATTTTTCAAGCTTATTATACATGCCATCTCGTGGTAAAAGATCAATTGTATTTCATATTTACATTAAAATTTTATTTTTTAGTCATTTTTTAGTCAGCATAGCCCTGAGAATCATAGCGCATCCTATTCACGTCACACATTTTATATGTATGGAGGATGAGTTCATGCCAGTAACTAAGAAGGTCATCAGTTTTACGATTTCTGCTGCTTTACTCGCCAGCATGGCTGCTTTGACTGGATGTGGGGAAGCAGATAACCGTAACGTCCGCACGAACAATACCCGTTACAATGCACAGAACACACGGATGGATGGTGTGAACCGTTTCGGGGTCAAGTCCAATGGTATGGACGGAATGCGGCTGAATGAAAATGTTAACGAAAATGCTAACGAAAATGGAAACCGTGTCGGTAATCTGCGTGTAGATCGTTCCCTATCCAATCGCATATCTGAGCTGCCAGATGTAAAATCAGCGACGGTACTGGTTGGTGAACGTAATGCCTATGTAGCGGTTTCCTTGAATGATCAAGGAAACGGAACAGGTGTCGGTACTCCGAGCGTCAACGGTACTGAGCGTAACAGGAATGTACCGAGTGTGAATGGTGTTAATGGAACTAGAGGGAACCGTACTACAGATACTACAACGCCGGGAATGACTGACAATGGTGTTACCGGGAATGGAACACCTGCGCGTCGTGATGATGGTTTGTTCGGTACGATGGGTACAGGCTCGTACGGTATGTTGCGTGGCTTGACGGACAACAATGGTACAGATAACACTAATACCACAATCGAGGGAGCAAGAACTGCATACGAACCAAGTGATGAAGTCAAGAGCCGTATTGCTAACAAAGTTAAGCAATTTGCACCTTCGATTGAACAGGTGTATGTATCGGCTAACCCGGACTTTATCAAACAAACCACTGACTTTTCGCGCAGTGTGCAAAATGGTCGTCCGATCAGAGGCTTGAGCAATGAAATGGTGGATGTGATTGAACGTGTATTCCCGACCTCTGCGGCAGATACAAACCGTCCAACAGAAGGATCAACAACGGCACCAACTCGTCCACAAAATCATACCCCTGCACCTCTGAATCATCGCTAATTCACCACATATGTGTGTAATGCCAAAAAAAGAGCTATCCATCTCGGCGGATGACCGCCGGGGGATAGCTTTTTGGTTTAGGGGTAATCATAATACTGAATTATCTTCGCACTCCTTTGATCCACACGCCTTGCAGCTTTAAGTCTGCATCCAGTAAGAGGATGTCTGCTTGTTTACCTGCTTTAAGCGAACCTGTCCGATGCGCAATGTTCAGGGACTTAGCGGGATTCAGGCTGGCTGCTTGTGATGCCTCGGGAATAGTCAGACCCACATGACGAACCAGATATCGGAAGCCTTCAATCATTGTTAGCGTGCTTCCTGCCAGAGTGACGCCATCCTCCAGCCGTGCCACGCCGCCCTGCACGATTACTGGTAAATCGCCGAGTGTGTAATGTCCGTCCTCCAGCCCGGTGGCAGACATCGCATCGGTAATCAGAATGAGATTGTGCTCCTGTTTCAGCTTGGCGAGCAGGGAGACAGCAGCGGGATGCACGTGGATACCGTCCGCAATAACTTCCGCTTCAATGCGCGGATCAGCAAGCACAGCTCCTGCGGCTCCCGGCTTGCGGTGATGCAGCGGAGTCATGGCATTGAACGCATGCACCGCATGGTTCAGGCCCGCCGCCGCTGCGCGCTCCACTTCTTCATACGTGGCATCCGTATGACCGAGAGCCGCAGTAATGTCATGGTTGCGCAGCCATGCAATCAGCTCCAGTGCGCCTTCCCGTTCGGGCGCAAGCGTCAACTGGCGGACAAGGCCCGGATAGCGCTGCTCCCATTCCTTCGCCCAGGCCAGATTCGGCGGTTGAATGTGCTCCGGGTTTTGTGCTCCTGGCCAGTTCGGGCTAATGAACGGCCCTTCCAAATGTACGCCCTCCAGTTGTGCATAGGGCATAGGCTGTGCCATGTAGGCGTGAACCTCACTTAGCACCCGGTCGATTCGATCCTTGGGTGCGGTCATCGTAGTAGCCAGCATTGCGGTCGTTCCGTGGGAGCTGTGAAAAGAGGTAATCGTATCCAGAACCTGCGGATCGGCGTCCATAAAGTCCTCTCCGTTACCGCCGTGAACATGAATATCAATAAAGCCTGGCAGCAGGTAGCCGTCTTCCAATCGCACGATGCTTGCCCCCACCGCTGCATCATCATCCTGATTTTCCACTACTACTGCAATTAGATCAGCAGGCAAATCATCCTCTGTACCAGCATATACGATGGATTGTCCCTCAATAGCGACAACCCCTTTTTCAATCATGTGATCTTCAATGACGACTTGTCCATACAGCAGTTGGGTTAGACCACCATTCGTTTCATCCGAGTTCAATTTAACCAGCCTCCCGCTTCCTGATCCAGTAAAATCAGCACGTTGGGATGACATTGCAGCAGGGAAGCCGGGCATTCTGTGGTTACAGGTCCGGTGAAAGCCTGCTTTACAATGTCTGCCTTATCCGCGCCAAAAGCGACCAGTACAATTTGCTTTGCCTTCAAAATCGTGCCTACCCCCATCGTGACTGCTTGCTTGGGTACAGCATCTATACTACCAAAAAATCGGGCATTCGCTGCGCGCGTTCCCTCTTCCAAATCTACCACATGTGTGATTCCCGTCAGGCTGTGCCCGGGTTCATTAAAGCCAATATGGCCGTTGTGACCAATGCCGAGCAATTGGAGATCCACGGGTCCGTGATCCAGAATTGCCTGCTCGTGGGCCGCACATTCTGCTGCCAGATTGGCCGCAATACCGTCAGGTACGCGTGTATGGGCAAGAGGAATGTCGATATGCTGAAACAAGTGCTCATTCATAAAGCTGCGGTAGCTCTGCGGATGTTCCGGGGGAAGACCAACGTATTCATCGAGATTCACGGAGTAGGCTCGTGCAAAGCTCACCTGTCCCTTACGGTACATTTCTGCAAGATGACGGTAAATGCCGATAGGTGTACTTCCGGTAGCGAGCCCAAGCATGGCCTGCGGCTTGTTCAGCAGTAAGCTGGTGATCACAGCGGCAGCAGTAGCATTCAGGTCTTCACGGCTGTTCAAAATACGTATGTTCATCTTCAGTGGCCCCCTGGTTGTTTTTTGAGCTTGCTTACTTGTTGATACGAACCTTCCAATCTCGGAATATATTTGTCAAAATCCGCGCTGACCATACCTGTAAACAGGATATCTATGATATGAAGCTGGGCAATGCGGGACGCCATATCTCCACGCCGCATCCCTTCTTCCAGCGAGGAGGAAAATAGCGCAATATCCGCAATACCTGCCAGCGTGTTATTGCCGAAGGAGGTCAGGGACAATGTTCTGGCCCCCTGTTCCTGTGCACAGCGCAGAGCCGCGATGGTTTCCTGTGTTTCCCCTGAATAGGAGATGGCAAAGGCGACATCTCCCGGCCCGAGCGAGGAGGCAGAGGTAATCTGCATATGCGAGTCCGCGAAGGCGGTACTATTTTTGCCAATTCGAATGAGCTTCTGGTAAAAATCCTGCGCCACAATCGAGGAGGTCGCCATGCCGTACAGATCAATGCGGCTTGTGGCGGACAGCCATGCAATCGCCTGCTCCAGCTTGCCGAAATCCAGCAATCGGGTCGTATCCGCAATGGAAGCGGTATGATTCGCCTCAATAGCTTCCACGATACGAGAGAGCGAATTTCCGGCGACGATGTCCTGATAGGAGGCTTCACCGTCACTGTTCGAACGGGGCAGCTCGGCGGCCAGCTTCATTTTGAAATCAGGATAGCCTTTAAAATGCAGTGATTTGCAAAACCGCGTGACGGTCGCCGGACTCACGCCACAACGCTCCGACAGCTCCCGAATGCCCAGATACAGCACGTCTCCCGGAGCTTGCAGAATGGATTCCGCCAGCTTGCGCTCTTGCACGGGAAGCTGCTCCAATCTGTGGGTTAAGGTATGAAGAATGGGGGACATGAGCAGCGCTCCTTTGGCTATAGAATATTCCAAGTGAAAATAATTATCGTAAAAATAAAATATATAAAGAAAAATATTTTCATTATTATTGTAAAATAATCCTGTCTCACATGCAAGCAGATGGAAGCAAGATGTGAGCTATATAAGTCGAACTCGAAAAATGAACATCAAAACGGAGTAGGCGGAATGGTGCTGTACAAGCGCAGCGGTGGCGATGGGAAGCATCATCCGACTGCGTAGTGGCACCAGAGGTAACTTTTAAGTTTGGATTATATAAAATAATGAATAATAATGAATAATAATGAATAAAAATGAATAAATAAGGTAGCGAAAATTGTCGAAATCACCATACATTAATTTACATAATGTAAGATATATTTACAAAACAACCTATTGACTTGTCTCTTCAATGGAGGAGTATAATTGAATAAAGTTCCAATGTAGGAATTTTCCAAGGAGCTTTGCAGATAGCATTGTCGGGCGGAACGAATAGGATCATTCACAAGGAGGAGTTTGCTATGCAAAGCCAAGTGATTGAAATGATCAGCGCGGTCAAGGAAGATCCTGAGCTGGTCGGTAAGCTGGATGGACATTCGGACATTATTCATGATGCAGGACTGGATTCGTTGCAGCTGGTTCATTTCATGCTGCAAGTGGAGGATGCGTTTGACGTAGAAATTGATTTTGATTCCTTTGAGCTGGAGCATTTGAGCTCGGTAGATGCGTTTTGCAGCTACATTCAGGGGATTAGCGATGCGGAAAAAGCGCCGCACCCGGAGGGAATGGAGACGGTCTGACGTACAGCTTGGTACATGTGCCTGAAAATCCATTAAACGAGGTGTTAGCATGCAGCCCAAAAGCAATGTGCTGATTGATGAGAAGGCGTTCAAGCTCATCAAGCGCAACCTGAAAAACGCTTCTGTATCTTACCGTAACGCAACACAGGACCCTGCTTTCAAAACGGACATGCCCCAGACGATTGGCATTAAGCTGACCAACCGCTGCAACCTGAGATGTACGCACTGCTTTGAATGGAACGAGGAAGGCTATCATCATCAAATGGATAAAGAAGAGCAAAACATGGATCTTGCCCCGGATATGCTTCGGCAAATTTTGAGCGAGACCAAGGAGGCCAAGTCCCGGCTGTATATGTGGGGCGGAGAGCCGATGTTTCATCGGCGTTTTGACGAAATTTTGGACGTGCTGGCCGAAGATCGGCGCGAAATGACCTTTTGTACCAATGGACTGCTCATTGATAAATACTTGGACCGGATTTTGGATTTATCTGAAAATCTGGAGCTGTTAATAGCGATTGAAGGCTTTGAAAGAGAACATGATCTGATTCGCGGTAAAGGCACCTTTCAAAAAACGATGCGGCAGATGGATAAGCTGATTGAACTGCGTGACCAGGGATTGTACAAGGGACGGGTGACCGTCCATGCCGTCATTAACGATAACATGATCGGACGGATGTACGAATTTCTGCAAATGCTGGAGGACAAGAGGCTGGATCTGGTGCTGTTGACGTTCCCCTGGTACATTTCCAAAGAAACCTCCCTCAAAATGGATGAATATTTTACACGTAACTTCTCTTGGCTTCGACAATTGGAGGAAAAAAATATTAGTAGCTGGCATGCTTTCAAATATAAAATCAACCCGGATAATATCGACCCTCTCATGCAGGAGCTACAGCGGATTAATGAGCGGGTGTGGAACATTCGCGTGCGCTATCAGCCTGGTCTGGACTATGAGGAAATCGACAAATTTATACATGGTGAGGAAATGGTCAGCCTTTGCTCCAATCATTGCTTGGCACTCACTTCCAGAACGGATATTTTGCCGGATGGAAAGGTCATGCCTTGCAAATTTTTCAGTGAATTTACGATTGGAAGCTTGCGTGACCACAGTCTGAAGGAGATATGGAATT
Source organism: Paenibacillus maysiensis (assembly GCF_000520815.1). Taxonomy (GTDB): domain Bacteria; phylum Bacillota; class Bacilli; order Paenibacillales; family Paenibacillaceae; genus Paenibacillus; species Paenibacillus maysiensis. The sequence goes on along the minus strand of NZ_ASRY01000071.1, from coordinate 9,691 downwards.
CGGATGCATATGAGAAAACCCGTCAAAAGATCAATCATGAAGGCTTGACGCCGGTGTGCTCCAAATGCAGCGTGTTGTATCTGCACGGGACAGGCTCTCTGAAATATATTTAGTTTTCTATGGATGCTGTTTGTGACTGGATGGAAGAGAGGGATGATGACAGGACGTGACAACCAAAACCGTTAACCTTGTGGAAGCGCTTGCTCATGAACGGGATCATGGGGTCCTGATTTGGCTGTTTAATATCGGCGCAGAGCAAGTGTGGCATCCATCCCCCCGTAAGGGGGGCATGGTAGACCGTGATGAACAACAGGTTGTAAACCGGATGGAAGAAATGAATCTTCTGTTGTGTCGAAGTCAGGATGTGATCGTGCTGCGGGAACAGCCGGATCAGGCTTTTCTGGACATGCTTCAGCGGTTGGGCTTTAGCCTGCCGCGTATTGAGGTACCGGAGCCTTCTGATCCGTTAACGCCGATTTCGGAGCTGCTGCTGGCGGACGAGGCACTTTTGGCACGGCTGCGTGTGGTTGCGGAAGCAGGCCACGGTAGTAACGGAGCCAAAGCGTGGCTTGTTCCATATGCGGTTACCCCGCAGGAGGAAGCGATTGCGGAGCGCTGTGGACTGGAGCTGATCGGGGCTCCGTCCTCAGTCAGCGCCCGGGTGAATGATAAAATATTCAGCCGCCTGACTGCGCAAAAGCTCGGTTTTGCCGTCAGCGAGGGGGCTGTATGTGCAGACGAAGCGGCGATCCGCAGGGAGTGTGGCAGACTGGCCGACTTGTCGGACGGGCCTGTGAAGCTGATCATCAAGCAGCCGCATGGTGCATCGGGACAAGGCATGTATATGCTGGACGAGCTGTCCAAGCTGGATACGCTGTTGAGTGTGATGAAACGCTTCGGCGGCTCATCGCCTTCTTCTGGAGGCTGGCTGGTGGAGCGCTGGCATAACAAGCAGATGGATCTGAACTACCAGCTCTGTATTGACGAGGGCGGTGGGGTGACGATGTTTTCGCTGAAAAGGCAAAACGTGGACGGCACTGTGTACACCGGGTCCCGAGTTCCGGCTGAGCTTGGCGATGCGCTGGAGGAAGAAGTGAGACGCTGTGCCTGCCAGTTGGGAACGTATCTGTATTCCATCGGTTATACGGGCATGGCTTCCATTGACGGTTTTGTCGATGAAGGAGGATTGCTGGTTCCGGTGATCGAGATTAACGGCAGATTTACCTTGTCTACCTATATTTCGTTCCTGTCTTCGGTATTGGGAGAGCAGCATAAAACGCTGTCCCGCTACTACCGCAACGTTACCGCCACACCGCTGACCTACAGCCGCTTGTGCGGCTTGCTCGCAGAGGAAGGCTTACTCTACACGCCCGAACGCCCCGAAGGGGTGTTTGTTTATACGGCAGGTACGTTGTCCGGTACTCCGGTGAAGCGGGGCTATGTGAATCGGATTTTTACGCTTATTATGGCAGACAGCTGGCAGGAAGCCGAAGCCTATGCGCACAGGCTGGAAGGTGTCATTGCGGGATTGGGAAGCTCATAAATCGGGAGGAATTTAGGATGAAAACAGATGTGTACCACGTAGTACCCTTGCTGGAAAAGGTATTGAAGCTGGCTCCGGGCGAACTGGAACAGTTGACTCCGGAGCAGGATTTGCGAACCTTGGGGCTGAATTCCCTATCCGCTGTTGAATTGATTGTAGAGCTGGAAAATGAGCTGGATATCACGATGGAGGACGACGATCTGGTGCTGGAGCATCTTTCTACACTTCAAGGCATCGAACGTCTGCTGGGCAAATATGCATAAGGGGGCGGCAGAGATCAGGCCTGTGCAGGTATCCGGCATGGAGGATGCTCATGACTCCGTTGTCGACTACGCTGCTGAAGAAGTTATAGATGCTCCTCCAGGGAAGCACTGTGTATATTCATCCCTGCGCACCTCGTTGCGGCGGTATGGCGTGAACATGGCGGAATCTGAATTGTTCATGCTATGCGGCAGTATGTGCGCGGAATATAGCGGAGATTTGAAGCGCTTCGGTCCCGAGAAATATCCGGAGCAGCTTCAGGAAATGGCAGCCAGCGGCGGTCCGGTGATTCGGGTGGAGCCGTGGATTGTTGGTGTAAGCGATGAAAGCGATCTGCTGCGGGCGCTGACATCAGGCTACGGTACGATGCTGCACACATCGAGTACCGCTTTAACCTACCACGATGTGTATGTGAAAAATTATCCAAGAGGACATGTCATTGAGCTGGCTGGACTGGACTTGCAGGAGCGAACAGCACAGGTAAATGACAGCTTCCTGCTGGATTCTTCGGGACATGCCATGACTTACGTCGGTTCGGCCCGGCTCGACGATCTGATGCAGGGCATTATTGAATATGCCTGGCTGGTGGAACAGCCCGCGCCCCTTTCGCCAGACGAACTGCATGCGGCGTGTGCATACCATATTCGTCAATATGTAACTGGACATGAAGCGGTCTGGAGAGGTGTACCTTCGTCCAATGACCCGGGAAATAAAGCCGGAAATGTCGCAGTTGGCAAACAGGTCAAGCGGGGAGATGAGGGCTACCGGGCCTTTGTAGAGGATTTCCGCCTGCTGACAGACATGGGGGATGCGGACTTCCGTACGTACTGCCATGAAATCTATTACAATCTGCGTTTGGGTAGCGCCCTTCATCTGACCGATTACACGGCGGATTATTGCATGCTGCATGAAGCCACATTGGGACCGCGAGCGCAGTCTGTGGTGGAATTGGCGCAATCATTGCATGCGGAGTGGCATAAGCTCAATCTGCATATTTACAAAACAGGTCTTCAACTGCGCAAGCATCGGATGCCTGACATTACCGAACGCGCCCTCAGGTTGATTGACAAACAGCGGCATATGCTGGAGGAATTGATGATTTTAGCCGAGCAAACAGCCGAGTAGCTCAGGCATAACGTATCAGGCAAATCGTATCAGGAATACTCAACAAGGTGTCACGGACAGATGAAAGAGGAGGGAGAATTGAATGCCGTCCATTACATTGAATCAATTGTCGAAAACGTTTACGTACTATAAAAAGGAGCCGGGCGTGCGCAAGTCATTACAAAACCTGTTCAGGCGGGAAAAGCTGACCAAGGAGGCCGTGCGGGATATCAGCTTCACCATTGAGGAAGGAGAAATCGTCGGATTTCTTGGCCCGAACGGGGCGGGCAAAACAACGACGCTCAAAATGCTGTCCGGCATTCTCCATCCCACTGACGGGGAGGCATCGGTACTCGGCTTTACCCCGTGGAAGCGACAAAAAGAGTTTAAACGTCAGTTTTCCATCGTGATGGGACAGAAAAACCAGCTTTGGTGGGATTTGCCTGCAAGCGAGTCGTTCGAGCTGAACAAGCTTATCTATGAAATAGATGGAAATCGTTATAAAGAGGCGCTGGATGAGCTGGTCACCCTGCTTGGGGTAGAGGAGCAGCTTCATGTGCAGGTTCGGCGGCTATCTCTCGGCGAGCGTATGAAAATGGAACTGATCGCCGCGCTTCTGCACCGTCCACGGGTCATTTTGCTGGATGAGCCGACCATTGGACTGGATCTGGTTTCCCAAAGGAGGATTCGCGAGTTTTTCAAAGCCTATAACCGCACACACCGGACGACCATTCTGCTGACAAGCCACTACATGAAGGATATTGAGGATTTGTGCAGCAGATCCATCATTATCAGCGGGGGCAGATTGGTGTATGACGGGGATTTAAACAAGGTGAATGAGGTGATCGGCGCCCGCAAGCTGCTCAAGGTTCGACTGGAGACCCCTGTGCCTAACCTGACGTTGGTGGGACTTGGCAAGCTGCGCTCGAACTCGGAGCTGGAGGCGGTATTTGAGCTGGATGCAGAAGATACTCTAACCTGGTCCAAAAAGATTTTGGATGCGCTGCCTGTTGTTGATTTTACGATTGAGGACGTCCCGTTGGAAGAGGGGATAGCCAATTTGTACGATGGAGGCAGGCTGGCCGATGCGAAATAATAAATACATGAAGGTGCTCCAGCTTGGCATGCAAAACGAAATGGAATACCGGGCCAATTACTGGCTCCAGATGGCGGGATTTATACTACCGATCATGACACAAATTTTTCTCTGGCTCGCAGTATTCGGCTCATCGGGACAGGCAAGGGTGCTGGGCTACTCTTTGTCGGAAATGCTGGTGTATGTAGTCATGGCAGGGGTAACCGGGAAGCTGATCGCCACGGGGTTTGAATACGAAATTGCTACAGACATCAAGGAAGGCGGACTGGCCAAATTCATGGTGCAGCCTGTACATTATTTTGCTTACCGTTTTTGTCGGTTTATTGGAGGCAAGGCGATACAGTCCGCAGTAGTGCTGCTGGCGGCTGCGATTCTACTGCTGTGCCTTAGCCTGGAAGGACAAATCAGCTTCGGGCTGTCGTATATCCTGCTCTACATATTGGCGTTGCCGGGGGCGCTGGTGCTCAATTTTGTGGTCTATTACGCGCTGAGCGGCATAGCCTTTTGGGTGACGGAATCGGCGGGACTGTTTTACACGCTGTCGCTCGTCATTTATGTAGCTAGTGGCACGGTGTTTCCGTTGACGATTTTTGGAGACGTTTTGGCCCGCATGTTCAGTTTGCTACCGTTCAGCTACACCGTATTTTTTCCGGTGAACGTATTAACGGGCAAACTGACCATGCTGGAAGCCGCTGAAGGCATTGGCGTGCAATGGCTCTGGATTGTAGTGCTAGCGGCCGTATCGCGCCGGGTGTGGCAAGCCGGGGTCAAACGCTTTGTCTCGGTAGGAGGTTAACATGAAAAATGTTTGCCGAAACGTTGGACGTTATATCCGGCTGTACTGGAAGTTCGTCCAGTTTTCCGTCATGTCGCAGATGGAATACCGCATTAATTTCATTACTGCTTTTCTGGTCGAAACCGCTTATTTGCTCATCAAGCTGCTGTACGCCTCCGTTCCGTACCGGGCCGGAACGGATATTAATGGCTGGTCTCCTGACGCGGTGCTGTTATATATTGGCGTATTTACGATGATGAGCGGCTTTTACAGCGGCTTGTTCTACAGTAATTTTACAAGTCTGCCCGATAAAATCCGTACCGGTTCACTGGACGTGCTTATGACCAAGCCGGTGTCCCTGCAATTTATGGTGACGCTGCGGCAATTTGAGCTGGGCTACACCGTTCCAAACGTAGTCGGCGGTGGAATCATGACGGGCATTGGCTGGGTTCGGCTCGGTCTGCCGTTCAACTTTGAGACGGTCGGGGGCTTTTCTGTGCTGCTCGGTTGCGGAGTGTTGACGGCCTATTCCGTGTTTCTGCTGCCCCAACTGCTGGCCTTCTGGATCATCCGCACGAACGGGGTAACGGAGCTGTCCAACAGCATTTTCGAAACGAACTATGTGCCGATGGCGGTGTATAGTAACCTGATTCAACGTATCGGCCTGTTCGTGCTTCCGGTGTTTGTGATTTGTAATTTTCCACCGATGTTTATTCTGGGCAAAATGGAACCCGGCTTGATCATTTGGGCATTCCTCGCCCCGATCTGGCTACTGGCGGTGATCCGCTTTATATGGCAGTTTGCCTTGCGTGATTATACGAGTGCAAGCCAGTAGCGCTACCGTACTAGCAGGCTAATTACGAAGCAGGAAAGGAAGCGAATCATATGAATGCGATACCAAACCAGCGTCATTTGTATATGGGAACGTTCGAAGCGGAGGTGTACTGGCGGGATGCCCAGTTAGCTTCCCTGCCCGCCATTCCTGACCGGGCTTCTTCTGCGATTGTAGCAGGTATGGATGAGCTTCTGTTCAGCTTTTGTCAGCCGGGAGACGCGTTGTTGACCCGCTATGCGATTTCGCCTGTGCATCGTCAGTATATTGCGCAGTTGGGTTTTCGCCCGGCTGTGAATGAACGGGATTTGACTGACGGAACGGAGCAGGCCGGGAATGTGTCGGCGGCTTCCGTTTTTGAGCTGCTGGGCAGTCGCAGGGCCGATACCAGTACGGGGTTTCCGCAACTGGAGGGATGTGTGCTTAGCCCGTTTGCGGGTTTGCCTCATGTCGAGGAGGCTGCACGCGCCTGGGGGATTACGCTGCATCAGCCGCCGCTGGAAACGATCCGCAAGGTGAATGCCAAAACCTATTCTTCCGATTTAAAACGCAGTCTCGGTCTGTGCCATCCCGGCTATATTGTGACTTCGTTTGCGGATGTAGCTGAGACGGGACGCAAGCTGCTGCGGGATGGAAGCTTTTTAATCAAGGATGATTTTGGTGTATCGGGCAAAGGAAACCTGCACATTACCTCAACACAGATGCTGGACCGGATTGTATCGTATTTACGTGGACAGGAACGAAAAGGCAAACGGGTACTGTTCCTTCTGGAGCCTTTTCTGGAGAAGGAGCAGGATTTTTCATGCCAATTTACGATTGGTGATAACGGAAGTGTCGATATTCTGTCTGTGCAGTGGCTGGCTAACACCCAATTTGCCTATCGGGAATCATTATCGCCGGATAAGGCTTTTATGGAACGGCTGGAGCGCGAGGGCTATTTTAGCTTAATGCAGGATGTAGGGAAGCAGTTGTATCAGGACGGTTATTACGGCGACGTCTGCATTGACTCGATGACACTCCGTGGCGGGAAGCTGGAGCCTATTATCGAAATTAACGCCCGTAAATCCATGAGTCTGATCAAGCACCAATTGGACACCTTTTTGGCTGGAAAAAATATGCGTGGCACGCTGACGAATTATTCACTGTCCCATGATGGCAGTCTGTCCTATGAAGAATTGCTGGAAGGCCTGGAATGTGAAGGATTGCTGTTCACAGGTGAAAGTGAAGAAGGCGTGATGCCGCTGGGTGCCAATACGCTGTATGTGAACACGGGTGGACGAGATGGCGAAAACAGGAATGCAGGTCATAAAAGCACCCCAAGCAGAAAAACAACGGAGCGCGGGGGCAGATCGTCTGCCAAGCAGGTTCGCGTTAGCGGCATTGGCAGTGGTGACAGCCTGACTGTGTCTGGCGGACCGGAGGGCGTAGCTGATTTTCAGGGTAAAGAAGAGGCAACTGGAGGTGAGCGGACGCGAGGGAAAGGTCGTCTTTATTTGGAACTGGTTGCCGCGGGTGAAGAGGAAAAAATGCGTCTGACTTCGAAACTGGAGCATTTTTTGGCGGAGCATCATTTTACAGTGCTGAATTAAACGGGAGGCGTATGAGCATGAGCGAGAGTATGCATAAGGGTATGCACGAAAGTATGCTGATAACGATTTTGTGTTCCGGTTTCGGATTGGGCTTTTATACTCCCGGATTGCTGATGCAAGCGGGTCTTCGCAGGCTGGGCGTGGAGACGGCGATTCATGTATTTGAAAATGTGCTGCCCGAGTCGGCCCGTCTCAAGGTGGACAAAAGCCGCAAAGCGTACCATGACAATTTCGCTGTAGCCTTAATGTCACAGAAGGTTCCGCAGGATATGCGCAATTCGCTTGATCTCGCCGCCCTGGAAGTATTGCTGACCCGATGGATGGAGGAGGATCGGCGGCATTTTATATGCTTGTCCGGCCATTGGATGTATGTACTGGAGGAGTATCGCAAGCGCAGGGAACCGGGATCGATACATGTGGACATTGTGTATATGGATTCCACGCCTTCTCCTTCGTGGAAAAATCTTGCCAAGCATAACCCGCACTTTGCCGATGGGTGTGGAGAAACGACATTTTTTGAAAATGACCAAAATAGAATCAGCCACTATATTGATGTCCCGGCTGTGGAGCATGTTCCATTTGAAGCACGGCAATCCCGCTTATTTGTGCATGGCGGCGGTTGGGGCATGGGCACGTACCGTGACAAGGTTGGACGGCTGAAAGAGACGGGCTGGGCACTGGATTTGCTGCTGTATGATCAGGATCAGCCGGATGAACAGCGGGACGGTATACGTTATTTCCGAATGGACCCGCAGTGGAGAACATGGCAACGGAATGAAGCCGGGGAGCATACATTTCCGCCTTTCGGTGAGGTGAAGGCTGGCGAGGAGACGTTGTATGAGGTCGGGGCGGATTACCATGGCATGCTGGATCAGGCATGTCATGTCCAGGCCATTGTGAGCAAGCCTGGCGGGGGCAGTCTGACAGATTCGTTCGCCACAGCCACTCCACTCATTATGCTGGAGCCGTTCGGTGTACATGAGATGCATAATGCGGATCTGTGGGAACGGCTGGGACTGGGGATACGGTATGATACGTGGATGCAAATTTATGGCGGCAGCGCTGAGATTCTGGAGGACATGCATCGGAGGATCGTGGAGTTGCGAAGTCAGACACCACGATATGTGGAGGTATATGTGAGGAACACTCAGGTGCGGGCAAGCTCAATGGGATTGGAGAAAGGGTCATGAACGCCGCAGCAGCGGCGCAAGAGCCTGCAGTACGGGATATCCGCTTTGGCCTCATTGGCTGTTCAGCCATTGCACCTCGCGCGCTGCTGGAGCCAATTCGGCACGTTGCCGGGGCCCGTGTAACCGCGCTTGCGAACCGGACCGTTGCCAAGGCAGGAGATCTGGCGGACCATTTCGGCGTTAGTGTCGTTTATCGGCATGCCAAGGATCTTTTGAACGACCCGGAGATTGACGCCGTGTATATTGCGCTGAGTAATGATCTGCACGCCGAGTGGATCGGTAAAGCATTACAGGCTCACAAGCATGTGCTTGTAGAGAAGCCGTTATGTCTGAATCCGGCGGAGCTGGCTCCCCTGGAAGCGGCAGTCGGGCAGAGCAGCGCTCACCTGCTGGAAGGAGTCATGGTGCAGCATCATCCCTGGCAGCGCGAGCTGCGCAATATCGTGGATTCCGGTCGCTATGGTCGTTTGCGCTCCATAGCGACCAGCCTGTGCATTCCCGCAAAGGACGGGCATGTGGAGAATTACAGATCCCGACCGGAGCAGGGCGGGGGATGCTTTTGGGATCTGGGCGTGTATTGGCTCCAGCTTCTTCAGGCAGTCGCTGGACTGGAGCAGGCGGAGTTCCGCAGTCAATCAGATTTCGACGGTCCTAACGGCTGTGACTGGACATTTCGTGCACAGGCCCGTTATCCGGGGGGACTGGAGGCATCCGCCCTCTTTTCATTCGAGCGGCCATACCGCTGCGCTCATGTATTAACCTTTGATTCGGCGGTAGTTACTTTGCAGGACTGCTTTCGGGCGAATCTGGGCTTTTATAAAATAACGCTCAAGACGGAAATAACGAAGGATACAATGGCAGACTCCAAAATTAAAACCGTTTTCGAGCCGATGAACTATTACGTCAATCAGTTGGATGCGTTCTGCAACATCATCCGGGGAGTCGCGGAGCCGATTCCGTTCCACGAGGCCGCCGAGCGCGTCAGATTGCTGGCAGCTATTCATGAGGCCGCCCGTTCAGGCCAGACGATCTATGCTGTATAGGAAAAAGAAGAGGGGGGAGATTCAGCAGATGGATAAAAAGGACGAAGCCTTGCTGGAACGCTTCGGCGAGCATCCGACGCCATTTTATTATTACGATGGCGACGCGCTGCATGCTCATGTCAGCTCGCTGCTAACCCGGCTGCACCCGGCTGTGCGTGTGCATTACGCACTCAAGGCCAATGGCAACGTAGCCTTGGCGGGATTGCTTCGCACGTTAGGCTGCGGCGTCGAAATCGCTTCGGCCGGGGAAATGTTCGT
>NZ_ASRY01000070.1 GCF_000520815.1 Paenibacillus maysiensis | reverse complement strand
AGATTAATGTTCTATGATACGAAGCTGGAAATTTTGAATAATGCCAATTTCACACCTGTTATGTCTATGATGGCAGATGTACAACCTTATCGTAAAAGCTTTTTATTTGAAGATGGCTACACACTAGAGACGACATATCGAGCTTTCTGTCCACTGGAGTCTTTATTGCAATTAAACGGCTATGTTCGAATCAGCAAGGATGTCTTTATTATTTTAGACATCAAGGAATGGAGTGACTATATGGAATTGTATCTATTTCGCTGCAAGCCAGATTTTGTATTGGAGGTGAAGGAGTGACACGGAGCTTAGAACCGATGCTGGATTTCTTTCTGCGAGAGAAGGGAGAGCTTGTGCATATCAATGGTATGCGACAGCTTGCTCTGATTCGAGATGCGGCAAATAATATTCAAAGCACCGATGAAAAAATTATTCGAGCAGCAACACCTTTACATACAGGAGATATCGTGGATTATCGTGATGAACGATATTTAATTACCAGTCAAGTGGATCAAAATGAACAATCTTGTCGAGGCAGGATGCGGAAATGCAATCAACGGC
>NZ_ASRY01000069.1 GCF_000520815.1 Paenibacillus maysiensis | reverse complement strand
GCTCGCTGGTACGACCCGGGCACAGCCCGTTTTATGGGCGAGGATACGTATCAAGGCGAGATTAGCGATCCGCGAAGCTTGAATGGGTATGCGTATGTAGCGAATAATCCGTTAATTTATGTGGATCCAAGTGGACATTATTTCGAAACCCTTGATTATCAGGAACTTAGAATATTACTAAATGAAGCCAGGGTTAAATCGAGTTCCAGCAAGAATCAGGATTACCAGGTGTACAAAGACTTCATACGGAAACGATACGATTTTTCGTCGGTTTTTGGAGGAGCAAACCAGTATAATTACTTATACGACCTGTTAACGGGAACGAGTGACTATAAGAATAGTGCAGGCAAGTCAGATTGGGCTAGAGGGCAGTTGTTAAGTGCATACCAAAAGTGGACAGATGCCGAAGTCCTTGAAATAGCGGCAATGGGAATGATTAGCGATGTAAAAGTTGGTGGCAAAGGGAGCAAAGGAAAATCATCAAGAGGGTGTAATTGCTTTACCGCAGGTACGAAGGTTCAAACAGACGAAGGGGAGAAAAATATCGAAGACATTGAAGTCGGAGATAGGGTTCTCGCCAAGGATGAGGAAACCGGAGAGCAAGCTTACAAGGGAGTTGTTGCTCTTCATCGTAATGAGAAAGATACTACCTATAAGTTGTCGGTTGGGAATCAAATTATTGAGACAACTGACAATCATCCATTTTGGGTTGATGGCAAGGAATGGGTACTTGCTGTTGATTTGAAGGTGGGCGATGAGTTAGTCCAAAGCAACGGAAACCATCTAAAGATTGACAACATTGAAATTGTACATCACGATGAAAAGGTAAAGGTATACAACTTTACTGTTGCTGACTTCCATACGTACTTTGTAAGTGACTTGGGTATTTGGGTTCATAATATTAATTGTGATTACAGTCAATTTAGAAACTTTGACACTCATTACGAAAAACATGTTTTGGGTAAGCATGGTGGTAAAAAGGAATTTGGTAATATTACGAAGGATCGATATTTTGAGCAAGCATTTAATTTGGCTTTGAAGGAAGCGGACGGCAAGAATGTTTTTAGAAAAGCACTTTCAAATGGTAGAATGGCAACTTATAATAAATCAACGAATGAGTTGGCCATTTTACATGACGGATTTCAAGTAGGGACTTACTTTAAACCAAGCAGAGGTATTAATTACTTTAACGACTTGAAATAAGAAGGGTGAAACTGTGTATACTTGTAATGTTTGTGGTTTTGATAAATTGGAATGGCCACAATATCTTGAAGATGCTGCTCCGAATTTTATTATTTGTGAATGTTGTGGTTTTCAGTCTGGATATGACGATTTGGACTTAGGGAAGACATTTGAGGAATATCGCAATGAATGGATAGCTAGAGGCACTCCTTGGACGAATCCGAAGAAGAGACCTGTAAATTGGGTAATGAAAGAGCAACTATTAAACATTAAAGCGTGAACACGAGACCTTGAGGACGACAATCCTCAAGGTCTTATTTTTTAACCCTACCCAGTGTCGAATGAATCGGGTGGCAGTCTCAAATAGAACTTTACTCTCATTAGACCCATATGATAGTTCTTCAAATGCAAATGTACGTACTCGTTAAAGTGTTGACGATTATACCCTAACCGGTTCTTAGCCGCTATGATCAAGAGGGGGATTCTACCGGCTATCATGTGGATTATACGTATAATGATGCTGTGAACTGGAATTTGCCTGTGCAAATGCGAGAGTCCTATACGGAGGGCGGTTCTCCATCAGAACCTGTAACGACCTCCTATGACTACAATGAATATGGTCTTCCTTTGAAAATATCCCAAAGTACGGGATCGGAGACGGTTCATACGTATAAAACCTCTAATGAGCCTTTTTTCTGGGTACAACCTGTTCAGACGGTTAGCAAAATCAGTGAAGGAAAAACCGGAACGACAGTTCGAACCTATAAAGCAGAGGGCCAATTGTATGAACTGAAAAACTATGAAGGTACAGAGCAAGGGAAGCTTTTATCACACAGGTATACTTTTTACAATGCAAAAGGGAATGTAAGCGGTCAGAAGGTTCTCATTGACGACAGAAACTATACGGATGTTTCTATTGATTATGATTCTCCCTATGGTTCTCAGCTCCCAACAAGGCAGCTTTTGCCTAAAGGTGTTGAGTATACGTATGATTACTATCCGACTGGAGAAATCAAGTCCCAAACCGATGCCAAGCGCAAAACGGAGTCCTATGTGTATGACGCGTTGGGGCGTGTAACGAAGGTTACTTATCCGGATGGAACTCAAACCGTTGTGGTGTATAAGGATGATACGAACGATGTCACCGTCACCGGGCCCGATGGCGTGAGCGCTGAAAGATTGTATAATCCATTCGGACAGCTGCTCCAGCAGCAGGTGGATGACGCGATCTACGGATATGGCTACGACGATAATGGAGATAGGGTAGAAAGCACGGATGCGGAACAAGCCACCACTCGCTACGCCTACGATGCTTTTGGACGGCCTGTGAAGACGACCTATGCGGATGGAACAGCAGATACCGTGGCGTATAATGCGGTGGATCGAACGGTCACTTATACGGATGCGGCTGGTTATCGTGTGCGTGAGGTATCGGATGCTTTAGGTCGTGTGACTTCCACCCAAGAAGCTAAAAATGGATCCTTTCAGCCGCTGGAGTCGTTAGCTTATAATCATGCGGGTATGGTCACTAGCCGGACGGACGGTAACGGCCAACGTATGACCTATGATTACGATGCACTGGGACAAATGATCTCCGTCACAGATCCATCTGGACAAAAGACCAGCTATATGTATGATCTGGCCGGAAATTTGAAGACTGTTCAGTATCCTGATGGGCAAAAGAATGTGTATTCGTATGATGAGCTGGGCAGACGTACGTTACTTGAGAAGTCAAGCGGAGGAACAACGCTAAATATTTACGATACGGATGGCAATATCACCCGTATGTTGACGGGGAAATCGGACGCAATCACCTTTCAATATAACGCGGACGGGCTGGTTACGGAAGCAGCAGGCCCTGATTTTAAAACCAATTATACCTACGATAACGCAGGACGAAGAAAAAGCATGACAGATGGGCAGGGTACGACCTCCTATGCCTATGATCCATCCGATGGGTCGTTGACCGGACTGAAGTACCCGGACGGCACGCAAATCAGCTATGAGTACAATAAGCAGTCTCGCACAGGTTATGTGCTGACCGATGCTTCTGGAACGTCTATGCATGTCCAGTCCAAGCTGGATAGCTTGGGCCAAGTGACTCAAATGGACGTTAGCAGTGGAACGGGTACAGCAAACGTACAGAGTGTGGCAGGAGCGAGTGCTGCTACGGGCGGTTCACTGGATCGCATGACATTTGAGTATGCACCGAATGGTTTGCTGAAAAGTCAGGCTTCAAGCAGAGGGCTGAGTACGCGATTCAGCTATAACGGACTGGATTTGTCCGGGGTAACGGTAGAGCAAGGCGGTACGGCGCTGCACCAATTTGGTTATGAACGGGATGGGAATAAAAACATCATCGGACGTACACAAAACGGAACAACAGACCAATTTGGATACGACCCGTCAAACCGAATAGCCAGCGAAGCCGCAGGTGAGAAGAACAAGACCTACGGCTATGATCCGAATGGAAACCGAAGCGCCGAAGGCAGCGGCAAAGTGTTTGGCATGAAAAACGCTGAATATACGTATGATTCTGTCAGCCGTCTGACGAAGGTGAGCGGTGAAGGCAAAGAGGTCGGGTACAGCTATAACGGAGACGGGCTGCTGTACGAGCGTACAGAGGGCGGCAAAACGACCCGGTATTACTATGACGAAGAAGCGAAGCTAATTGCGGAAGCTGAGGTCGAAGGTGGAGCAGCGAAGATCACGTACGCTTACGTGTATGACTTGTCTGGTCAACTGTGGGCTAGACAAGATAAAGCAAGCGGACAACTGCAATATTATCAGCTGAATGGTCACGGTGATGTGGTAGGCCTGAGCGATAGTACAGGTAAGGAACTGAACAGCTACAGCTACGATATCTGGGGCGGCCCGGAGACGGTCAAGGAGACCGTACCAAACGTGTTGCGTTATGCCGGCGAGTATTGGGATGATACGACCGGACTCCAGTACCTGCGCGCTCGCTGGTACGACCCGGGCACAGCCCGTTTTATG
>NZ_ASRY01000068.1 GCF_000520815.1 Paenibacillus maysiensis | reverse complement strand
CTATACGGCGTTACCCATCCAATAGAGCGAAGAGCCTAAAAATGTTGCATGTTCAAGCCCTCTTAATATGGAGGGCTTTTGTTTTTATAAGTTGAGATAAGTATTAGACTGCACTCAAATAGAATAAACGGCAGCTATGGACGAGAAAATAAAATCCTAGACTGCCGATGTTCTATTGAACTATCGTGTCCCTTTAGTTCAATCTCTTCCCTTTTCATAAAAGTTGTTATGCAAAGCTTTCTGCCGTTTAAATCATGTCTTACACCAAGTCACTTTGTAAAATTCTAATCCCCACCGAGTTCAATCGTTTTCGTGGCGACACGGTCATGAAATTCCCGATCATGCTCCACGAATACAATGGTCGGCGTGTACTCAAGCAGCAGCTCCTCAATTTGCATCCGGGAAATCACATCGACAAAGTTAAGCGGTTCGTCCCAAATATGCAGATGAGCCTCCTCACATAGGCTTCTCGCGATCAGAACCTTCTTCTTCTGCCCGCCGCTAAACGCCGATATATCCTTCTCAAACTGGATGCGGGCGAAATCTAGCTTACGCAACACGGCCTTAAATAAGCTTTCGTCAATTCTGTGCTCTGCTGCATAATCGGAAAGCGTTCCTCGCAGATGAGAAGTATTCTGGGATACATAGGAAACGCGAAGCTGCGGCTCCCGCTGAAACGTTCCTGTATAGTGTAGCTCCTCAGCGTTGAGCAGGCGGAGCAAGCTAGACTTACCTGAACCATTTGGACCTGAAATTGCAATCCGATCTCCTGGTTCGATCGTCAGACAAACGTTCTTGCAAACCGCTCTTTCCCCGTAGTAAATCGTGACGTGATCCAGCATAGCCAGTTCCGATTTGGGATACACGAGCTGAGAGATCGCAAGGCTTTCTGACTGTTCGATATTTCGGAGCAGTTTCGATTTTTCCTCTAAAGCGGCGTGTTGCCGCTGTTCGATGGATTTCGAGCGTTTCATCATTTTTGCTGCCTTATGCCCGACGTAACCCTTGTCAAGCTTGGAGCCGGAATTTCGTGTGCCGTTTTTCGATTTTTCGGTCTCGAAAGACCAGCCGCTAGTACGTTTAGCAGAAGCTGATAAACGCTGTATGTCTTTGTACAGCTTTTCGTTTTGTGCCATTTCGAACGTATCCTGGCGAGTTTTATTCGTCCACCAGCTGGAAAAGTTGCCTTTTTGGATTTCGATATTCGTTTTGTTGATCGATAGAATATGATCCACGCAGCGGTCGAGAAAAGCCCGGTCGTGTGAAACAAGAATAAAACCGCGCTTCGTATTCAGATAATCGGCGACAAGCTTGCGTGCGTGCAAGTCGAGATGATTGGTCGGCTCGTCGATGAGCAGAAATCGATTGTCTTGGATGAATAGCACGGCCAGCAATACCTTCGTCTGTTCTCCTTGGGACAGCGATTCGAATGGCCGGTACAACACGTCTTCTGAAACCTTAAGCAGGTTCAGTTCGCGCATCAACTTCCAGCTCTCATAGCTTGGCACGATCTCTTCGACGACGTCTAAGGTCAAATACTCCGGGTGTTCGACGGGAAACGGAAAATAATCAAAGGCGATTGGTGTGGAGATCGTACCGCTGTATTCGTACTTCCCCTGCAGCAGGTTTAAGAACGTCGTTTTCCCCCGACCGTTTCGTCCCGTAAAGCCCAGCTTCCAGTCTGTATCAATTTGAAAATGAACATTTTCGAATATGGGGTCATAGCTGCCTGGATAGGAGAAAGTAAGATTGGTTACCTGAATGGCGGGCATGGTAATCATCCTTTCGTTTGGAAATAAAAAAGAGCCGCAAGAAAGGTGCTATCTTGCGGCTCTAATCCATACGAGGAAATACGACCCCATTCCAAGGGGCCGTATGACTGTCCGGAGAGGGAGCGCAAACGAAACGCAGACCTTTCTTGCAGAGATGAAATAAAACGACCACAGCCGATCGCTGAGTCCGTTCTTTTCGTGATCTCAAAGCAAGAAAGTTCTACATGTATCCGTTCAACTCCCATCATCAAATTACATTCAGTTTATCACAATAGTAATTTAACTACAACCTGCGTAGTCCCGTTTAGGCTGAAGCCTTGCGTAGGTCGACATGCTCCTTAGATTGATTACTGTTATTCAACTATCCTGCTCGTTCGTATTAGGTTAATAACATATGGGTTTTTAAAATCCGTGGGCGTTATAGCAACAGAAACAATTTAATTTCCAAGAGCGAGGTCTAACTCCACCGTCTTTAGACGGTATCCGCTTTTAGCCTTAAGGGAACTGGAAATACTTTCACTAAAGAGGTGAGAGTATGGAAGGATACGAAAAGAACAGCTATGCGGTGTATGAAATCAAGTATCATGTGATCTGGGTGACGAAATATCGGTATAAGATATTGAAAGGAGCGCTGGCGGTAAGAACACGGGAACTGATCGGGCAAGGATGCGAAGCGAGAGGAATAGGAATCTTGCAGGGAAGTGTGGGGAGGAACATATTCATCTGTTGTTATCGTGCCCACCGAGCCTGGCGCCAAGTAAAATTGTGCAATATCTAAAGGGAAGATCGTCGCGATTGTTACAGGATGAATTCCCGGAGTTGAAAAAGAAATACTGGGGATAGCATTTATGGGCACGAGGCTATTTTTGTGCGACCGTGGGAAATGTGACGGAGGAAATGATCAGGAACTACATTGCGAATCAGTTTAGTGAAGAAAAGAGCGAAACGTTTAAAATAGAGGACGAGTTTTAGTCGCAGTTTCAATACGCTTAAGCGTATGGACTTTCAGAAGAACTTAAGTCTTCGGTAACGACTTTAGTCATCGACATTCATGTCAAAATCCACCTGCTTTGAGCAGGTGGTCGTTTAAGAGGTCAGAAGTGGCCTGAAATAAACAAGGATAGTATGCTACTTGCAGGCGACGATATAGGCGTTCTTGCCAAGCCTAAAATTAAGATGCTCAAAAAACGTAAAGGTTAACTAAAAAGTAGTGGACACTAGTTGAAGGCAAACCCAAAAGGCTCTGCTAGACAACTAGCGAGTCTTTTTTTGTCGTTGGAGGTATTATTACTCCAATCACTGAATGCTAACCTGGGGTGATTAGCATGAACCATACATATAAAGTATTAACGTCAGATATGGAACTGTGGGGGAGTGCCAGCGTCGCTGTCACCAGATGCAAACACATGTAAAATATAGTAAATATAATTGGGTTGACAGCACATTTGGACAGCAGTATGCTTGCTAAGGAAATATGGATGTCCTTGTTAGGTGAGGCTCCTATACGAACATAAGCCACTGCCCGGAAACATCGAAAGATGCCAATGGGTATAACAGGAATTGCCGGATTAAGGCTCTTCTTAATGTGGCTAAAGAACTTTGGTTCTTTTACGTCGTATAGTGCTAAAGCTCGACTTGGGGGAATCGGATATTTGCATGCTTTATCTTGCATGCAGAACGACGCCCCTTCAGTTGAGCTGAGGGGCGTTTTTTTCAATGTGTTATGTATTGGCAGTGATATGGTTCCAGTGTGAATCAGTAAAATATGGAGCCTACAACATGATAATGGGAGAGGGGTTGAACCATTCTATGAGTAGTCGAAGTTCGTCTGAACCGGATCCAGAACCAGTGAGTCTATTGGCAGTCGGGTTAAAACTAGGTACCGTAATTGAGTATGGTTGCAACTCCTCTCCTACGGAGTAGTATTGGGCCTGACTGCCTTAAAACAAGGAGGTAGTCGACATGTCAAAAATGAATTTTTTTCAAAAAAAGCAGCAAAATAAAAGTGCTGCTCATATTCAAGGCTTTGATATTGAATTGAATCAGGAAAATACTCGTCGTATTGATCGGCTAGTCGATAGTTACGAAAATAGCATTCTTTCTCATTTAGATGAAGCGTACCAAAGAAAGACAAGCTGGTCAGATCGTCTTGCGGATCGGATTGCATCATTCGGCGGTAGCTGGAGATTTATTACTTATTTCGCTATCTTTCTGACCATCTGGATACTCTTGAACAGCTTGCCGTTTACTCGCTTTCATTTCGATGAACCTCCATTTATCTTGTTGAACTTGTGTTTGTCCTTTATCGCAGCATTCCAGGCTCCGGTCATTATGATGAGTCAGAACCGCCAAACTGCAAGGGATAAGCATGAATCGATCATTGACTTCGCGATCAACTACAAAGCCGAACAAGAGATTGACGATATGCAGAGCCACCTTCATCGGATCGAAGGCGAACTGATTGAGATTAAAAAACTCTTACTTGTTCTAAAACAACCGAATGAAGAACACAAATGACTCTTTGGATTATATGAAGGCCCCGTAGAAAAGTTTTCACCTGAATTCGATTTAGATTAACGGTAAATGTTTTGAGCGGAGTCAGTATCAGTTCAGGGTGGATGTGCAAAAGGACTCTACTGGTTATATACGAGTAGAGCCCTTTTGGTTTATTCCTGACCACTTCTCGTAAAAACTTTTCCAATCAACACATATATGATTAATGCAATAATCACAGCAAGACCATAGTTGATAATAAACTTAATAAGATTTTCTAATGTGAAAAATCCAGTTCCTGTGTTGTATTGAAAAAATTCTAACCTTCCGTAAGTAAGATTCCCGATGATGTTACCGATGAGCAGCGCGATGATAAATCTCCAAATGTTTATAGGTTGTGCCACAATAAGGTTAATGGTGTAGATACTGATACTATAAAAAAGCTCTGCTAACCTTAATTGGTCGGTGGGGATTTATTCTATTATGAAGAGTTTGAATGTAGAGTAGATGTAAGAAGGACTCCACTGGAAAATAGCCGGTTTGAAGTTCTTTTTCATTTGGCGATAGAAACTATGTAACA
>NZ_ASRY01000067.1 GCF_000520815.1 Paenibacillus maysiensis | reverse complement strand
TCGCCCTCCGGTGCGACTGGTGCTACCGGTGCTACACGGATCGCCGGGAGCCAGACGCGTTGTTTGGCGAACGGGTACGACGGGAGACTGATCAGGCGGGGCTGGTGTGCATCGTGCAGCTTTTTCCAATCTAAGGTCAATCCCTTGACCCACAAGGATAGGAGTTTGCCGAACTTGCGCTTTGCAATCCACGCTTCAATCGTCAGCGCCATGTCTTCATCGGCGGCAAACAGCATCAGATCCTCATTGTTGCGTCTGAATTGCCCGCGATACAGGTCTTCTACGCCCGTCTCGCCAGCTGCATAGCGCTTCAGCTTGTCAGTCATCTCTTGCAGAGAGCCAACGACCAGCG
>NZ_ASRY01000066.1 GCF_000520815.1 Paenibacillus maysiensis | reverse complement strand
GTGAATCGAGACGTTGACACCGCCGGCGATCGCCAGCTCGCAACCGCCTTGTTGCAAGCTCTGGCAGGCCAGATGAATCGCCGTCAGCGAAGACGAACACATCGTATCGACGGCAAGGCTCGGCCCGTGCAGGTTGAAGAAGTACGACACCCTGTTGGCGATCGAAGCCGGACTTCCCGCCAGCGCGATCGGGCGGCCAAGCAGCGTCTCCTGTGCGCCGTACAGCTGATACTCTTCGTACATCACGCCGACATAGACCCCAACGTTGCCGTCAAGCCCCCGTCCGCGCTGCTTGGCGAGCGTCTCGCGGGTATAACCGGCGTCTTCCATCGCTTCATAGACGGTCTGCATGAACAGTCGCTCCTGCGGGTCCATGAGCTCCGCCTCGCGCGGGGAGATGTTGAAGAACAGCGGATCGAATTGATCCACGCCGTCAATAAATCCGCCCCATTTGCTGTTCGTCTTGCCCGCCTTGTTTTTGTCCGGGTCAAAATAGAGGCTATGATCCCAGCGTTCTTGAGGAATCTCCGTGATCGAATCCTCGCCGTCCCGCAGATTGCCCCAGAATTCCTGAAGGTTGCGCGCCCCCGGATAGCGGCCGGAGACGCCGATGATCGCGACGTCCAGCTTGCCGTTCGCTCCCTCTTCTTGTGCATGCGCCATCGAAGTGAACCGCTGACGTCGACGGCTGACGAACGCCGTCCGTTCCGGCGTCTCCTTGACCGCAGGCTTGCGGGCCGGCGCGGCGTCTTGCGCCGGTTCCTCGTCCCCTGTCAGCCGCACCAGTTGCGCTCGATGCGAGTCGAGGAAGTACCCAGCCAGGTCTCGGAGGTTCTGGTACTCAAAAAAGAGCGTCTTGGGCAAAGAGCCAAATGTTTTTTCCAACTGGTTGGTCAGCTTCATCACCAGCATGGAATCAATCCCGTACTGTTCGAGCGGCGCATCCGCGTCAAGGCGGCTCACCGGCCATTTCAAAACGGTGGACACCTGCTCTTTGAGATACGCGATCGCTCTCTCCTGCAAGGGGTCCGCGCTCGCAGCAGCTACCTCTTC
>NZ_ASRY01000065.1 GCF_000520815.1 Paenibacillus maysiensis | reverse complement strand
TATTTTTTCTGTCCAACTTAGTGTAGCCGATCCAAATATCAAAACCGGACAAAGGAGTGGATTTGAAAGTGTCAATCGGACAATTCGGACCAGCGTTACAAGACCTTTTAAAAAAGAAAGGTGAGACGCGTAACGCTGTTGGGCGTGTGGCTCATGTTGATGCTTCGTTGATCGGGAAGATTGCGAATGGTTCCCGTAAGCCCTCAAAAGAATTGATGCGTAGCACTACCGAACATTACGACGACGGCCAACTCTTCATTGCAGCAGCCGGGGAAGTAACCGGCGGAGCCTTTGCTCCTTGGCTGGATAATGTGGACCTACATAGGGCAAGCGTACTGTTCAAGACGGTTGAAGAAATGAGGGAAGTTCTTGTTTTGTCTGCTGAGGTTCCTATTAGTAAGACTGCTGACCAGCTCACAGAATCCGAACGCCAAAATATGAAGCGTCTGCTAATGGAGACGGTTGAAGCTATTACAGCTCTTACTCATTTTGCTGCGGTGCTATGTAAAGAGTATTCATTTTCGTGGCTGGCAACGTGGAAAGAACACCGCGCTGACCTGAAGGCTAAAAAATATATGAAATGAGGGAAGGGAATGAACATCGTACAGCAACGTATTGATGAACTCACAGTTATGCAGAATCGGTTAACAGTGATTCAACCAGAGGACGGGACGTGGGATTGGTTTTTAAAAAAGGAAATTACGGATATGAAACAAAATAAAAATGCCCGCCGGCTAGGGCGGACACTCACTTTGAGAACTCGCTTAAAGTCTCTTGTGCTGCTCATTTTATCTCCTTCTGCGGCAGAAAGCAAGGGTGAGCGTGTATGACACAGGATTTGGCTGAAAAGATCATTTCTAATTACGTCGAGAAAGCACACGCCTTGAGAATTAATACAGTTGCCATACGGGGAGTCGATCCGCTAAGTCCAGAAGGCAAGATTCTTTGGGCAGATCGAAACGAAATTTACATCAATTGGGACAATGCAATGGCAAGCCTTCGGGAGTTGCCTATAGAATATTCGGCCCGCATTTTATGTGAAATTGAACAATTGCCAGCAATTTAGAACAAGCTGGCAACGGACAGGCCATGTCGGCCTTGTCTTCCGGCGTCGGACGGTAACATAACCAACTCCCGTTCGGCGTCGGAAGATGCGGCTGACGCATCCAAGGTGGTGGCAGAAAAGGGAACGCAACGCTTGTGAGTCTAGAAGTAGGGTGTAAATCCCGGCGTTTAAGTTGTCGGCATTAGTCGGCTATAAAATCCAATGCGGCTTTGCGGTGAAGTCTGGTCTGAGACTGGCGATCAACGAAAAACTAAGTGCAAACCGTAGCGAGGTGCAAATCCTTGCCCACCTTTACTACACACGAAAGGGAGGAAAATACATGAAACCATCAGTAGTACGCAATGTGCATTACAAAGACGAGGAAGGCAAGACGCTTGCAGCGATAGTTGTCCACGTTAACCCGGACACAGAGGGTATGGTGAATCTGGCTGTGTGGAATGAGTTCGGTAAGCAGTTCAATGCGCTGAACGTTCGCCAAGGCGACGAGCCTGGTGAATGGAATTGGCCGCCGCGAGTGTAAATGAAGGAGCAATGTAGGTACTGCTCGTTTTGCAAGGAACACGGGAGAATGCAGTCACAGCAGGGCCGCACAGGTCGCAAAAAGTATTATTGCGAACATCCAGCTCACCGCGCGGGCAAGATCAAGGACAGCCGAGGCATGCCTGTCTACAACTTTATCGGGTTCGGTGACATGACTCCGTACAGCCCGCTCACCTTAAAGACTTCTAAACGATGGTGCCCGCTGAATAAGTAATCCGCCTGACGAGTCCGCAGCGGAGCGGACGAAACCTAGCCCCTTCGGGGGCGAAGGTCGCGGGAAACCGCAATACATATGGAAGGAGGATGCCTTATGCAAGTGATTCAATCCATAACCATTGCTACGATTCCAGCTTTTGTTTTTGCTGTTGGTGGTGAGCACAATGACCGCGAGATCATCGAGATCAAGCAAGTCGGTGCAGAGTATGAAAATCATGTTCATTCAGAGTTCTTTGTTCTGGATGGAGAGGGTGAGCTGATTGTCAGCATTGAAAATGCCCCAGTGATCGTTGAGTACCGACAGATCGTGGAACATGATGCGGAGGAGGTAGGGTAGGTGAGCAAAACAACAAAACGTATTGCCAAGCTGGAAGCCCGTGTGGCGACGTTGGAAGCCGCCGTGGGAACGACGGCTGTTATAAACCAGGAACTTCAACTCATTGGGCTTCGGAAGCGTCGGATTGAGAAGTTGGTTGCTGATCCGGAAGAACGCCAGCGGCTTTTAACTGCTTTAGAAGCTCGGCGTTGTTCGCTTCAATCATCTTTGCAACTGCACGAATAATACCTTCGTGTGCGGACTCATTCAATACAAATTTTGCATCCATTTTGGATAAAACAGGGTCCTTCTCGGATTCTTCAATTACATCCAAAGTGGAGTTACTGTACTCAACAAACCCGTATTGCTCTAAATCTTCATACGATAGTCCAAGTTTCAAAGTAATCTCTCCTCAACTGATTAATATGGTGTGTGGCAACTCCATTTTATCAGAAGTTTGGAGGACGAGCATGGATAGAAGAGTTGATGGACATGAAAAATGACCCGTTGCACCGGGTCACCTTGAACATTGAAAACTAAATATTTGCTTGCCCCTATCGTAGCAGATGGGGGCCAACCAAACAAGAGGGAGCGATAGGCATGGCTATGAATGTAGCTGCTATTACAAAAGGCATCGAGCGGGATGAATGGCTGAAACTACGTAAACGTGGTATTGGGGGTTCTGATGCTTCTGCTGTAGCTGGGCTGAACCGTTATAAATCACCCGTTGGTGTCTTTCTTGAGAAAACTGATCAAATCGTACCGGACAAGCCGGGAGAAGCAGCTTATTGGGGCAACCAACTGGAAGATTTAGTCGCCCGTGAGTTTATGAATCAAACTGGATTGCGCGTGCAACGCAGCAATAAGATGTACCAGCATCCAGACCATCCATTCATGCTTGGTAACGTAGATCGTCTCATTATGGATAAGGGCGGTCGTGGAATAGGTATCCTGGAGTGTAAGACGGCCAGTGCCTACAAGTTGGATGAGTGGGCAGACGATCAGGTTCCTGACGAGTATGCCATTCAGCTTCAGCATTACATGGCTGTGCTTGGTGTAGATTACGGGTACTTTGCTGTTTTGATCGGTGGCCAGAAGTTCCAGTATAAGCTGGTCGAACGAAACGAGGGCATTATTGATTCTCTCGTGCAGATCGAGGACGAGTTTTGGAACAATCATGTGATTCCACGTGTTCCACCTATGGTGGACGGTAGCGCTGCTTCGACGGATTTGTTGAATCGGCTGTATCCTGCTTCACGTCCTGCGACAGAAATTACGCTGGAGAAGGAGCAGGCTTTGATGGTAGACAAGCTCATTGCGGCTAAAGAAGATGCACAAGCGGCTGCAGAACAGGTTAAGCGATTGGAGAACGAGCTAAAGTCAGCTATCGGTGAAAATGAGGTTGCCACGTATAATGGGGAACCCTTGGTAACTTGGAAATCCAGTCAAACAACGCGCCTGGACACTAAGCGTTTGAAGCAGGAACAGCCACACATCTTTGAAAAATACGCGAACACCACGTCTTCAAGACGTTTTCTGGTGAAGTAAGGAGGCTATTATGGCAGGACAACGCAGTAACGGAGCAACCCTTGAAAAAAAGCTTCAAAATAAGGCGGCTGGGGCAAAAAACGATGCGCCTACACCTTCTCAGACCATCGCTGCTTATATGGACAAAATGAAGTATCAGATTGCGGAGGCTATGCCAAAGCATATGAGCATTGATCGGCTCAGCCGTATTGCCCTGACGACGATTCGTACGAATCCGAAGCTACTGGAATGCTCTATGCCGTCACTCATGGGGGCGGTCATGCAAGCCGCGCAGCTTGGTCTGGAACCAGGCCTGATCGGTCATTGCTACATCATCCCATACGGTACAGAAGCCACATTCATCATCGGCTACAAGGGAATGATTGATCTAGCACGACGGTCTGGAAACATCAAGTCTATTGCCGCCCACGAAGTCTATGAAAATGATTTCATTGAGCTGACATATGGGCTGGAGGAAAAATTGCAGCACGTTCCTTGGTTTTTGCGCAAAGATGAACAACCAAAGGAGTCAGGCAAAATCATCGGAGCTTATATGGTTGCCAAGTTTAATGATGGCGGTCATTTCATTCACTATATGCCGATCAGCGAGATTGAAGAGCATAAGAAGCGTTCCAAAGCATCTAGTAAAGGCCCTTGGGTGACTGACTATACCGAAATGTGCAAGAAGACGGTTGTTCGTTCGGGTTGGAAGTGGCTACCCATCAGTGTGGAAATCGCTTCTGCGGTTACTCAGGACGAGACGGTGCGCAAGGATATCACACCAAACGATGAGCCTTTTGTTTTTGAAATGCCACAGGAACCACAGGGTGATGATACAACTCAGTCAGGTGACGCTGATCCGAAGCAACCTGATGCTGGATCGGGCCAGGACGAGTTAGATCTTGAATGAGCAATATAGATGCGATCACTGGTAAACCGTTGTTGCGCAGCATGATCGGTGAACACATTTGGAGAATCAAAGAATCCGACCCGGAAGCTTTTAAGCGCAAGGTACGAGAATACTTCGGGCGAGGTTACCCAGGTTGGACGACAGTCCGTGCGAAGTATCCCTATATATTTCTGCGGGATGATAGGGGGCCAAGCTTATGAATGAGGTTGAGCAGCTCAACCTGTTCGCTACGAACGAGCCTGCCGTGTTGAACGGCATGTACTACGAGCGATCAACTGGATTGTTCGTCTCTTACGTTAAAGGGCGGCGACATCGAAGTTACGCCGGGTCGCTGCCTGGGCAACAAAGCTTGGAGAGAAAAAACGATGAGGGAGTGTGTTATATGAATATTTATGCTGAGAAAGGCCACAAAGTGGTCTTTCTCAATAAAAATGGTCACGAACAGCAGCGTATTAGGGCAAGGGAAAAAGGCCTGATCGAGGGCCGAGTATACACCGTCGAACAAACAGAAGTCAGCGGCTGGTCCACGGGCGTTTACTTAGCAGAGGTTCCTAATTATGGCTTCAACTCTGTTATGTTCGCTGATCTTGTGATGCATACCAATCAAACTATATTCGACCAATTAAATGATTTATTTGATGCGGCACAGGAACAAGGCCCTGAAAGCATGACGGAACATTTCAAGTCCATGGCTTATGCAATAGGAGCTCAGATGGCTGTGTCTGGTAAGCCGGAACACATGCCCGAATTCATCAATATGGTAATTACAGAACTTGGACGTGGCATACAGGTAGGGCTGCAAACAGCACATGGCATCAATAACGATTTTGAAGTTCAGGTCCACAGTATAACAAAAGATTAGGTGGTGTAGCCGGTGGATTCCAGCGTAAACCCTCAGCCTACGGATGCACACATACGAATATCGCACGAAATACACCGAGAGCTGATCCGGCGGAAGTTCACTCAGCGGCAGCGAAACATCATTGATTTTATTCTTACGCTGAGCTGGGGGTGTGGGAAGCCATCGGCAATCATTCCACAACTAAAGGACTTTGAATTGTGCGGTGTTCGTCAAAATTATATCCGAGAAGCATTGGACACGTTGGTCGAATGCAAGGTGATATTCAGAGAACCTTCACTAAATGCATACCAATTTAATAAGCATTTTGACCAGTGGGAGATTGAAACAGTATCTGCGTTCGACTCTCGAAAAATGAATGAATTGGTTCGTTTAAATATCGAAAATACATCACCAAATTTATCAAAAAAACTTCCTGAAAAGGGAAATGACTTCCCAAAAAGGGAAGTGTCTGATGATTCCTTAAAAGGGAAGTCAGTTCCTAAAAAGGGAAGTGACTTCCCGAAAGAGGAAGCGGAAACTTCCCGAAAAAGGAAGTTTAGACTTCCTGAAAAGGGAAGTGTGAAGCGTGATTTCTCTAGACGTACCAAGGGATTTCGGCTCTCTAAAACAATCTTTAAAGCAATTATTAAAAAAAATACTACTACTTCTTTAGATACTTTACAGGGAATAGGTACAGAGAACGGAGGCGGTGGTCGTCTTCCTTCAGACTATTCCTTTGGCTATATCTACCGTGCTTACGAAAACAATTTTACGGATGCAGGGAAGGTTACCCAGTTTGAAACCGAGGACCTTGGGGTCTTGTTTGACGATTATGGCGGAGAGTGGCTGCTAAAAGCTATGCGTGAATCCGTCCGGCAGAATAAAAAGAGCCTGGCTTACGTCCGGGGTACGCTGGAAGGATACCGTAAACGTGGTGGACCGGAAACGGAACGCCGAATGGATCGGGCTTCACCGGCGGAAGCAGAAATTCAAGAAGACGACCCCATTACGATTTTGATGCGAAAGGCAGATGAACAGAGGCTTGCTGAATACGGAGTTACTTGAGGTCGAAATTTTAGGTTCTTTTTTTCTGGACCCTACGCTGGTAGGCGAAGTTGCGGTCACGCTTGAACCAAGCTTATTCACACACCCTTGGCATCGAAACCTATTGAAGATGATCCAAGAACTACACCGGATGGGGCAGGAGCTGTCCATGACCAGATTGGTAACGGTGTTTGAAAAGCATATGGAGAAGGTGGGGGGAGTTTCTTACCTCTCCGAACTAACTAGCTCAGCCTTCTCAATTTCCATATTGGAGCAGAATATCAGGCAGCTCATTGAAACCGATGCTCGTCGTAAAGCACTGGATTTGGTTGGTGAGTACCGTGAAAAATTCATGGATATGTCAGCGGGTGGATTTGAGGAATTGTTGGATCAATTTGAACAGCGCTCTTTGGATATCCGGCCGAAAGCTTTGCGGGAAGATACCACTGTGGACGACATCATCCAGTGGTATGAGGACTTGGTGCTCAAAGCTCAAGACCCGGGTCGCGCACTTGGCATTATGACTGGTTGGTCTGCGTTGGATCGGCTGACACTAGGGTTCCAGCGTACTAACCTGATTGTCATTGGCGCTCGGACCAGTATGGGTAAATCAGCGGTTGCCAATGAAATCAAGATGCGGGCAACTCAGCGGGGGCATAAGGTAGCGGACTTTAGTCTGGAAATGTCCAAAGCGCAAATCTATAACCGGATGATCGCTAATCTATGCAGTATTCCGCTGCAAGCAATCCGTTCGGGTCATTTGAAACCAGAACAGATCGAGCGCATTTCTACGCAGATGGAGTTTTTACGCAAAATTCACATCGATGATAGTCGTGGGGTGACTGCGGAGTACATCTGTTCCGAAATGCGCCGAATCAAGCGGCAGGAAGGACTGGATTTGGTCATTGTGGACTATTTGCAGGAAGTGCTTGAACCAGCGGAGCGTAATGACAATAGCGGTTCTGGATTGCATCGGGTATGTCAGAAGCTACGGAAAGCTGCAAAGGACTGCGATTGTGCATTGATCGGTTTATCACAGGTCAAGCAGGATGTGGAGACTCGGCAAAATAAAAGGCCGTTTGTTTCGGACTTATCGGGAAGTGCGGCGATCAGCGCCGTAGCCGATGACATTCTCATGTTATACCGGGATGAATATTACAATCCAGACACGCCAGACCCGGGTATTTTGGAAATCAACTTGGCGAAGCAACGGAATGGTCCTACTGGGCTGGTGAAGCTCAAATTCGAGAAAGAAACACAGCAAATTGCATAAGGGAGGAACGGACATGGGGAAACCAACACGGCCAGCGCGGCCGACGCGTCGCCAGAAAGAAGAAATGAAGGCTTGGAAGCTCAAGCCCAACACATGGTTGGTGGTGCTGGATACAGATTTGGAAATGGCGCTCGTTAGCAAATCCGGTCTTAAAAAGCGGGTAATCCGGCGGGGAGCCTAATGAAAGCGTCATGCTGGACACGTTGGAGTGTCTACGAATACATGAAACATCGTTTTGTTTGTACCGGCTATGTGCCTGACGAAGTGGAGCTGCTTGAGGAGTTCCCTGACATTGCCCGGAGCGAGCTTGACGAGGGGATTGTTGAGTTCCGATCAATTGTTAAGGACTGGCCTGAAAATAGGGGGAAGAACATTTGAAGATTATGGGGATTGACCACGGTACAAATTTTGATGGTTGGGCCACGATGAAGAACGGAAAGCCGATTGATTTTGGTTTGCGTGACTTCTCAAAAATTAAAATGCCAAATGTGCTGGATGCCATCTATCAGGACACGTTCCGATTGATCGAGCAGGAAGAACCGGAACTGATTGTATTAGAGCGTCCGGTTCACTTTAAAAATGCGAATAGTGTGCTGGCTCTTGTTGGAGCGTATTCCATGGTTACGTTGGCTGCTTTGCATTTGGACAAACCTATCAAGGCTATTCGACCTTCAGAGCTTAAAATGCAGACTGGCAAAGGGAACGCGGATAAAGAGACAGTCGCCGTGGAAATGCAGATGTTGTTCGACCTGGACTATGACGAAATTGCGGTTCCTGTCTTATACAAGAGGAATGATCCACGGGGCAAATACAAAATTGGGGACGTGAGGGAACGGCTTTTCGATCCTTCAGACGCTATCGCACTTTGCTGGGCCTATCATCAAAATTTTATTAAGGGAGTGGCTTAAAAATGAGCTATATAAATTTCAAAGGTACCGTTAAAAAGATCAATCTCAAATCAGCGGAAGAAACGGAAATTACAATTAGTATCCCGGCTTCTGAGCTGGACGGTCAATATAATACGCTTCAAAGCATGTTGGAGATTAAAGTCATCGGAGGTTTGGATTCACAGATCGTTACGTACAAGGTGTTGAAGAATGCCAGAACGGGCAAGCCAATCACTAAATACACCGTTGATGATGGCGGTATGGTGTCCGTAGCTAAGCCAGAAGGGGAACAACTCTCTATGGACCTTGGGCTTCCGCTTGAGAAAGTGGAGGTTAAAGCTGATCCAGAGCAAATTGACCTTGATATTATTCAGGATTTTATACTCAGCGGTTTGGCACCACGATTTGACGACATGCAGTATGACTTTTTGGAAATTACAGAACGCTTGGCCGACGGAGATACCTATCTAAAGATAGCTGCTGATGTTGGTATGGGTGTAGGCGTGTTTGTGGTTATGGTGGACGAATATCGGAAGCGGGTCGCGCCGATGGCTGCCAAGTGGGATGAATGGCGCAAAGGACAAGTCAATACAGTACCGCCGAAAGCTGACGAGCCAGTAGAAGGTCAGCCAGATGATCAACAAAATGAAAATCAGCAGGAAAGCCAAGATGACACCAATACAGATCCTTCTGAGCAGCCTGAACCCGATGATAGTGGCAAGTCAGAGGGTGATCAAAATCCCGATACCGACACAGATCCTGAACCGGTAGTCGATAAGGAGGAATTGGAGGAATACATTTTGAAAGCCCGTCCTACCTTCGAGGATATCCCTGTTGATTTCCCTACATTGCTTCAGCAGCGCCGGGAAGAGGGCAAGACTTGGATGCAGATTGCTAAAACCATCGGCTTGACCAGCGGCCAGATCACTGCCAAATGGACGGCTTACAAGAAGATGGTTGCCAAGCAAATGAAAAACGGGGGAGCGGCGTAAGCCGTTCCTTTAATAAAGCAGCGTGGCCCCTCCCTTCACGGGCTACGGCGGCCATCTGCATCTATAAAACGGAACATACGATCTTATTTCATGCCGAAAGGACGATATCTATGAGTGAATCTATGAAAAATCAGATCCGTGAGAAGTTGGAAAATCTGCTTCCACAGATTAAAAAAGTTACTCACATGATTACTGACGCGGAGGAAAGTTGGACGACACATTACGATCAGAATAATCCAGAAGACCTGTATTTGCGGGGAATGTTTTACCGAATCGGTGACATGTTGGATGATGCGAACCGATTGCTGGTTCAAACGTTTGCCGAAGTTGTCGATGAAGGCGAGCTGATAAAGCAGCCGAACGGACGCTACTCCTTGCATGAACGTGAACTTACTTCCGGCGAACCTATTGAATATCTTGCTCCGGATGATGATGGTGATCGGTGGGTGCTGTCTCGGATTGGTCATAATGGTCAGGACTATTGCCTAGAAACTGATCGTAATTTTTCGTTGGAAGAGCTGCGCGTTCGGATCAAGTACATTCCACGCTGAGGAGGTACGGTATGCAAGAAATAATAGTGGATAATTTTGCGGGCGGCGGTGGAGCCAGCACGGGAATAGAGTTAGCAACAGGTCGGTCGGTGGATATAGCGATCAATCATGACCCGGCAGCAATAGCAATGCATGAGGCGAATCACCCGGAGACGGAACACTATTGCGAATCGGTATGGGAAGTGAATCCGGTTGAAGCGGTCAAGGGGAGTCCCGTAGGTCTGGCGTGGTTCAGCCCGGATTGCAAACACTTTTCCAAGGCCAAGGGCGGCAAGCCAGTAGCGAAAGAAATTCGCGGTCTGGCTTGGGTGGCTGTTCGGTGGGCTGCTACCGTCCGCCCGCGGGTTATTATGCTCGAAAATGTGGAGGAATTTAAGACTTGGGGGCCATTGCTCAAAGATGGCTACCCGGACCCGGACCGGAAAGGACGGACATTTAATAGTTTCGTTAATGCTCTTAAACGGCAGGGTTACCGTGTTGAGTGGCAGG
>NZ_ASRY01000064.1 GCF_000520815.1 Paenibacillus maysiensis | reverse complement strand
CCCAGCCGTGAACGGTTGACCCGGCTCCGGCGCTCACCGGTGCTGCTGCACCCGCGCCGCTATATGCTACAGCATGCGGAGCGGATGGATATGTTGCATCAGCGGCTCATTCGGGCAGCAAGCAACCGTTCGCGCCTGAACGCGGAGAAGAATGCGCGTATGCGCCAGGTACTGGAGCGGTTTAACCCGCGCGAACAAATCCGGTCGGCCCGCAAGCAGACAGATGCGGCACAGCGTCAGTTGGAGTCTGCAATGCGTGCTATTACCAAGATGGGACGGCAGCAGCTACACGCGGGTATTCGTCAGTTGGATGCGCTTAGCCCGCTCAAGGTCATGTCGCGAGGCTATAGCCTTGTGTATGATGAGCAGGAGAAACGGCTGATCAAGTCGCTAAAAGACGTACAGCCGGGGGATTCCATCAAGATTAAAGTGAGTGACGGGCAGTTGGACTGCCAAGTATGGGGAATGAAGGAGGACGCGAAGCACGGTGGCGAATGAAACGGAATTGAATTTTGAAGCGGCTATGGCTGCTCTTGAAGAAATTGTCGGACAACTGGAGCATGGAGACGTTCCTCTGGAACAAGCCATTGATTTGTTCCAGCGGGGTATGAAGCTGTCTCAGCTTTGCAGTCAGAAGCTGGAGCAAGTTGAACGTAAAATTGAAATGATTGTGGAAGAGGACGGAGATTTACGCAAGAAGCCTTTCGGCGGCGGATTGGATGAAAACGGTGGTGAAGGCGTTGAATAGACCATCGTTCAAGGAATATTTGACCGGGACGGTGGACGAGATTTCGTCTGTATTGACCGACCAATTCCCAGCTCATTGGAGCATTCCCGCCGTTCTTCGTGAATCCATGAATTATTCACTCACCGCAGGTGGAAAACGCCTGCGGCCTCTGCTTGTGATCGCAGCTGCCGAAGCATTCGGCGGAAGCCGGGAGGCAGCGTTACCCGTAGCATGTGCGGTAGAAATGGTACATACGTACTCCCTGATTCACGACGACTTACCAGCCATGGATGATGATGATTATCGCCGGGGCAAACTGACGAATCATAAGGTATACGGTGAGGCGGTTGCTGTACTTGCAGGGGATGCATTGCTGACCCACGCTTTTTACAGTGTCGTACAGGCGGGTCGTCGTCACGGAATTTCATCCGATGCGCTGCTGTCCATCGTGGAGGAATTATCCGAGATGAGCGGAGCGCGGGGCATGGTGGGCGGTCAGGTCGCGGATATGTCCGGCCAACAAGGGATGACGGGAATTGAGGAACTGGAGTATATCCATCTCCACAAAACCGCTGATTTGATTATTTTCTCTTTGCTGGCTGGTGGACGGATCGGGGGAGCGGATAAGGGTCAATTAGAGGCGCTTCGCCGTTTTGGCCGCGATCTGGGACTGGCATTTCAAATTCAGGATGATATCCTGGATCTGGTGGGCGATGAGAGCAAGCTGGGTAAAAAAACGCAAAGCGATGTTGAACAGGAGAAGGTTACGTATCCGTATTTTATCGGTATGGAGGCTTCCTTGCGACAGGTGGAGGAACTCACGGCTTCAGCTAAAAATGCGTTAATTGAGGGCGGTATACCTGATTCTTCGCGTTTGCTGGAGATTGCCGATTACCTGATGAAGCGAGATCATTAGCAGGGGTAGGTCTGTTTTGACTTGTCTGCGTTTAAGCATGACGAAAAAGTGTGATATAATACTTGTTAACTTTACACACAAACTTGAAGGAAAGCGGGGAGATATGCGTGCTGCTTCCACACATAAAGCAACCAGGCGATCTGAAATCACTGTCGGTTAAGGAGTTAGATTCTCTAGCCGAGGAAATCAGGAGCTTTTTGATTGAGAAGCTGTCCGTGACTGGGGGGCACCTGGCATCGAATCTGGGAGTGGTTGAGCTCACAATCGCCCTGCATTACTGCTATAACAGTCCGAAGGACAAAATGATTTATGACGTTGGGCATCAGGCCTACGTGCACAAAATATTGACAGGGCGAATGGATCGTTTTGATACCCTCCGCCAACGTGATGGACTTTGCG
Source organism: Paenibacillus maysiensis (assembly GCF_000520815.1). Lineage (GTDB taxonomy): Bacteria > Bacillota > Bacilli > Paenibacillales > Paenibacillaceae > Paenibacillus > Paenibacillus maysiensis. Next base: position 1,746 of record NZ_ASRY01000064.1, on the reverse strand, counting down.
GTTTTGTAAAAAGAAGCGAGAGCGAGCATGATGTTTGGGAAGCTGGACATAGTAGCACTTCTCTGTCGGCCGCGATGGGAATGGCTTTGGCTCGTGATTTGAAGGGTGAGGACAATAAAGTCATTGCCATGATCGGGGATGGAGCGTTGACTGGAGGCATGGCCTTCGAAGCGTTGAACCATATTGGACATGAACGTAAAAACTTGATGGTCATTCTGAATGACAATGAAATGTCCATAGCGCCGAACGTAGGGGCAATGCATAATTATTTGAGCAAAATCCGCTCGGACCGTCATTATTTGCGGGCTAAGGATGAGCTGGAAGTTTTGCTGAAAAAAATACCTGCTATCGGTGGTAAACTTGCTAAATCGGCTGGCCGTGTCAAGGACAGTCTTAAATATATGATGGTGCCAGGCGTGCTGTTTGAGGAACTGGGGCTGACGTATCTTGGTCCGGTGGACGGACATGATTTGTCCAAGCTGATTGAAACCTTCCAGCAGGCGGATAACGTCACTGGCCCCGTGTTGGTGCATGTTGTAACCACCAAGGGTAAAGGTTATAAACCTGCGGAGGCAGATTCACATAAATGGCACGGAATCAGTCCATACAAAATTGAATCCGGTCAGGTACTCAAAGCTGTGGGCAATCCGATGTATACGGAAATTTTTGGACATACGCTGATTGAGCTAGCTGAGCAGGATGAGCGTATCATTGCGGTTACACCTGCTATGCCTGGTGGATCAGGGCTGGTGCCGTTCAGTAAGGAATTTCCTACACGCATGATTGACGTCGGCATTGCCGAGCAGCACGCAGCTACCATGTGTGCCGCCTTGGCAATGGAAGGGATGAAGCCGGTATTTGCGGTATACTCCACTTTTATGCAGCGTGCTTATGACCAAATTGTACATGACATCTGCCGTCACAATGCGAACGTGATGTTTGCGATAGACCGTGCCGGTTTTGTCGGGGCAGATGGAGAAACCCACCATGGTGTGTTTGATGTAGCGTTCTTGCGTCATATCCCGAATCTCGTGCTTATGATGCCCAAGGATGAAAACGAGCTGCGACATATGATGAAAACAGCACTTGATTACGACGATGGCCCGATTGCTTACCGCTATCCGCGTGTTAATGTGGTTGGTGTGCCGATGGACAAAGAATTGCACGCTATACCTATCGGCAGTTGGGAGCTTTTACGCAAGGGTGAGGGCTTCGCTGTAATCGCTTCAGGGCCAATGCTCCAAGTGGCGACAGAGGCTGCGGACACGATGAAACGAGAAGGTTTGCAGGTGGGAGTTGTGAATGCCCGTTTCCTCAAGCCGTTGGATGAAGATATGCTGCGTGAGCTGGCTCGTCAGCATACAAAGCTGATCGTATTAGAAGAAGCTTCCGAAGCGGGAAGCTTGGGTAGCGCCGTGCTGGAATTTTACGCCAAAGAAGAAATACAGGATGCACAGGTGCGCCTGATGGGGATTCCCGATATGTTCGTGGAACATGGCTCGATCAAGGAGCAACGCGCCGAAGTGGGTCTTACCGTTGAAGCCGTATGCCTGAAGCTTCGCAAATGGGCTTCCGAGCCAGCGTATGGCATGGGACAATCGGTATAGGGGATTGAAGCGAAAACGATTTATTTATGAAAAAGTATGACGAAAGCAGCGTAGCTGCCTTAAAGGGAGATTAACATGTCTGTTCCGAAGGAACGCATTGATGTATTACTTGTAGAACAAGGCTTTTTTGAAAGCCGCG
>NZ_ASRY01000063.1 GCF_000520815.1 Paenibacillus maysiensis | reverse complement strand
CAAAGACTGAGCAATATTAATAATTGAGACTGAACGATATTATTGAAGCTAAGGGAGGAGCGGCGGTGAATATGGATTTGCGCAATACTGCGGGACCGGGGGATGATCCCGATGCGATCCTCGCTGGCATGAGCCTAGCGGACAAAATCGGCCAAATGTTAATGTGCGGCTTTGAAGGAACTGCCCTGACGGATGAGGTCCGGGAGCTTGTCGCAACCGGCAAAATCGGAGGAATTATATATTTCGCCCGCAATGTGGAGTCGCCGGAGCAGGTGGCGCGGCTGACGGCGTCGCTGCAGCGTGCGGCTCTGGAGGGCGGGACGCCACCGCTTTTTATATCCATTGACCAGGAAGGCGGCATGGTGGCGCGGATTACCGAGGGCGTTGCCCTGATGCCCG
>NZ_ASRY01000062.1 GCF_000520815.1 Paenibacillus maysiensis | reverse complement strand
CCGCCCCCTGCCGTTGCGGCGGTATTAATGGCAACGGTTCCACCCAGCGGGATGCTGAAAGATCTGAAGAGGGTGGCGTTATTTCATTCCAAGGCGGTCAAGGACATGACATTGTTTAACGAAGGTGCGGATGTGGCCGTTCCGCCACAAATTTTCTTTTCTAAACGGACGGAACCCGGGCGGCTCGCGGCATGGATTGGAAAGATACAACCGGAATCGAAAAGGGTGCGCAACGAGTTGGCCAAACCGATTGTGCCGGAGGCGTTTGGAATGGATATTCCGCTGCTTGTGCTGGGGGGCCGAAAGGACTGGTTTTTTCCGGTACGAACCACCAAAAATGTGGCGAGAACCTATGGCACGAAAGCGCTGATGTTCCGGCATCTGTGCCATGATATGATGCTGTCCCCGCAATGGAACAGCGTCGCAGAGCATATGCTGGAATTTTTGGAGCCATTGAAACGCGGCGGAAGGGGAGCATGAGCATGAGCGCAGAAGGATCTTATCAAATATCGACTGTTGCCAGCAGCGTCCAGCATGAGATACAGCGGCTGCAAGGGCAGGTCGCATTATTTTGGGAAAAGGAAGTAAAGCATTATGTGGAATTTGGCTTGCGGGACGGTCACTCGGTAGTTGAACTGGGCGCCGGACCCGGCTATGTTACGGAAAATATTCTGCGGCAATTCCCCCATACAAGGGCAGTGGCGGTGGAGATTGATCCGCTGCTTGCTGATTATGCCCGGGAGCATACGCTCTCGTCATTCGGCGACCGCTGCCAGATTCTGGATGGTTCAATTATGGAAACCGGATTGCCAGATGATACATTTGATTTTGCAGTCACCCGGCTCGTGCTGGAGCATTTGCCCGATCCGGTGAGCGCCGTCCGCGAAGTAAAGCGGATATTGAAGCCCGGTGGGACGGCGGTTTTTGTGGATAATGACTTTGAGATGCACATCATGACTTACCCGTCCATTCCTGAACTGCAGTTGTTATATGAAGCTTATTGCGAATCGCGGATTGCAGAGGGGGGCAGCCCGCGGTTCGGACGGCAACTTCCGTCCGTCCTGCGGCAAGGTGGTTTTGCAGAAATCGACTTCGAGGTCATCTGCGCTCACAGCGGACTGCTCGGGGATGAGATGTTCCTGAAATCCGAAGGGATCGGTATTCCGACAAAGCTGGTGAAGGACGGATTCTTGCCCAGCAAAACCCTTGCCCAAATCGCCTATGCCTGGAGGAATATGATTCGGCACGAGCAGCACTCCATTCTGCGCCAACTGTATTTGGCCGCCGGCCGGAAATAGAGAAAAGATAGGAGGCTTGTATGTTGAAGAGTGATCGCGCATGGCAGCAGGAAGCCATCACTGCGGAGTTACTGGCAGTGTTGGACGGCTTAATACAGGCACCGGAGTCTCTGAATGCGGAGGCAAGCTTTGTCGAACTCGGGATCAATTCGCTTCTGGCGGTCGAACTGGTGGAAACCATCAATGAGCGGCTGGCGCTGAACCTGGGGATTGAGGTTATATTCGATTACCAGAATGTCTTTGAGTTGGCGGCGCATATCAGTGAATATAAGCCGGCTGAAGGGGATGTCCGGCAGCGTAATCAGGTTCGGGACTTGGGCCAGGAGATACAGAAGACGGGTCTGGCCGCCGTTGAAGACCGGTTGAGGATGGTTCTTGCCAGGTTGCTGCGAGAAGAGCGGCCGGAGGCTAACCCAAATGCAAGCTTTGTTGAGATGGGGATCAATTCACTCCTGACGGTTGAACTGGTGGAGGGGCTGAATGCCGAGTTTGGCCTTCAACTGGGAGTGGAGGTTATCTTTGATTACCAGGAAATTAAGGAATTGGTTCCATTTATCCATAGGCAGCTTGCCGGAGAGGGGGAGCTGCCGCAGATTCAACAGGCCGCTTCCACCTCCGAAGAAGAGGGAAGCGTCGAAGTTGCCCCAGCCTTTCCCGCTGCATCGGGCAAGCCGGATGACATTGCCATTGTCGGTATATCGGGCCGGTTCGCCGGCGCGGAATCCGTGGCGGAGTTTTGGCAGCATTTGCAGGCCGGGGACGATTGCATCAAGGAAATTAGCCGTGATGGCTGGAGAACCGATGATTATTACGACAGCGATCCTGCAAAGCGGAATAAATCGGTTAGCAGATGGGGCGGTTTGCTTGCCGACATTGAGGCATTTGACCCGTTGTTCTTCAATATTTCGCCGTTGGAAGCGGAGCTTATGGATCCGCAGCAACGGCTGTTTCTGCAGGAGGCCTTCAAGGCGTTTGAAGATGGCGGATTCCCGGAGGAACGGCTCTCCGGCCAAAAAATCGGCGTGTTCGTCGGCGGGCGAGCGTCGGACTACAAAGACCGGACACTGGAAGCGGAAGAAATCCGTTCGCAAACTTTCCTCGGCAATGATATGGCGATTCTCGCGGCACGGGTTTCTTATTTTTTGAACCTGAAAGGCCCAAGCCTGTCCATTGATACAGCCTGTTCCTCTTCACTGGTTGCCATCCATCTGGCATGTGAAAGTATCCGTAAAGGAGAGTCGAAGATGGCTTTGGCGGGAGGCGTCTTCGCACTAAGCTCTCCCGAATTTTATATTATGGCCTCCAAGACGAATATGCTTTCGCCGGACGGCAAATGCAAAACCTTCGACAATTCGGCCGATGGAATAGTCGCCGGTGAGGGAGTAGGCGCGGTAGTGCTTAAATCATTGGCAGACGCCTTGGCCGAGGGGGACTTTATATACGGTGTCATTAGAGGATCGGCGATGAATCAGGACGGCAGAACGAAGGGGATTACGGCGCCAAGCATGCTGTCGCAAAAGGCGCTGCTTGAGGAGGCGTACAGCAATGCAGATATATCGCCGGAAACGATCAGCTATATCGAGGCCCATGGAACCGGCACAAAGCTGGGGGATCCCATTGAGATTAAGGCATTGACAGAAGCCTTTCGGACGTTTACCGACCGTAAACGGTATTGTGCGATCGGTTCGCATAAGCCGAATGTCGGGCATACGATTATGGCGGCAGGCATGGGTGGAATCTTCAAAATTATAATGGCCATGAAGCATCGGCAAATCCCCCCTACTATTCATGTGGAACAGGTCAACGAACATATCCGTTTGGAGGACAGCCCGTTCTATCTAAATACAACGCTGACGGACTGGCGGTCCGACGCCGGCGTACCGCTGCGGGCAGGAGTCAGCTCATTCGGATTCAGTGGAACCAACTGCCACATGATTCTGGAAGAGCCCCCGCTAAGGCACCGTCCGGCGGGCGAAGCGCACACTCCCGGCTACCTGTTTCCGCTCTCGGCGAAGACCGAAGAGGCATTAAGCCGTAGGCTGTCCGGGTTGAAGCACTGGCTTGAGCATGACGGGGGCGGCGCCGGATTGGCGGATATTGCCTACACGCTGTCCGCGGGCCGCAGCCATTATCCGTTTCGCTGTGCTCTGGCCGCCTGCAGCCGGGAAGAGCTTCTTCAAGCGCTGGAAACGGTGATATCCTGCGCGACCGAGCCTCAAGATCAGGGCGGAGTGACCGGCGAATCTGCTCTCAGCGTCAGAGGCGACCGGATCACGGATGAGCTCGTTTCGCGCAATCGGTCGAATCCGGACTCATTTATGAACAATCTTAAAGAATTGGGCCGCTTGTATGTGCAGGGATATGACCC
>NZ_ASRY01000061.1 GCF_000520815.1 Paenibacillus maysiensis | reverse complement strand
CTGCAAATGGGCAGAGGTGATGGCTTCCGGGGCCAAATGGCTCGATTGGATCGCTTCTTCTGCCAAATGGTTTCCTTGCACAGCTTCGTCCGTAATGTGCCAGGGCTGGACCGATTCGGCGGACAGCTTGGCGGCCGTCACGCTCTCATTCGCCAGTTTGTCGGACGTAACAGACTCATCCTGCAAGGCATCGGTTGATATCGCCTGTGATGCGATATGCACGCCCTGAATCGTTCCGATGTGCAGATGGTGCGGCTGGATGGACTCCGGTGCGATATGCACGGACTTCACTGCTCCCTCTGCCAGCGCTCTATCCTGTACCGCCCCGGCTGCCAGATGCTGGGGGTGTATAGCCTGTGCAGACAGATGTGAAGGCCCGACGCTGCCTTCCGCGAGATTCATTCCTTGCACCGAGCGTGCTGCCAGCTTTTCCGAGGTGATGCTTTCCGCTTGAAGCGCACGACTGGATACACTATCCGGGGCCAGATGGCTCGTGAGCACCGCCGAAGC
>NZ_ASRY01000060.1 GCF_000520815.1 Paenibacillus maysiensis | reverse complement strand
GTGCAACAACTATTATAGCGGGAATTCGCCATGAATGCGGTAGAAATTTAGTTAACCATAGGGCAGCAAATACTGTGGCTATGCCAAATATCCTAATCGTTCATTGGGTTCAAATTTCTTCCTATTGAAGAATACATTCAAATAGCCTATGGGCGGGGTTATAATGTTCATTAAAATTATGACCATTGGTTTTAAATACCACTTTCTTTTCATTCTTCCTCCTTCATTCGTCGTTGTTAATCACAGTTATTAAAGGAATTATCAAATCCATTGTCCATATTCAAATTAAAGCTTGATTGTGAATTTAAATTTTTCAAAATAATAATTTCTTTCTCTGCCGCTCTATAACTGGTAGATTTTTTTAATTGATTTAATGTTCGACAAAATTCCCCTTACTTCTCACTATACAAAGTGTAATATTTATAACTGTTTGAAATATTTGTATAGGAGTAGAATTATTATAAAAATTTTCAAGAAAGTGTTCGTTCCTTTATTGGCATCAGTATTACTCTGCGTGACTGTTTTACCTTCGGTGAGTAATGCTGAACAATTCACAAAGCCAGAGGTAAACCTAGTTCAAACAGAAGTTATTCAGACTGATCGTGGAGAGGCGACTGTAACAACAAACTTTAATGATGACAATCATAGAATAACGACTGTTGTTGAGAATGGAAAAACAACTAAAATTGAGTATTTCACAAAAGATCAAACTTTGCTGATTGACGGTGTAAAACAGGAGAACTTTAATGTTAAAGAGAGCCGTTCTGATTTTTCGTTAAATGCTGTTCCTTCAGGTGGAGCCTTTGTAGGCAAGTTTGATTACTCCTATGATTGGGTGAATGTAGGAATAGCTTATGCAGCAGCGGCAATAGCAACGGTTACTAAAGCTCCTGTATCAACCATTCTCACAATTTTAGGCGTTGGGGCAAGCTTGAATACTCAATCTTATTATACGATTTATCAATATTCTTATCCTAGAAAGTGTGAAGCTATTCCTTACGCTAATTATACGGTGTTCTATCAAGATGCTTCACGAAACAAAGTAACTGGTACGGCTGACTCTGCAAAGTTCTTTAGTTCGCAACCATACCCTATCGGATGTACTCCATGAACAAATTTTTAAAACGTTATACTGGTATTTTGCTAGGCTATGCAATAGGTCTGGGAATATTTTATGTACTGGGGTATAAGTTTCAAGCTATGATGTTTTATATTATTTTGACTGGAACTGTAACTGGAGAGATAATCAATTTTGCATTGTCGAAACGAGAGAAATGAATCGGTCTATCCCTTGATTGCATTAAAAATCAAGGGATTTTTTCTCATTATTTATGAAAAGAGATCAAATTGCAAAAGGGTTGTTATCCAAACCAAAGGAACCTCTGTCCCTACTTTAGTAGTGGAGACGGGGTTCTTTTGCGTAAAATTCGGGGCTTCCCAGTTTATGCGAACTTTTTGAAAAGTCCTTTTTTTGGTAAGAGTATCATTCGAAAACCTAAAAAACGTCTTTTTGTTCTAAAATATTACATATAGGAGGGGATCATGCTGATGAATCAAGGTGTGACTTTACTTCGTGTCGAGAGAGCTAGGAGGAAGCTGTATCAAGTCCAGAAAAAGTACGGATTTTTAACACATCCCAAAGTAATTGAACAATCCAAGAAGCTGGATGATCTGTTAAATCATTACCAAAAGGGCAGATCAGATCATTAAGCTAATGTGTATTACATTTGCATCATACTATGATTTCAAAAACCAGGTTTGGAGGTAATGATGTTGAATCGACGAAATGCTGTAACCCCTTTTGGGTGGGAGATTAAACAAAAACTGGTCGAGAAAAGAATTGATCAAAAAACATTCTGTACTACATATCAAATTCCGGCTTCCAGATTGTCTAATCTCATTCACGGGACACGTAAGGCTACGAGATATAGAAAACAAGTATCCGAATTGCTTGGAATTGAAGAATAATATATTTTATTTATTTTTGAAACGGCTTTGTCTGAATATAAGTATTAATAAAATCAACGATTTGCTGCAAGGATTCTATTGGGCCGACACCTCAAGCAGCAATCGAAATGTTATAAAGGTACAACCGTTTTCATCACCCTAAAAGTAGCTTCTGCCACGGTCTGTATGAAACCACTGAATCTGACGCAGATCGCCTTTCACCGTCGCAAAAGCGCGGGAAATCAATGTTGCATTCTTATGAGGACCAGCACTATGATCAATGATTGCTCGATTGAACAGGTCGACCAGCACGCAGATGTAGTGCCATCGGTTCTGGACTTTCACATAGGTTAAGGCACTGACCACGAAGCGTTTGACCTCCGTTTGAGCAAACTTACGATTCGATGTATTCGCTGTAGTTTCTTCATTACAAGCCGTTTTGTGAGACTTATATTGTGCCACCGTTTACGTAGAAATCAGCCCTTGCTCTTTCATGATCCGCTCCTTAGTATGATAGGTTTAATCTACAAGCCCTCATTTTAATGTAGTCGATCCACATCGTGGAACTACGTGATTCAAAAGGAAATGTTCTCAACATGTATAACTATGACATTTGGGGGATGGCTTCTTCACAGAAGAAAGTCCATAATCCATTCCGTTACTCTGGCTAACTGTGGGAGATACAACAGAACTGCAATATCTGCGAGCCAGATGGTATGATCCTGATAGTAGAAGATATCAATGAGGATACGGATGAAGGGGATATTGCAAATCCGCTGAGTTTGAATTTTCATATGTATGTGACGAAACAATCCAGTATTCTGTTTTTACGAGGTATGATAAAAATATGGGAATCGGCAGCAAATTGGCATAAGAATGCCACATCCAAGTAACAGGGATGTGACATTCTATTTGGTTGTACCTTTGCACTATAGCATTTGTAGTATATTTGTTACACAGGAACGATTTTCCCATCTACTATTGCATATAACTTCTTGCATATATTTGCAACAACCTGATTGTGAGTTACCAGTGCAATTGTGACACCTGACTTATTAAGAGCATGAAGTATTTCCAGTATGTCTGATTCTGCTGATTCGTCTAAAGCGCCTGTTGGCTCATCTGCCAAAATTATTTTCGGTTTTCTGATAAGCGCTCTTGCTATTGCGACTCTTTGAGCTTCGCCTCCAGAAATTTCATGGGGATATTGATTAATTAAGTCGGAAATTTTAAGTTGCTCCGCGATAGAATCAACACGGTGCTTAATTTCCTTTTTAGGTGTGTTCTGACTCAATAAAGGTAAGGCAATATTATAAAAAACACTTCTTTCTTTAATTAAGCCATAATCTTGTACAATAAAGCCGATTTCATCTCTTCTTAACACCGTCATTCGTTTCTCATCTTTGGGCTTAATTAGTTGACTATCAAAGAAATACTCCCCGCTATCTGCAATATCCATAAACCCTAAAATATTTAACAAGGTAGTTTTTCCAGACCCACTTCTGCCTATGATTCCAACTAAATCTCCATGATCTACATTGAAAGAGGCGTCGGAAAGTATCGTTCTTGAACCGTAAGATTTATTTATATTCTTTAATGCAATTACACTCATTAGTTCCCACCTCGTATTGTTTTCGACAACTTTAATCTATTCACAGAAATCCATGGAGGAATAAAAGATAGTAGTGAAAGTGTGAAACTGAAAATAAGTAGAATAGGAATATTTATACTTTTAGAAATCACAAATGAAAACAAAGCGGCAATACATAGTGATGCCAAATTGATAAAAAATATCTCAAAAAGAATTGAAAGATTTATTACTGCTCTTCTTGTTCCGTTTGCAATCATGATTCCATATGTGTATTTACGGAGAGTGATTTTAGCTATGAGATTTGTTGAAAGGCTGAATAGCGCAGCAAAGGCAATGACAAGAGAAAATATAAAAAGCACTTTTTGTAATTGCTCTCCTTCTAGCCCCCACATCGTAAGATAAAAATTTGAGACTCCTTCCACAACATATGGCTCGATATCAAGTTGCAAACTTTTTTGCGTGAACAGCTCTTGGATTTTCTGTGCCGAAAGAGAAGATTGGATGTAGCCACTTGTTTTATCCCAAAATAGTTTTAACATAAAACTTCTATCTTGCGCATAGATATTGTCCACTTCCAAAGATGGGAATACAATAAGTCGATCCAAGTATTTCAAAGCGTATCCGTTATTATAAAAGCTATGCTGCTCCAAAAAACCAATTACTTTACACTTTAAATTCACTCCCATATATCCCACGTTTATGATTTGTTCCAAGTTAAAATAATCCTTATATTCATAACCCAAAATTATAGGAATAACGTCATTTTCCGCGTTATAATCTCCAGCTTGAAATACTCTACCTTCAGAAGCGTGGATAGCAAAGTGGTCAATAAACGGTTGATTCACTTGAATACTTTCATATGCGTCTGGAGTTTCGTGCCCAGCTTCATATCCATATTGAAACTTTGCAGGTAAGCCTTGCACATCTAGAAAAAGATTCTGTCTGCTTGCAATGATATACTTAAAACTTGGATTCGTTTTTTTCCACTCGTACAGCTCATTTAAGACCTTGAGGTTATCCGATTGAGCAAGAAAGTTCTTTTCCTCATCATTGAAAAAATTGTCATTGACCTTGTATAAAGAGGATGCAGCATTTTGAACATTTGATGCAAGTTCATGTGTATTTGTAGCCAAGCTCAATGTCAAAATAACCAAAATGTACGAAGCAGTACATTGTAAGACGGCAAGTATGGTTTTTCGTTTATGTTGTTTTAATGAATCAATAAGCAAATTGAGCATCACAAATCACCTTTGTGTCATCTTTATATAGGAGATACCGACCGCTAAAAATGAAAACAATAAAAGCAAGATCGTCGCCCCTAGCATAGCCGATTGAAGGCTTAGATCGACATTCTGCATATATTTTCCGAAAAACCAAGAAGAACCAAGAGCCGATATTAAGCTCAACAATAGTATTGGGAAAAAATCTTTCCACACATCTATTAATATTTTCTTTTTAGTGTACCCGTTGCTCCATTTGATCTTCATTTCAGTATTCTTTTTTTCGCTCCAAAAGATCATTACCGATAAGCTATTTACAAAGAGTACGATAATAAAAATTATGGATGTAATTACTTGATTATTACCTCTATCAACTAAATGCAAAATATTAACACTTTCCTTATCGTATACAGAAACTTGCCCAAATATTTTTTCGTTGCCAATAAAATTCAAACCATTTTGTATGGTTGAACTGCTAACAATATATTCAACACTGGAAGTGATATTATCAGCATTCAAGTTCAGTAAAATTGTCCGATCTATTCTAGTAGGTATATTGTAACCAATAATCCCTATGACCTCGTAATCCATATGATTATATTCGACATATTTTTTTTCATTTATGGTTTTATTTATAGGAACATCATTACCAATAACTGCAACATGCGAATTAGATATGAAATCAGATTCAGAAAAAAACCTTCCACTTGTTAAGTTAGGTGGAACATAGTCCCCCTTATATATAACACCCCGAATATCTTCTCCTTGCCCGAAAAACCTTCCGAATAATACAGTACCATTTGGTAGTGCCTCATATAAAGAAGAAAAGCCAAGTTCAGTTTTTGATGTTTTGAAAAACAAGGCATTATCATCATAAAAGTTATTGCTTAGTTTTTTTACGAGATTTACATTTTCATTATAAAACAATGTAAATAAGCAAGCGAAACAGAACAGGGTAATAGCGACAAATAAAAACACATCTAAAACTTTGACACGAGTTATACGAATATTGTTCATAATGTATCCTCCAAGGCGGGTAACAAGGTGAATTGTTTGGTAAATTTTTTTATTAATGAAATTACTAAAAACAGAAATTCATATCACAAATAATTCGTTAAAAAATTAGATACCGTAGTATGTTTTGGCTACACCGGAATTTAATGAGTTATAGTTTTCCCAATCAGAACGAGCATAGGATCTTCCTTGTTTGGTGCTCCATACCCGTCCAGAATCTCCATAAACTGATCCACCCTGAACCCATGTATGTTCAAAACGTGCTCTCGTATAACTGTCTAGCTGTAGATTCCCTTGCTGGGCCTGAATGTTGCCCCAAACCTGTCTGTTTCCTTTATCCCAATCAATTCCCGAATTGTGATCGTATGTTATAGAAGCGTTGTTTAACGCAGTAACTGAATAAACAGTTACATTATTTGGGATAGTCAATTCTTCCTTGGTTGAGATTACCAAGTTTGGATCAACTGCTTGGTTAGATTCTACCGTACTGTCAGCAGCATACGCGGGAACACTCCCCAATAAAAGACACGAACTCAATGCAAGGCTCATAATTTTTTCTTCGTGACTAAATAAACTCCCTTTCTTCAGAATTCACCTTGATACCCGTGAAAATATTATACTCCTAGTCCATTTTCTTGTAAATAAAAGGAGCGAACTGGATAAGTATGAATTAATTTGGATTTGAGACGAGGGAATGTATACTACCTCAAAGAAAAATCTTTTGTCTGCACCCAAGTCATGGATAAGTGATATGCTCTATAAACAGAAGCAGCCTATCTGTTCAGGAAGACTGCTTCTGTTTATTACGACGAATGATGCCTCAGCCAGTAGTTAAATACCTCTATCAGCAAATTTCCGTTCACACACGTATCGCGCTGTTCCCGTGCTTGTTCCCACTTCCTCTACACGGTCTATAGTAATGCCCCCGATCCCGACGATCGGCACATGAATTCCCGCTTTAGGCAGCTCATGCAATATCGCCGGACCCTGCACGGCATGGGCAGCCTGCTCCAGTTACCTTTGTAAGCAGCGCGTCTCCGCCACTAATCATTCGTACTTTGATCCCATCGGTGATGACATCCTCTTTTCCGGTGATGACAACCATTGTATGGAGTGCCCGCGCGGTCCGAACTGCCAAATCAACATGACTGCTGTCAGCGCTGTCACCGGCGAAGCGCCGAGTGCATATAAGCCGTTAACCGTACTTCACGCACCGAATCGCCAGACTGCCCTCATGCGCGACCGTCAGCATGTGACGGATATAATGATGAACCGATGGAGCTCCTGCGTAAAGCTCATTTTCCTACCTCCACCAAAATCAAGAGCAGGAAGTCCCGTAAGAATACAGTTTCGGAACAACGCCAAAAAGCCGCCCCGAAAACTGGAGCGGCTTCATCATAGGTCCAATGCGCAAAAAAACACTAGGGACCTTATATACGAAGGCTCCACTTTCCTACGCTAGTACGAACTAGATCAGGTTCAAAGGGTCCAAGATACGTTCTTGTCTCAGCCATCATCGGCTCCCCTAGTGGACTTCCTATTCTTTTGACTATTACTGTACATTCGTTCATCTGTTATATCAAACCGTCATCTCCAACTACACGAAAGAATTCGCGACAGGGTCCAATGTCTAAATAGGAAACAATTTACATCAATAGCGAAATGAGCACAGGCAGTGTAGCAAGAGAAATGACGGCGCTGATGACAAAGGAGGAAGCTGTTTCCGATTCCAGACTTTCAAAACGCGTAGCAATCATGGCGGCGACGGCTGAGCCAGGGAAGGAAACGAGCAATACTGCCTTCACCGTATCGGCAGACGAAAGGCCGCACAGGTAGGCAATCAGCAGCATCAATAAAGGCTGCACGATGGTTTTTAACAGCGCGATAGCAATGGCGGTTACGCTAAAACTAATGTTGCGTACGCCAATGGTCACACCGACTGCGAATAAAGCGGCCCCGGAGGTAATGTCACCAATTTGATTCAACGATTTGCTCAGCAAATCCGGTGAATGGAAGCCGAACAAGGTCAAAATCACGCCAATCAGCGGCACGAGCGCCAGCGGTTCCCTTAAACCGTGAAAAATGGAGTCCCAGACTAGCCTTCCGAGGTGACCGTTCC
>NZ_ASRY01000059.1 GCF_000520815.1 Paenibacillus maysiensis | reverse complement strand
CGGCGGCCGGAATTGCTGGGCTCACGAAGGTGCTGTTGCAAATGCGGCATCGCCAGCTGGTTCCGTCGCTGCATGCCAAGCAGTTAAATCCGAATATCGACTTCACGCAGACGCCGTTCATGGTGCAGCAGGAGTTGGCGGAATGGAGACAACCTGAGCTGGATCAAGACGGGAAGACCGTTGTCTATCCCCGCAGGGCGCTGGTGAGCTCATTTGGTGCCGGAGGCGCCAATGCGGCGGTCGTGTTGGAGGAATACGCCGCTCCCTTGCGGCCGCTGCTGGAGGAGACAGTATCCCGTCAACTATTTGTGCTGTCCGCAAAGAGCGGGGAGCAACTGCAGGAGTATGCCCGGAGATTGCTGCAAACCGTCCACAGGACAAATGAAGCGTCGAAGACGAGTATGAGTTTGCAGCAGATGGCCTACACCCTGCAAACCGGAAGAGAGCCCCTGGAAGAACGGCTGGCCATTGTTGCGGGTTCGTTCGCCGAACTTGCTGGCAAGCTGGAGCAGGTGACCGACGGGAAAGAAACGGTTTCCGATGTTTACCGTGGCCAAGCCAACACCCGGCGGGAATCCATGCATCTGTTTGCGGAAGACGAGGACATGAGATCGACGGTAGAGGCTTGGTTGCGCAAAGGGAAGCACGGCAAGTTGGCGGAACTATGGGTCAGAGGCGTTCCGCTCGAGTGGCGCCTGCTTTATACGGACGGACTGCCATCCAAGGTCCCGCTGCCTGGTTATCCCTTCGCTAATGAAAGATACTGGCTGCCGGGGAGCCGC
>NZ_ASRY01000058.1 GCF_000520815.1 Paenibacillus maysiensis | reverse complement strand
GAGCCGCAGACGGACTTTATTTTTTCGATTTTGGCGGAGGAGCTTGGCTTTATCGGTGGAATGACGGTGCTGGCGCTCTTTCTGGTTCTCGTGTGGAGAGGAATGCGCGTCGCTATTACCATTCCGGATACTTACGGCAGTTTGCTCGCTGTGGGCATTGTAGGAATGGTTGCCGTACAGGTGGTCATTAACATAGGTGTCGTAATCGGCTTAATGCCGGTGACAGGAATAACACTGCCCTTAATCAGCTACGGAGGCTCTTCTCTGACGTTGATGCTAACAGCGCTGGGCATTCTACTAAATTTATCACGTTATGCGAGGTGAACGTTTATGCGCGTCGTGTTGAGCGGCGGCGGTACCGGAGGACACATTTATCCGGCGCTCGCCGTAGCCAGACAGTGCGAAGAGATTGATCCGGACGCTGAATTTTTATACATTGGCGGTCAGCGGGGACTGGAAAGCAAGCTGGTTCCCCAGGAAAAAATTCCGTTCGAGGCTATTGATATTACAGGATTCCGTCGGAGCCTGTCTGTGGAAAATATAAAAACGATTATGCGCTTTTTCAAAGGGGTCCGCAGATCCAAAGCATTATTGAAAAAATTCAAGCCGGATATCGTGATCGGCACGGGGGGTTATGTATGCGGCCCTGTCGTCTATGCAGCTTCCAAGTTGGGGATACCCAGCATTATTCATGAGCAAAACGCAATTCCGGGCCTGACCAATGCGTTTCTGAGCCGTTACGTGGATACGGTGGCCGTCAGCTTTGAGGGCTCGGAAGGAGCTTTCCCCAAAGCCAAAAATGTACTGTACACCGGGAATCCGCGCGCTACAACGGTTCGTCAGGCTAACCGAGACCGGGGCTTTGCTACCATCGGAGTTCCAATGAACAGCTCAGTCGTGCTCGTGGTCGGTGGCAGCAGGGGAGCAAAGGCCATCAATGACGCCATGATTGCAATGGCTCCGCAACTTTCGCAACTGAAAGACGTCCATTTTGTATATGTGACTGGTGAATCTTACTATGAGCAAACGTTGGACAGCATACGGAATCAGATCGGCTCACTACCCAATCATCTGCATGTGCTTCCCTATATTCACAATATGCCGGAGGTGCTAGCTTGTACCTCTTTAATCGTTAATCGCGCTGGCGCGTCCTTTTTGGCTGAAATCACATCGTTGGGTATTCCATCGATTTTGATTCCATCTCCCAATGTGACGAACAACCATCAGGAGGCCAATGCCCATACACTTGAAAAGGCAGGGGCTTCGTTCATGATTGTGGAGAAGGACCTGAACGGTTCGTCCTTATTTCAATCCATTGCGGGGATTATGGAGGATGAGGCATTGCGCAGCCGAATGGCTGAATCAGCGTCTGCGCTGGGCAAGCCTGATTCAGCTGATATTTTAGTAAAAGAAATGGAGCGTCTTGCCCGTAAAAGTTAGACCGCAGCGCAGACTGGGCGGTTGTCACACACCGGATGGTATTGACATAAGATACCCTATACATTGTGACCATCACTCAGGCTGCCGGTTGTCAGGTGAGAGCCTTATAACCATGCGGGGCAAGCAACAAGGAGGTTTCAGTACAATGCAGCAATGGATGCCATTATTAGCGGAGCATGATATCGGAAAAGTGCTGGAGCACGAGCCGCTTTCCAAATATACGACGTGGAAGATTGGAGGTCCGGCGGATGCTCTTGTCATCCCGGATACCAAGGAGCAGCTAGCAACCTTACTGCGGCTGGCTGGCGAGCACGGAATCCCGTGGATGCAGTTGGGACGGGGCTCGAACATGCTCGTTACCGATAAAGGAATCCGGGGCCTCGTGATCAAGCTGGGACCGGGATTTGATTATGTCCGTTTTGAAGATGAACGGATCGTCGCCGGTGGAGGCGTGTCACTAGTCAAACTGTGTGTCATGGCCAGCAAGCAGGGGCTATCCGGCCTCGAATTTGCGGGAGGTATCCCCGGATCGGTTGGCGGGGCTGTCTACATGAACGCCGGTGCCCATGGGTCTGATGTGTCACAAATATTCCAGTCCGCTGAGATTGTGCTGGATACAGGGGAATTGGCTGTGTATGATGCCGAACAAATGCATTTCAGCTATCGTCACTCTGTGTTGCACGAGCAGCGTGGAATGGTGACAGAGACGGTGTTTCGGATGAAGCAGGGCGACCGCGAGGAAATTTCGGCGGCTCTTGCGGCCTTCAAAGATCGTCGC
>NZ_ASRY01000057.1 GCF_000520815.1 Paenibacillus maysiensis | reverse complement strand
GCTCGACGGGCTTTCGCTGAGCCAGCGGCAAGCTCACCCGCAAGTCACAGCTCAGACTGTTATTTAACCAATGTTCGCCGTATCGACATACCTGTAGGCAGGGATGAGTTAACATTTATCCGAATAATTGTAGTTATGGAAAACATAACGGAAACCCCTAATACAATTGAAGAATTAGAACGACAGAATGCCAAGCTCGAGCAGCAAAATGCCGAATTGTCAGCCAAGCTAAAGTGGTACGAAGAGCAGTTCCGCCTCGCGCAGCAGAAGCGCTTCGGCGCTTCGAGTGAGAAGACGAACCCCGATCAGATGGAACTCGATCTGTTCAACGAAGCCGAAGTGCTGGCAACACCTGAGACGCAGGAGCCGGACAACAGCCGCACAAAGTCGGCAAGCCGCGAAACCAAGCTGGAGCAGCTCCCCATTGAAACGCTCATCTACGAGCTGCCTGCATCAGAGCAAATCTGTTCCTGCTGCGGCGGCGATCTTCATGAGATGAGTACGGAGACGCGCAATGAAATTGTGATCATTCCTGCAGAAGTGAAGGTCGTGCGTCATGTGCGGCAGGTGTATGCATGCCGCCGCTGCGAGCGCGAAGAGATTCGCACGCCGATCGTTACCGCTCCGATGCCGAAGCCTGTCTATCCGGGAAGCCTGGCTTCGCCATCAATCTTGGCACATGTGATGAGCCAGAAGTATG
>NZ_ASRY01000056.1 GCF_000520815.1 Paenibacillus maysiensis | reverse complement strand
TCAAACGGAAGGAAGTGGATCGACTGCTGCAGCCGATGGAGCGGATCATCGTGAACAGCGCCTACATGCGATCAACCATGGCCGCTGACAGCTCTGATGCTGTCAGGGAACGTATCGCTATAAATGAGCTGGGTATTCATCCCGGCGATTTTCTGCCGCGCTGGACACCGGCGGCAGAAGCGGTCAGAGCCGCGCGGCTGAACGATTACGGCTGGGCAGGCCGCCGCATCGTACTCTACGCGGGCAGGCTGGTGCCGGGCAAGGGTGTTCATCGGCTGCTCAAGGCCCTGCCACGCATCGCCCGTGCCTGCCCGGATGTGCTGCTGCTCATTGCGGGCAGCGCCTATTACGGGCAGGACCGCCTCACGTCTTACTCGGCGTCGCTGCATCGTCAGACGCGTAAGCTCAGGATGGGAAAGCATGTCGAGTTTCTCGACTATGTTCCTCATCCAGCCTTGGCCTCGCTGTATCAGTTGGCCGATGTGACCGTTGTTCCTTCGGTGGGAAGTGAGGCCTTCGGGCTGGTTAATCTGGAAGCGATGGCCGCAGGTGTACCTGTGGTCGCTTCCCGTACGGGCGGCATC
>NZ_ASRY01000055.1 GCF_000520815.1 Paenibacillus maysiensis | reverse complement strand
TCGCCACCATATCCGCTCCGCCAAGCCCACGCTGCCGGGCCGCATCGACGAACTGCCGGGCATAGTCTTTGCCGAATATTTCCCGGCCGGTGGACTTCGGCGGCTTCCGGGCGAAGTAGGGATGCTCCAGCATTTCCGATACCAGCGTCCCGTCGGGCTGGCCCTGCGATGCCCAGGCCCCGGCCTCGTCATAGGACAAGCGGCCATCCGTCAGCAGGTGCACCACCTGATCAATAACCATGTTGCCAGGACCGGTATCGAACGCGAAGACCTGTTCGGGAGTACACGAAGGCGGCAATACGGTGCAGTTGCCGATACCCCCGATATTCTGGAGCAGTCGTCCTTTTTCGGAATGCCGGAAGAGGATCAGGTCGCCATACGGAACCAGCGGCGCTCCCTGGCCGCCGACGGCCATGTCAGCCGGGCGGAAGTCCCCAACAACGTACCGGCCCGTTCGTTTGGCCAGCACGGACAAATCTCCAAGCTGCAAGGTGGAACGGAGCAGATGGGGATCATGGTCGGCTTTTTCCGGGATATGCCAAACGGTCTGTCCATGGGAGCTGATCAAGTCGATCTCTCCCATCTCCATTCCGGCGCCGCGCACCGCCTCAATTGCCGCTTCGGCAAACCGTTCGGCCAAATAGACATTCATGCCGCATACCAGCTCTACCGATGAATGCTCCACGGTGCACAGCGACTTGAGCCGCTCGCGGAGCGCAGCTTCATAAGGCACGCTGTGATAATGCAGCAGCTTCACCCGCGCACCCATTCCGCAGCCTTCAATAGACACCACTGCGGCATCAATGCCGTCCAGCGAGGTGCCGGACATCAGGCCGACTACAGTGGCGTTTGTTTTGTTCCAGAACGGGCCGATCATAGGCGTATTCCCCACCCCGCCGGATAAGCGGAACCCAGCGAGACCGGCAGCTGCCCGCAGAAAGGAATTTCTCCGAGCAGCGCTTTGGCCGCACTCTCCAGCGCGAGCGGACGGCTCTCGTAAACAGCGGCATAGACCTGCACTCCCGGCATGACGAGCAGGTCATACGGATTGCGCAGCGCGACGACGGCCAGTGGTTTGCCAAGCGTCTGCAATGCTTCGGCCAGCTTGGCCTGCGCGGGATTAAACCCGGCGTTGTAGGTGCCAAGCACAATCTGCCCGATTTCCTCCGCAGCGGCTGCGGCCAGCAGTTCCGCACTGTACTGTGCGAATTGGCTGGCCGGAATGACGCGGTCTTCGCAATCCAGGCCGCGCTTGCCCAGCGCCGCGCCAAGTCCGGGACTAGGCGCGAAGG
>NZ_ASRY01000054.1 GCF_000520815.1 Paenibacillus maysiensis | reverse complement strand
AGTCAGTTGCTCTACCAGTTGAGCTACACCGGCACAATGGTGGAGGCTGAGGGGATCGAACCCCCGACCCTCTGCTTGTAAGGCAGATGCTCTCCCAGCTGAGCTAAGCCTCCTGGGTATGTATGGTAGCGGCGGAGGGGATCGAACCCCCGACCTCACGGGTATGAACCGTACGCTCTAGCCAGCTGAGCTACACCGCCATAACATAATATTTCGCCAGCTTGTCCTAAATGGCGGAGAGAGAGGGATTCGAACCCTCGCACCACTTTCGCAGTCTAACCCCTTAGCAGAGGGTCCCCTTATAGCCACTTGGGTATCTCTCCATATAAATGGACTCACTTAGCAAAAATTCCGCGCGTTACTCTATATATCACCACAGTGAAATAGAATACCAAGCGTAATTTCAAGGTGTTACACCCTGAAAACTGGATCCGAAA
>NZ_ASRY01000053.1 GCF_000520815.1 Paenibacillus maysiensis | reverse complement strand
GGCTTGCCGGACGGAGACTTGACGCCCTCCAGCCGCTCCCGCTCCCAGCGCGACTCCGGAACCTCCGTGATGCAGTCTTTGCCAGCCAGAAGATTCTCCCAGAACTCGTGAAGGTCGCGCGATTGCGGATACTTGCCGGACATCCCGATGATCGCGATGTCCTCTCCCGCATCCGGCACGCCATAGCTGCCGGTCTCCGGGAGTTCGCGCTCAGCTTCGTACAGCTCGTCCGCCGGCTCGCTCCACTCTGCCTCTGCCTGATTCGCTCCGCTTGCAACGCCGCCGAAGCGATCCGCATGATGCTCAGCGAGGTACTCGGCCAGCTCCGTGATCGTCGTGTACTCGAACAACAGCGTCGGCATGAGCTGCGTTTCGAGCTTGCTGCCGATCGCCGTCACGACTTCCAGCAGCATCGACGAGTCGAGGCCGATCTCGTAGTACCCGACATCTGTCGCCACTTGATCTTCCGGTTTGCCCAGCTTTTCGGCGATCAACCAGCGCAGGAATGCGGACGCCTCCTCGACCGCCGAACCGCCTCCCGACGCATACGCAGGAGGTGCGACCGGTGCGGAAGGTCGGGGCTGTGGTTTTGGCTTCGGCTTTTCTTGCACAGCGGCCTCCGCCTTGCGGGCCGGATTGATCAGCCCTGCCCCGCGCACCAGCTTGCCCTTGTAATTGAGCAGCTCCGCGATCTTCTTTCCGTTCGTGTCAAAAAACTCCATCGTCAGAAAATTGAGCTCTTTCTTCCGCTCAACCGGCTTGGCGATGCGCGTCCAGCACTCCGTTCCGAGCGGAGCGGCGGCGCGGAATTT
>NZ_ASRY01000052.1 GCF_000520815.1 Paenibacillus maysiensis | reverse complement strand
CGGGTAGCGGCTTGCGATGCGTATTCTCCAGGTAGATATGTTTCTCTGTTTCCGGCATTACATATTGTTTGTACTACAGGAACATATCGGGACTATCTCCCTTCCGGAGAAATCTCCGCACCGTGTCCGCATGAGAAATGGTGTTATCGAGATTGGTCAACCAATCCGCCCGGTAGAAATGCTCCCCTCTTCCAGTTCCTGCGAGCAAGAGCGCTTCTTTACCCACCTGGTAGCTCCAAACTGCATGCGAAGCTTGTATAAATGCTCGTGGATAATCCTCTTCAAGGAATAACCCGCAAGCGATGCAGATGTCAGCCAGCCCACGGGAGCCACTCAGATGCAATTCAATCTGCACAAGAAGCTGACTATAAAGCCTGCGACATTCATCTTCAGGCAATTGTTTCATAATTCGCAGACACCGCTCTCGCAGTTCAACCCAGCCAGGCATTGCCGATTCGGCTTTTTTCTTGAACCAGCGTAAAATTATATCCGCTTTCATTTGAAGTAATCAGAGGTTCACAGGATTTCATGTATTGTCATCTCCTATTCAATGATGAAGACTCTTCTACTTTTATTTTATAGGTCGGTAACATACTTAAATAGTCTTGATATTACTGATATTGCTCAATCATACAAAAAGATCAGACTATGATTACATTTTCATCATAGCCTGTGATCCAACGGGACATGAAGATTGGTGAGAGTATTAAGCGGCTTTATGGGGTTTAAATGCTTTAAAATATCGACTTCCATTTGGAGACGTTGGTTTTCTTCCGTAAAGCCATCAGCTCATTTTCTTCAGGTGAACGATTGTCCTTCTCCTTGAAGGAGCCCGTTGTCTGAACTTGCTTAATCCAGCAATCCAGAGCCGAGGCTGTGAGGCCATATTCCTCCACCAGATCTGCTCTGGACTTCCCGTTCTCGTATAGTAGAAAAACTTTATATGACTCGTCTCAAGACACTAAGTAACTATTAAAGCGAAAACTCACTCACCGCTGGATTTCGGTTTGAAGTTATAAAAAAAATTACTTTATTATGAAAAAACACCTCTTCACTGGTATAGTGATCTCGACGATCTTCCCTTACCAAATGAAGCGGTGTTTTCCACATCTCGGCTAGCCTCTTACAAAAACAAACTTATTCTCATAATCACTTTGTTTTTCTAGATTATCGCTAATTCTTCACAATCCTCACATCATCGATTTGTAAGTTCGTATTAGCTTCTGCTGCTTGATAAAAAGCAATGTTTATTTTTCCATTAGTTACATTCACTTGGCCCGAAATCTGGGAATAGGTACTGCTGTGGCTGATGTTGGTATACACCATATTTCCACAATAGTTGGAAAGTTCCATCTGCTGATGGAAGGCGTTCCGGTATTCTGTTTAACCCTTGCTGTTACGGTATAGCTACCGTTTTCCAACCCAATAATGTCCTGCTCTGTTTTCTGCTGATAGCCCTGACTTCCCCAGAAGTATGCCTTATACTTGCCTGAATCAGCATCAGTGGTGTCCACACCTGCATCGGAACCAGTCGTTTTCCATCCATTCAGGGTGCCTTCCTCAAAACCTCCGTTTACCAAACCCACCTGTGTTGGTGTGGGAGTTTCGCCTCCTGCCAGAATTTCCACATTATCGATTTGTAGATTTGTATTCCCCTCGGCCGCCTGATAAAAGGCAATATTTATCTTTCCGTTCGTTACACTCACAATTCCACTAATTTTACTATAGCTATTGCTGTGAGGGATCGGTGTATAGACTGAGCTTCCTCCATAACCGGTCAATTCCAGTCTGCTTAGTGTAGGAGAGCCGTTATTTTGCTTAACCATCGCAGTAACCGTGTAAGTCCCGTTATTCAGTCCGCTCACAGTTTGTGATACTTTTCCTGAATAACTACCTGCATTCCATATCCCAATATTTACCAACAACATAAACGTCAGTTGAATCCACACCATGTGCAGCTGTTCCTTCAAATGTCCAACCGTTCTCTCCATTTTCGAAATTTCCATTAACGATCTTTCCTTGCACTGGAGGTTCTTCGTTTCCCCCCACCGCTGTTTTCACTACTCATATAGATCATGTTCCAATATTCAAGGGATGGCACGGTAATTTTAACAAACTTGCCATTGCCATCGTTGCCTTTTGTAAAGGATAGTTTCTGTGTTCTTCCATCACTCGAATCTGGCGAAGCCAGCCAGACTGAATTTACATCATTTGAATAATAATACTTCACTTCATGGCTGCCAATTTTAGTCGGTGTTTCCTTTGTCCCGTCATTCGCTCTCCAATCATTTTTGCTCACACCTAGCAGATTGATCATTTGAATGATCTCATACTTGCTGTCTTTCTTGCCGTAGGCCCATACTTTATTGGCTTCTCCATTGGAACTGCTGGCATAAGCAGGCAGCTCAATTCGATTGGCGGTCTCCGTCTGACCATCACGAAGCAGGTTTTCGTATGCCACTATGAAATCATAAAGTCTATGTGTGCGATTCTTCAGATCGTCATTCATATATAAATTCTGCGCCGGGAAATACTCATTGCTTAACATATTCCCGTTATCTCCAAGCTCCATCCGTGATCCCCCAGCCGCATATACAGCAGCCTCCGTTAATAGTACTGCCGATGTGTTGAAAGCTTTGCCGGGGTTTGTCTTGCCATAATCGTATTCCATATAAGCCGGAACGATCAAGGATTTGCCTCCGCTTTCTTTTCTGGACTGTTCGATTTCCCTTTTCAAGGAATTATAACTGTCATACTGAACCCCCTCACTATCATGATCCCACGGCCAGATTTCGGTATACAATACATCCACATTGCTTTTGTTCACATTCTCTATACCCTGGCCGCCTACAGGATTGAAAACCAGATACTTGTTTCCAATGGCATTTTTTGCAGCGTTCAAAAAGCCAGTATACGTATCTTTTACATATAGCATTTGATTATCGGATGTTTTCATTTTCCCCCATTCGCCTACGGTGTCCCCATGCCAGCCATCGAAATTAAAGGCTTTGAGCGCTTTGTTCTCTTGATTGAAAATATAGTTCTGCCATCCTGTATTAGCCGGATTGAAGAAATACAAATGAGTTACACCTGTCGGAGAAGAATCCGTCATTTTAAAGCTAAACTGCCCTTTTCCGCTGGTGTTGTCATCTGCGTAATAAAGCGCCCAATTCTGCTGAACGCCATCTTTGTCGTACCCTGTCGTAGCACCATAAATCATGTTGTACTCCATATTGACCATGTTGGCGGCTTTGGCTTGGGAGATTTAATTTCGTACAGTATCGCCATAGATCATACGTCCCGACCAATCATTCCATACATCTAGGTTGTCTGCCAAAGGCTTGTGATGGCGATACTGCCAATCATAGTATTGAAGTGCATTGATATGGTAATTTTTGAGCTTATCAATTCTCTCAGCCGTATTCGTATTCTGTCCGAAATCCCAAACATATCCATAACGCGGGAACTTCACCCATGTAGAAGATACATCTACGCCTACCGCGTCTGAATCAAGTATTTTGCCGGCAGCATCCTTAATGTCTACTTCAATTAAATAGCCTTGATAATCTGTTGAAGGCGCTTTCCAATCCGTGGTCAACATTAGATCAGCATTATTCTTAAGATCATACGTCTTAATCAGAGCAGAGCCCACCTCGTTCTCGAGATGTTTCGCTCTTACCTCCACTTTGCCGCCTGCGATATCGAGACCCGTTCTGTTTTTCATATCAATTCTAAGCTCCACCGTTGCCCCTGGACTGTACATGGATTTATCCGTGGTTACATCAAATACCATTTTGCCTGTACTGGCTGCAGACAAATAACTTGATGATGTTCCCGCACTAGCTACTACCAACACGCTTGCCATAATGGCTGCAAGCCTAATTCTGATATCTCCCAGTCTCATTCTTATCATCCCCTCGTACCTCTAATTTGTTGAAGATCAACATCGCTAGATTACAGGTATTAAAAAATAGCGGCTCTTCGCTCTATTGGATGGGTAACGCCGTATAG
>NZ_ASRY01000051.1 GCF_000520815.1 Paenibacillus maysiensis | reverse complement strand
GCGGGGGAAGCGGCAGAGACTGGCGCTGAAATGGCGGGCGGGAGTCTGCGATGAGTGCCCGCGTGCGCAGCGGGGCGGACCGGCTGGCCGCGGGGATGGCACACCAGCTGCTGGAGGGGCGGCGGATCGGGCTGGTGACCAATCCGACCGGGATTACGGGGGATTTCCGTTCCACCGCCGAGGTCTGCTGTGGGTTGGCATCGTCCCGGCTGATGGCTCTTTTTGCCTGCGAGCATGGCATACACGGGCAGTATCAGGCAGGCGTGAAGTTCGAAGATGAACGGGATGCTGTACTGGGGCTTCCGGTATACAGCCTGTACGGCAGACATAAAAAGCCGACCCCGGACATGCTGGCCGGCCTGGATACGCTGGTTTTTGATGTGCAGGACCTGGGAATGCGCTTCTATACGTATGTCTCCACCATGCTGTACGTAATGGAAGCCTGCGCCGAGAACGGCAAAAGTCTGCTTATCCTCGACCGCCCCAATCCGCTGGGCGGGACCGTCTGCGAAGGCGGATTGTTGCAGGAAGGTTATGAATCCGTGGTTGGCGCATGGCCGATGCCGATCCGCACCGGAATGACTCTTGGAGAACTGGCGCGAATGGTCAACGACCTGAAAGGGCTGGGCTGCGATCTCGACGTGATTCCACTTGAGGGCTGGAGCCGCAGCATGGAATATACGGACACGGGACTGCCTTGGATGCTGCCCTCGCCGAATATGCCGACCCTCGAGACGGTCAGGGCTTATGGGGGAACCTGTTTTTTTGAAGCGACCAATCTGTCCGAGGGACGTGGCACTACCCGCCCTTTCGAGTGGATCGGCGCGCCTTGGCTGGATGGCGCCCGGCTGGCTGAATCCATGAACAAGCATCGGCTGCCGGGGGTGCATGTGCACCCTGTATATGCTACCCCGGCCTTTTCCAAGCATCAGGGGGAAATGTGCGGCGGCGTGCGATTGTTCATTACCGATCCGCAGCGTTACGAATCCGTAAATACGGGGCTGTTGCTGCTGCACGAGGTCAATGCCCTGTACCCACAGGCATTCCACTGGCTAGCCCCACCGCAGGAAGGCTCCAGATATTTCATCGACCTGCTGACCGGAGGCGAAGAGGTGCGCCGCACCATCGTGTCGGCCGCGGGCCTGCGCGAGATTCAAGCAGCCTGGCGGCAGGACAGCGCAGCCTGGAAGGAGCAGGCCCGGCCGTAT
>NZ_ASRY01000050.1 GCF_000520815.1 Paenibacillus maysiensis | reverse complement strand
TCAACCAGAAAGAACTGGTTGATCTCATAATACGAACGGGCAGGTTAGCGTGAATCCTAAATATTGAAAGTGTAAATCCTTCCATTTACCTTAGGCGTTATAAGGAGTCACCATATGCCCCTGCAATTTTAAAAACTATCAAAGCAAAGTATCTTTTAGGACCTTATCTGATTGCCTTAGTTAACTTCGTAATCGTTGAATTTTTAGACGATATGTGCAAGACTTGAAATACCAAATATTTGGGAGACTTTTGGGTAAGGCCTTTACTTTAATTAATGGAACGATTTTTTATTATTCCCACACGAGTAGTTCAGAATATAAGACGGCAAGAAGAATACAGGGCGGGATATTCCACGCTATCATATAGAGCGCGACAGCAAAAAACTACGTATCCAAGGGCCTTCTAATCTCCAGTGTAGCGTACAACAGTAAATATGGTAACTAGATTATACTAAATTCTCTGATTAAAGTTCACGTTTTGTACACATTCAACGAATTTCGACAAAATCTGAGGTGCGAATAACACAGGAAAATCATGTGAGCTTGGCATTCGCACCAGAAATATCTATTAATTTACAAGATCCTAAAACAGTGTGACATTAGTTCCTACACGTACAGTTTCTCTTATACCAAATCTAAAAGTGGAATGGGACAATAAAACCAAGACGGTTACAGTAACTGATTCAGATACGAAAAATAAACTGAAACTAACCGTGGGTTTACAATCAATCGTCATCAACACGAGAACGAGCAGCGCCTGATACATACTTGATGTAATATTATAGTAAATAAAGACGAATTCAGGGCTTTTATGTCGTATTTTGTTGTAATTTATTGGTTGAATAGAAATAATACTAGTGATAGAATGTAGCAAGTAGTGTAAATGTAAAAAATATTTTAATAGAAATAAAAGTGGTACTGAATTTCGGTGCCGGAGTGTTCACTTCTTATGGCGTTTGTGACATCGTTGAAGGAGGATTCCTACAGGTATGGATTGGTATGTGTTGTCAGTCGAAACGGGCAAGGAAAACTTGGTTCAGAGATTCATCCATAAGCGTTTTGACGAATCCGTTATTTCAGCGGTTGTCCCGAAACGGAGGCTTCAAGAGCGTAAGCAAGGAAAGACCTTGGAAGTATGCAGAACGATGTTTCCCGGGTATGTTTTTGTGAATACGAAGATGAGCGTGAAGACTTACTATGATCTAAAGGGAATTCCAAGGTGCTACCGGCTTTTGAACTGCTATCACAATTATTATACGCGGAATCAGGGAAGGATCCGCAATGGAACCAGAGATAACGGCGATCCTGCGGAGCTTTTTTTATTCTCCAAAGTTGACGATAATGAAATGGAGCAGATTTTGCAGCTTATCGGCAATGACGATGTGATCGATTTCTCAACCTTATATGTGGAGAATGCCAAAGTAACCGTATGCGATGGTCCACTGAAAGGCCAGGAAGGCCTGATTAAGAGGATCGATAAACGCAAGAGAAGGGCGCGCATTGTTCTGCAGTTCATGGGACACGACAAACCGCTGGATATCGGAATTGAAATGCTGGCAACGCCCGACACTAATCCAATTTCTTAAAGCTATGGCGTTTCGTTTGCTATAGAGTTGTGAAATAAATCACCTTTTATGTTCGTACAGCACATGCTGCCTGTGCAAGCCACAATAATCAAAGTTAAGCCAATCGCTGCTACGGTGCGTTGGGGTAGCTTTGAGGCCATATCAACACCGGTGTAGTGTGTATGTTGTATATAGACGACCTGGCGGAGCTGTGTCCGCCGGCAGATTTTTACGGTGACCGATTCGTCTGAACAATTAAACATTAACAACCATGCTGAAACAGGATCTCTGTTTCAGTATTTTTTTTGGAAAGAAAAAATCGCTGAGGCCAAGAAAGAAGAGGGATGTATGAAAAAACAAAACGGAATGCCTGTTGTTGTTCTCATGTGTTTAGGGATTTTTATTTGCATGCTGGATTCGACAATTATGAACATCACGCTGCCCGCCATTCAGGAGGATTTGCATACCACTCTTGAAACGAGTTCCTGGATGTTGAACGTCTATACCATGGCAATCGCTGTGCTTGCCATCCCAATGGCCCGGTTTGCCGACCTTTTCGGTAAACATAAGTTTTTTATGGCCGGCCTTGTGGTATTTGGTCTGGGTTCCGTCCTGTGCGGATTGTCCGACAGCGGAACAGATCTGATTGTATTCCGTTTCGTGCAGGGGATCGGTGCGGCCTGCCTCATTCCTTGCAGTATGGTTATCGGCGTCAGTGCCGTGCCGTTGGAGAAACGGGCTGTGCCGTTGACATTGCTGGGGGCTACCCAAGGGCTGGCGACAGCGCTCGGACCGACCATAGGGGGCATCATTACGCAGAATTTGAGCTGGCACTGGGTATTTTACGTGAATGTTCCCATTTGTCTGGGCGGTTTGATAGCTTCTTTCTACATCTTGGATCTGAAGCATGAGACAAGGGTGAAAGCGGCCATTGACTGGATCGGAGTTCTGTTATGCGGGATCGCGATTTTTTCGTTAAACCTGGTGCTGATTAAAGGATTTGGCTGGGGCTGGGCGAGCCTGAGGGCCATCGTCTGTTATGCGGTCTTTGCCTTGGCTTTTGTCCTGTTCCTGCGCTTTGAACGGAAGAACAAGTCGCCGATGATTCAACTGAAGCTGTTTAAAGACCGGGTATTTGTCGGATCGATCGTAACCGTTTTGGTCGGGTTCCTTTTTATTATCGCCGTCATGGTGCTGATGCCGCAATTTCTGACATTGTATCAGGGCAAGTCGGAGTTTCAGGCAGCATTGCTTGTGACGCCGATCTCGGCAACGGTTTTTGTGTTCTCCAACGCCGCCGGCCTTCTTATTAAGAAAATCGGATATGCACTCCCGATTTCATTCGGCTTTCTGTTATTGAGCATCCCTTACTTTATGATGCGGAATTTGAATGTCCAAAGCTCCTCCGGTCAAGTGATTGTCATATGCGTATTGGTCGGGCTTGGCTTCAGCTTCCTGATTGCCGGAGCGACGATGGCCAGTGCGTCGTCCTTTGTCAGCGAGATGCTCACGTCTTCGCAAAGTGTCTTCTCGATGATCCGGCAAATCGGCATTCTGCTGTCTGTTGCCATTTTTGTATCGGCACTGAACCATAATATTGAAAGCAAGAAGCTGGATGTCGTTCAATATGCCTCTGCACAGACGGCCCAACTGAATGTTTCACCTGAGGAACAAGAGCGGATCTCCAAGACAATGGAGCAAACGATCCTGCTTGGCGGCAAATTGTCGAAGGAGAGCATAGAAGATGTATTGGAGCAATCTGCGGCGGATCAGCCGGTAACGGCATTTGCCCAGTCCGATACACAAAATAGCATCGCGGCGTATGTAAGCGACATTGCCGGTTACGCACAAAAAACGGTGGGGTCCAGCTTCTCCGTGTTGTATACCTTTGCCCTTCCCTTTGTGCTGTTGTCGATGCTTATCGGACTCATCTTCCGCAGACCCAAACCACGGGCCAGCGTTTCCGAAGCCGGAGCCAGCGAAAATTGAATATCGGTGCAAGCGGAAGCAAGTGACGGATCAAGCTTATAGACGGCGGGAAGGCGCCGCTTTATAAGCTTTTTCTTATTGCTGCTGACATGCCTGGAAATAAATAGTACTTTGTGATACACATGAAGCAGGTGATCCGGTTTGGAAAAGTCATATGATGTGCATTTATTGCAGGTCGGGGCCGAGCGGTTCCGCAATTACAACTATATTATTGTGGACAAATATAGCAATGAAGCGGTAATTATAGACCCGGCCTGGGACTTAAATTTGATCCTGGGGCAGATAAGGCGCTTGAACGTAAACTCGATATCTATTCTGCTGACACATTCCCATGATGATCATGTCAATTTGGTCCGGCCGCTGCTGGGATACTTCGATGCCAAAGTATATATGTCTGCGGCGGAGATCGATTATTACGGCTTCGATACGGAGAACCTGGTTCCATTTCAGGATATGGATGAAATCCGGCTTGGCCGCACATTGATTAGTTGCCTGGTTACTCCGGGGCATACGGCAGGCGGGGCGTGCTTTTTGCTGGCAGGCCACTTATTCTCGGGGGACACTCTATTTACCGAAGGCTGCGGCATATGCAATGCACCTGGAGGATCGCCGGATGAAATGTTTAACAGCATTCAACGGATCAAGCATACGGTGGCTCCGCATGTGTGCGTGTATCCTGGGCATTCCTACGGGAAAGCGCCCGGATACACACTGGGTTATCTTTTGCAAAGCAATATTTATTTACTGATCGACGATAAAGAAGTCTTTATTAATTTCCGGATGCGCAAAAATCAGCAGCATATATTCCGGTTTTCATAAAAGAACTGATTCAAGGGGAATGCGATGAAGCGAAAAATAGTGTTTATGTTTTCCGGTCAGGGTTCGCAATATGCACATATGGGAAAAGAACTGCTGGCCCGCCATCAAGTCTTCCGCTCTTGGATGGTGAGGCTGGATCAAACGGCCTGCTCCAGACTGGGAAACTCAGTAATTGAAGCGATTTATGCCGGCCGTAAAGGAGAGAAGCAGGATCGGACCTTGTGTACGCATCCGGCCATATTTATGGTGGAATATGCGCTGTTCATGACGTTGCTCGAGGAAGGCGTTGTTCCGGATTATGTGCTGGGAACAAGCCTGGGAGAGTTTGCGGCGGCTGCAGCGGCCGGTGTGCTTACGCCTGACGAGGCACTGAATCTTGTCATCGCCCAGGCGGAGCTGCTGGAGGCGCGCTGCGGGCCGGGAGGCATGCTGGCTATACTGGATAACGCCAGTCTGTACAGACAGGAGCCCATGTTGCACCGGAACAGCACACTGGCTGCGGTAAACTTTGCCGGGCACTTTGTGGCGTCGGGAACCAATGCTGCGCTTGATCATATTGCCGGGATGCTGTCGCAGAAGAAGATTGCCAGCGAGCGTATCCCGGTTTCGCATGCCTTTCACTCTTCGGGGATTGATTCCGCTGCACCTTTATTTTGCAGGCTTCTGCTGAAGCATACCTATAGGGTTCCCCGTATTCCGCTCATCTCCTGCACTTCCGGAAGCAGGGTGCGGGTGTGGCCGCCAACCCGGCTTTGGGATGCGGTCCGCGAGCCCATGCTGCTTCCAGAGGCGATCCGGACTTTGGAAGCGGAGCAGGCCCTTGCTTACTTGGATCTTGGGCCTGCGGGAACGCTGGCCAATCTTGTAAAGCGCAATCTCGGCAAGGAATCGCTGTCGGAGAGCTGCACCATCTTGACGCCATACGGCAACGACTGGAATGAGTTTGAACGGGTGAAACGCACGTACGGCGGAAAAAATTTAATTTCCAAGATAGAGGTGGATCAAAGCATGATAACCTATATGTTTCCGGGACAGGGCTCCCAGCACAAAGGAATGGGCGGCGAGTTGTTCGACGAATTTCGGGAATGGACGAAGCGGGCTGACGCGATTCTGGGATATTCCATTAAAGCGTTGTGTTTGCAGGATGAGCGGCAGCAGTTGGGACGTACCCAGTATACCCAGCCGGCGTTATATGTCGTTAATGCGCTCTCGTACATGAAGAAGCGGAAGGAAGCAGGCAAAGCGCCCGATTATGTGGCCGGGCACAGTCTCGGAGAGTATAATGCGCTGTTTGCAGCCGGCGCCTTTGACTTCGAGACCGGACTGAAGCTTGTGAACAAAAGAGGGGAGCTGATGAGCAAGGCGACAGGCGGCGGGATGGCCGCCGTAATCGGCTTTACTGCAGAGCAGGTTCAAGATGTGCTGAATCGGCATTTTCCTAATCTCAGCATCGCCAACTATAATTCGCCCAAGCAAATTGTGATCGCCGGAATGAAAGCGGATATTGAGGCTGCACAGCCTGTGTTCGAAGCGATCGGTGCCCACTTGTACATACCGCTTAATGTCAGCGGCGCGTTTCATTCCAAGCATATGGCGGAAGCGGAACGCGAATTTGCCGCCTATCTTGATTTATTTACGTTTTCGGAGCTGAATATTCCCGTCATCTCCAATGTGCACGCAAGGCCATATCTCCAGAAGGACATCAAACGGAATTTAACGATGCAGATCACCCGTTATGTTAACTGGACGGACAGTATCCGTTATTTGATGGGAAGGGGAGATATGAGATTTGAAGAGATCGGGCCCGGAAATGTATTGTCCAAGCTCGCCGCAAACATTAGCCGGGACGCAAGCCCGATTGTGTCCGTGGAAGAGACTGCGGCTGTGACGGAAAGC
>NZ_ASRY01000049.1 GCF_000520815.1 Paenibacillus maysiensis | reverse complement strand
CTGCGGCGAGCATCGCCAAGGCTGGGGCGCGAACTGCCCCCAGCCCTTGCAGTAGCGCCGCCGAGATGATGCTGAGCGTGCCGCCTACAGCGGTTAGCGCCATCCAGCGCATGACTCCGCTGCCGGTGTCGTCCGCATACAGCATCACATTAACGGGCACCGCCAGCACAATTAAGCCTGTCGCGGCGGCTAGTCCCAACAGCCAGAACCAACGCAGCGATTGCTCACACTGGCGGCGTGCCAGCTCCGTGCCGCCCGTTACCCTGGCTTCCGCCAGCGACGGAATGAACAATGCCGACAGCGTGGTGGCAAACATCATCACCAGTTGTACAAGCGGCAGACCTCGGTTATAGACACCGAAGGCCACCATAACCCCTGTATCGTCCAAGCCCTCCTGCTTTAACAAGCGAGGCACCGTAAACGTGTCCACCAAACTAATCAGCGGAACGGCTAGCGCTCCCAAGCAAACGGGCAGGGCATAACGAAGCAATGCCTTTAGCAAAGTACCATAACTCTCTGTCCGGTGGGCTTCTTCAGCCCGTTCCTGCACTGTTCCGGCTGCACTCTCTAGCACACCTGATACGATAGCACGACTGCCGCTCACCAAATCGTCTGGCGTTTTCTCTATAACGCCAGAACGTCCAGACGCAGTCTCCTGTATGCCCATCTGCTCTGTCTTCCCAACAGGGTGTACAACCTGCTCAGACGGCCTCTCTTGCCTTCTGAGCTTCTTCCTGTGGTTACGCCAGAACAGCACCATGACGACCAGACCCGCCGCCCCGCCCGCCGCAGAACCAAAAACAGCCCCGGCAGCAATCATATCGGGTCCGGCTCCTTGCGACAGCATGAGCAGCAACAGCATGATCATCACACCCACCCGTACCGTCTGTTCCGTCACTTGGGAAACAGCGGTCGGGATCATATTTTGCAAGCCCTGAAAATATCCCCTTAGCCCTGCCATAACCGGCACGAACAAAAAGGCAAAGGCCGCCGCCCTCACCGAGGGAATGACATGAGCATTGTCGATCCACTGACTGATCAGCGGTGCGCACGTATACATCAGCACACCCAGAATCACACCAAACATGCCCAATACAAGGGAGGACAACCGGGCTACACGTTGCCCTGCGGCCCGGTTCCCCACCGCCTCATATTCTGCTACAAATTTTGATATCGCTGCCGGAAATCCAGCAGCAGCAATGGTAATCAACAGCGTATAGAAAGGATAAACCGTATTATAAATACCGAACACGCCGTCACCGCCGATATTTTGCAGCGGGATTTTTTGCAATGTGCCGATCAGCTTGCTCGCTACCGCCGCCAGCGTCAAAATGACAGCACCCCGTAGCAGCCGCGAAGCGGCGCGATTTTCCTGCATCGTCCGTTCCCCACTCCTACCTGAAATATGCATCTTTCACGAGTCCTATTATACCGCCTCTTTCTCCGGAAAGAAAAAAACCCTGCAAGACGACAGATGGCTTTCGCCATTCAGTATGTCTTACAGGGTCGGAACGGAGGATTACTGTTCCATTTGTTTGCCGAGGAAACCAGCGGCTGTTTCAGCCATTTTGATCTCCATTTCGGCCATCTTCACGTTTTCGTCCTTGTTCAGCAACACAACGGAACCAATAGGATCACCACCCGAAACAATGGGAGCCGCCACAAAGGACGAAAGTGTTTCTTCGTGGTCTCGGGTCAGCTCATAGGAGCCGCTGGCTGTTTCCAGTACCGTTTTGCGATTATCCATGCTGCCTTCGATAACGCTGCCGACCGGCTTGTCCAGAAACTCTTTTTTGGAGCCTCCGGCCACCGTAATAATGGTGTCGCGGTCGGTGATCATCGTAATATGTCCTGTGCTTTCAAACAGGGACTCAGCGTATTCTTTGGCGAAATCACCAAGTTCACCGATAGGTGAATACTTTTTCAAAATGACTTCTCCGTCACGATCCACAAAAATTTCAAGCGGATCTCCTTCACGAATTCTCAAGGTGCGGCGAATTTCCTTAGGAATAACTACCCGCCCCAGATCATCAATACGGCGAACTATACCAGTAGCTTTCATTTCACATGTTGCCCCACTTTCTCAAGAAGAATTTAGTCAACTACTGACGGTATCGAAAGACGCTTCCGCTCCCCCGGAAGCGGTCACGAAGAACGTCACGGTCATGGTGTTTATGGTGATATCTGACCATAGTATTCATCTGTTCCCAATTCCTTATGCATGTTCAGTTATTTACCTTCGGTTGTAGCTCCGTCCTTGGTTGTTCCTGCTTTGGTATCACTGGTACCACTTGTTGTGCCTCCAGGCGCAGTTGTGCTGCCAGTGCCCGATGGGGTGCCACTTTTCTCTTGCGTAGCAGGTACTTTCGGCAGGTTGATTTTCAAATCAAGCTTCGGTAAATCCTGCGTCATGAAGTTTTGAACGCTTTCCCCCACTAGCTTACTTTTCAAAGCCTCTTTTTCATTATCCTTCAGCTTATCAAATGTAGGCTCATTGCGGGATTCCACCTTAATGATGTGATATCCGTATTCTGTTTCCACCGGCTCACCGATTTTATTGATCGGCTGCTTCTCGGCTGCTTCTTTGAATGCAGGCACCCATTGGGCTACGGATGCATTCTCATACAAACCGCCATTGGAAGCCGAACCCGGATCTTCTGAGTATTTCTTGGCAATCGTCGCAAAATCAGCTCCCCCATCCAGCTTCGCCTTCACTTCTTTGGCCAGCTTGAGAGCATCTTCTTTTTTACGTTCTTTTTTCGTTTTTGGATCTTGGAAATTAATCAGTACATGACGCACGGTTGCTGTCGTGAATTGATCTTTGTTTTTCTCAAATTCCTGTTTCAACTGATCGTCCGTCACTTTGTTTGTCTCACTGCTAATAACAGTCATTATACGGATAAAGTAATCTTTCACATCTTGCTCGGTCAACTTTTGTTCACTTAAAGATGCCTTAAACTTAGCATCACCGAGCGACTTTTTATACTGCTCAAATTGTTCATTCCCATTTTTAGAGCCCTGTTCCTTGGCCTTATCATCTGCCTTGGCAACCAGTAGCTTGTACAACACTTCCTGCTTCGCAACTTGTTCGCGCATCGGTTCAGAGCTAATAACAGACTCATACTCTGGGGAAAGGAATTTAACCATGCTAATTGCACGATTAAACTCATTTTCCGTAATAGTCCCGCCCTTATAGGTTACAACAACCTTGCTGTTGTCCTTCGGCTCGTCCTTGACCTTACTCTCCTCGGCTTGCTTCGTACATGCCGCCAGCACCGATATAGCCAGCACCGCAGCAATGGCCACCGATAGCATTCTCCAAGGTTTTCTTTTATTTGGTTGTGACATTTTGCAGTTCCTCCTTCAATGTGAATGCATCTTTTAGTGCACTCAAAAATTGCTCCAGCAGCTCTAGTATCTGTGGATCATCCAGACCTTTGCCCTTGATGCGTGCGCTCATAGGAGTGCCCTGTTCAAATTGTACACGTCTTTCAAAGCGATTGCCAATCTCCGCAAGTTTGGCGGTCTGTACCGCCTGCTGGCGCCCTTCGTGGAATTTCAACACGATGTTGTCATCCCGCTGGACAATGGACTCAATGCCATACATGCGTCCGTACACCTTGAGACGGGCCACAGCCAGCAAATGAAGCACAGCCTCCGGCAAGTCGCCAAAGCGGTCGACCAGCTCATCCTCCAGCTCCATAGCCTCGTCAAACGTGCTGACTGCCGCAACCTTTTTATAAATCTCAATCTTCTGAATACTGTCGTAAATATAATCTCCTGGCAGGTAAGCATCCACGCCCAAATCAATGGACGTACTCCAATTTCGATTCGACAGATCCTCTTCTCCAAGTACGCTAACCTTACGTTTATTAATTTCCTCAGCCAGCATTTGCGAGTAAAGGTCAAAACCGACGGATGCAATGAATCCGTGCTGCTCTGCACCGAGCAAATTCCCCGCTCCGCGAATCGACAAATCGCGCATCGCGATCTTGAACCCGGAGCCCAGCTCCGTAAACTCCTTGATCGACTGAAGGCGCTTCTCTGCCACTTCCGTCAGCACCTTATCCCGCTGGTACGTAAAATAAGCATAGGCAATCCGGTTGGAACGGCCTACACGCCCACGCAACTGATAAAGCTGGGACAACCCCATTTTATCGGCATCGTGCACGATGAGTGTATTCACATTCGGAATATCTACCCCCGTCTCAATAATGCTGGTGCTGACCAGTACATCGTATTCGCCATCCAGGAAGTCCAAAATGGTCTTCTCCAGCTCGGATTCGGACATCTGACCGTGGCCCACGCCCACTTTGGCATCTGGCACGAGGGCATTGATCTCGGCAGCCATTTCCTGAATGCCCTGTACGCGATTATACAGGTAGTACACCTGTCCTCCGCGTGCCATCTCGCGTTCAATCGCCTCACGTACCAACGTCTGGCTGTGCTCGACAACATAAGTCTGCACCGGAAAACGGTTTTCCGGTGGTGTCTCAATGACCGACAAATCGCGAACCCCAAGCATAGACATATGTAGCGTACGCGGGATAGGCGTAGCCGTTAACGTCAGCACGTCCACATTCGTTTTCAGCTTTTTCAGCTTTTCCTTATGCGTCACGCCAAACCGCTGCTCCTCATCGACAATGAGCATCCCCAGATCCTTAAATACCAGATCCTGCGACAGCAAGCGATGGGTGCCAATGACAATATCGACCGTCCCCTGACGAACCCCTTTAATCGTCTCATTCTGCTCCTTGCGCGAACGGAAACGGCTCAACACCTGAATGTTGAACGGATACCCGGAAAAGCGCTCACGGAACGTCTCATAATGCTGCTGTGCCAAAATCGTCGTCGGTACTAACACGGCCACCTGCTTGCC
Source organism: Paenibacillus maysiensis (assembly GCF_000520815.1). Taxonomy (GTDB): domain Bacteria; phylum Bacillota; class Bacilli; order Paenibacillales; family Paenibacillaceae; genus Paenibacillus; species Paenibacillus maysiensis. The sequence goes on along the minus strand of NZ_ASRY01000049.1, from coordinate 26,741 downwards.
CTCAATAGCCGACTTAAATGCAGCGCGGATGGCAACCTCTGTCTTGCCGTAGCCCACATCACCACATAGCAAACGATCCATCGGACGGCTCTGCTCCATGTCCTTCTTGATCTCTTCAATCGCCCGAACCTGATCACGGGTCTCTTCATATGGGAACATATCCTCAAATTCCTGTTGTTCCGGTGAATCCTTTTCAAAAGCAAAACCCGGCGCTGACTGCCGTTCTGCGTACAGCTTGATCAAATCATCAGCAATGTCCTGAACCGAGCTGCGAACCTTGCTCTTCACCCGTATCCATTCATTTCCGCCCAGCTTGTAAATCTTAGGTTCCTTGTCCTCTGAGCCGACATACTTCTGAATTAGGTCAATCTGCTCAATCGGTACAGACAGCTTATCGCCGCCCGCATAGAGAATGTGCATGTAATCCTTATGGATACCGCCAACCTCCAGCGTACCGATCCCCATGTACTTCCCGATCCCGTGATTCTGGTGTACGACATAGTCGCCCACCTTTAGCTCGCTATAGCTCTTAATCCGTTCTGCGTTGTCCACATGGCGGCCCTGCTTGCGTGCTTTGCGCTGCTTTTGCGAGAACATTTCGCCCTCGGTAATCACTGCCAAATGAATAGATGGCATCTCAAAACCGCTTTGCAAATTGCCGATAGCCATCGTTGGCTCATCAATACCGTAATCCTGAAGCACCCGGCGCATCCGATCCAGCCGCTCGTCTCCACTCGCCAGCATCATAACCTGTATGCCCGCCTTGCGCCAGCGATCCATTTCCGCCTTGAGCACATTCATTTGACCGTGGAAATCCTGCATGCCCCGGCAGATGAAATTTAAAATATTTTGCGGCTGCGTATGCGGAACCTGACGGAGAAAGATCGACAGGAACAACGTCTGGAACCTCCGGTTATACAGCAGATTATCCGCGTTATCCGACAGCTCTAGCTGCGGTAACGTTTTACCGTTTTGAAGCAAATGCAGATTCCACTCGGACTCATCCCGTTCAAGCTGCTTGGCTGTTTCCAGCATCCGCGCCGGCTCGTCAATGATCAGAATGGTGTCTTCCGGCATGTAATCTGCCAAGGTTTTGCGTTCGGGATACAACAGCGAGATATATTTATAGATTTCGTCAAAATACACATGCTCCCGCAGCAGCTCAATTTCGCGGTGAATCTCCTCTTTCAGATGCAGCTTGGCCTGACGGTCTGTCATTTTGCCCAGCTGCTCCTCCAACAGAATCGCAGCGGCATCTGCCGCCTGATCCATACGAGCGCTATCCGCGATGACTTCCTTACACGGCGTTACGATAACTTCCTGAACCTTTTCCACCGAACGCTGATCTTGCGGGTCGAACATACGGATGGAGTCAATCTCGTCATCAAACAGCTCCACGCGGTAGCCCCAACGGGTTGTCATCGGATAAAAATCGATAATCCCGCCACGGACACTCATCTCTCCACGTGATTCTACACGCTCCACCCGCTGGTATCCCATCTCGACCATATGCAGCAAAAACGGCTCCAGTTGAATCGTTTCGCCTTCTCTCAGCTCGATTCGGGCTTCACGCCACGTCTCTGGGAGCGGCAGCAAACGCCGGACACCAGAAAACGGCACGACAACAATCCCACGAAAACCCTGGGCGCATCGTATCAATACCTCAATTCGTTGGGATAGCGTCTCCGGGCTGGATATGGCGGCTTCAGCAGCCACCAGCTCATTCGAGGGGTACAACAAAACCCGTTCAGCAGGAAGCGCTTCCTGCAAATCATCTGCTATTTTCTGAGCGGCAAACATGTTGTGCGTCATGACCATGATCGGTCGTCCGGTATCTTCGGCGAGCGCAGCCATCAGTACCTGTCGGGAAGAGCCTGACAAACCAGATATGAGCTGTTCCTTCATGCCTGATGATATACCTGCTGCAATGGATGCATAATCAGCATCCTTGGTAAAAGCCTGAATAAGTGCTTGTAACAAAAAAGGCACCCCTTTATGCTTATAAATAGTTGCATGTAAATTTATTCACAATAACGGCATGTAACTGAATAGCAACAAGTATTACACGCTTACTCTGGAGAAAGCAGCAAACCGAAAAAGAAGCCTCAGCAATGCTGCCAAGGCTCCATAAGCGGGATTGCCGCTTCACCTCTCAAGCTGGTACATGAGACCAGTTGAATACCTGTTATTGGAGCGGATTTACGAGCAAGCTTAGCTCCGGATTATTTTCCAGCGCCTGGTTGCAATGCTCGCAAATGACTTTGACGGTCACTTCACCGCCCGAATTATACGCTATTATATCTCTACGTTCGGCAGGGGTCAAGGAATGGAAGCCCAACCTTTCTTCGGTTATTGCAGCGGAATCAATCCGTCCCAAGAAAGTTCGACAATGTCTGCATACATAATTCACAATCATGTAATGTATATGCCTCCTGAAAGTTTTCTATACCTTTCAGTATGTCCAACAAACTTCCATTTAAGCCCATCCTGCCTGTTCAGACCTTACTTATTGAATTCAGCCATGGTCCGTTCAAAAGGATGGTCCAAGCTGTATTCCAAAGCATCACACGTGTCCTCTATCATTCCAGCCAGCATTTCCTTCTCCTTCTTAGGAAAGGTTCCCAGAACGTAGTCCACAATGGCGTATCCAGGCTCAGGGCGGGAAATACCCATACGAACCCGATTAAAGGATTGTGTACCCGTATGCTGGATAATCGACTTGATTCCGTTATGACCGCCTGCGCTGCCTTGATACCGGAGTCTTATTTTGCCAACCTCTGTATCCAGATCATCGTATACTACGACCAAATCATCCATATCCGCCTTGTAATAGTCCATATAAGCACGCAGAGACTCGCCCGAGAGATTCATATAGGTCATCGGCTTGATCAGCACGGTTTTTACTCCACCAATATGTCCTTCTCCAATCAACGCCTTGCATTTGCTTTGGTTAATCTGGATGTTATGACGGGCGGCCAGAGCATCCAGCGCCATAAATCCAACATTATGTCTCGTTTTTTCGTATTGGGGACCGGGATTGCCCAATCCAACAATCCACTTCATAAACCGCGACACCCTCTTTCGAAGTCTTGATTTTTTGGTAAAATAGTTATACTGAACAGGAAGGTGCGTGCTGGTATGCTCAATCAGGGTGATATCCTCTTATATGACAGCCATTTTCTATATCATTTAAAACATTCGGTTCCTGTGCAAGTCTATGACGGGAATGTACATATCCAGATTGGCATCATTGCGCGTTTTAACGAGCATTTTGTCGAAATGGAGGACACGCTATACAATCGTCAGCGCTTCACATTTATATCCAGACCGGGCTTTTAGCCTGACATGCTGATAGGGGTTACCTTTTCCAGTTGGAAGAGGCAACCCCTTTTTTAATGAGCCAGCGCTTATTCGATTTCAAACAGTTTGCTGATTGACAATTCCTCATGCACACGGATAATGGCTTCTCCCATTAATGGGGCCACAGATAATACCTTCAGCTTGCTTGTCGGATTGGGGTGAACGATCGGAATGGTATCCGTCACGACCACCTCTTTTAACGGTGAATTCTCCAATCTTTCCATAGCAGGCCCGGAGAGTACGGCATGCGTACAGCACGCATACACGTCCGTTACGCCGCCTTCCTTGAGCGCATTCGCGCCCAGCACGATGGTTCCCGCCGTATCAATAATGTCATCAATCAGAATAGCGGTTTTACCCTCAATATTCCCGATGATGTTCATCACTTCACTAACGTTCGGCTCAGGACGACGTTTGTCGATAATAGCCAGCGGGGCATTCAGGAAATCCGCTAACTTCCGCGCACGCACAACACCGCCGTGGTCAGGGGAAACGACAACCGGATTTTCAATCTGCTTCGAACGGAAATACTGGGCCAGAATTGGCGCGCCGAACATGTGATCCACCGGAATATCAAAGAATCCCTGAATTTGCATCGCATGCAAATCCATACTGATTACACGGTGAGCACCCGCTTTTTCAATCAGGTTAGCGACAAGCTTCGCCGTGATCGGATCACGCGAACGTGCTTTCCGATCCTGACGGGCATAGCCGTAATATGGCATAACGACATTAATGCTTTTGGCGGAAGCCCGCTTGAGTGCATCGACCATAACCAGTAACTCCATCAAGTTGTCGTTAACTGGCAGACAAGTCGACTGCACAATGTATACGTGGCAACCGCGCACACTTTCAGACAGCTTGATTTGGATTTCACCGTCACTAAACGATGTGGTATGGGATTCCCCCATTGGAATTCCGATGTAGTCCGCAATCTGGTGGGCCAACTTCGGATTGGAGTTACAAGTAAATATTTTGAGTTTGGAATCGCAATAAGTCATTTATAGAAACCCTCCGTGCTGATTCATTCATTACAGATCCAACAGCTTGCTGATTAAGGTTATTCCGATCTTTTCTTCTTCGCTTTGGCACGCGCGCGAATTTTATCCGCATATCCGGCTTTGTTCTCTTGACGCGGTCTGGCAATGGCCAGATCGTTATCAGGGACAGCATGTGTTACGGTGGAGCCTGCTACGACATAAGCACCTTTTCCGACCTTAATCGGGGCGATCAGGTTCACATTGCTGCCAATAAAGGCATCATCTTCAATTTCTGTAATAGATTTATTATATCCATCATAATTAACCGTTATTGCCCCGCAACCGATATTAACGTTTGTACCCACCTTGGCATCACCGACATAGCTCAAATGAGACACCTTGGAATGATCACCAATAGTCGCATTTTTCACCTCAACAAAATCACCAATCTTCACATGCTCGCCCAGCTTCGCACCCGGACGCAGGTAGGCAAATGGACCCACAGATGTACTGCTGCCCACTTCAGCTTCGTTCAACACCGAATGTTTCACCGTTGCGCCCGAATGAATCAGGGTATCCTGAATTTCAGTCTGCGGACCAATCACACAATCTTCGCCGATTTGCGTTTGACCGCGCAGCCACGTGTTCGGGTACAGCATTGTATCGGAACCAATGACAACCTCACTCTCGATGTAGGTAGAGGATGGATCAATGATGGTCACACCGTTCAGCATATGCTTGCGCACAATGCGTTCTCGCATGTATCCCTCAGCCACTGATAAAGCGACCCTGTCGTTCACACCGATGGATTCCGACACATCATCTGTTAAATATGCCTCAACCTTCTCGCCTTCGCCATGCAAAATACCAATGACATCTGTCAGGTAGTATTCCTGCTGTGCATTGGTGTTGGTTACTTTGTCCAACGCTGCGAACAGCTTGGCATTATCAAAGCAATACGTTCCCGTGTTGATTTCCCGAACAGCATCTTCCTCAGGTGAGCAATCCTTCTGCTCCACGATCTTGAGCACTGCTCCCCCAGCATCACGGATAACCCGGCCGTATCCCTTAGGGTCGTCCAGCTCAGCGGTCAGAATCGTTGCGGCAGCTCCCCGACTCTCATGTAGCTGCACCAAGCCCTCCAGCGTTTCCGCTGTAATCAAGGGGGTGTCGCCACAGATGACGATGGTCGTACCTTTCTCCTGACCGAGCAAGTCTTTGGCCTGCTTGACAGCATGCCCCGTTCCCAACTGCTCTGCCTGAAGCGCATATTCTGCCGACGGTCCCAAATAAGACTGTACCGCTTCCGCACCGTGACCCACGATCACCACACTGCGGGACACTCCGATTTCACGAACCGTGTCGAGTACATGACCGACCATCGGTTTCCCGCATACCGGATGCAGAACTTTATATAATTTGGATTTCATACGTTTTCCCTGCCCTGCGGCAAGAATGACTGCCAACCTTTCCAACAAGTCCAACCTCCTATCCTGAAAATAACAATTTCCCTTTGGCTAAAACGTCAATTTCCAGATCAGATTTTTGCTTAACTTTTCACAATCCTCCTGAAAAATAACGGCGAACCTTTAGTTAATGGCTATTTTTTCAGGCCAGCTTGTGCTGGACATTCATCCCCGGGACGCATTGCTGCTTGATCCCTGTCTTATGAAAAAGTCGCTTCGGCAGCCCGGATGGCTCCAAGTTGCCTTAAAACTGACTGTTAACTCATTAAAGAATATATCTCATTCCAGACAAAAAGAAAAGAGAGCCACAGTTTGTGGCCCTCTTTTTCTTTTGTACCCCAATCTTGCTTTAGGCGAATTAAGCACCTTCTTCAATAGCTACTTCTTCATCCACCGCCGCGCGTTCGTACTCAGTCAGTACAGCAACCTGGATCTTCTCCCGGGTTCCTGAAGATATCGGATGAGCGATATCGCGAAACTCTCCGTCCGGAGTGCGTTTGCTAGGCATAGCCACGAACATCCCGTTATTACCGTCGATAACTCGAATGTCATGAACAACAAACTCGTTATCAATCGTAATGGATGCAATCGCCTTCATTCTTCCTTCTGAGTTAACTCGGCGGAGTCTAACATCCGTAATCTGCATGTGTGTTTCACCACCTTTTTCCAAATAGGACTTGGTGTATACATTCCACACAGCATTTCGAATTCCTTCTTTTTTTGGACAAATCGTATCCTAAATTCAGGTAATTTTTTTGAAAAGATTTCTTTTCGACATATTTAGGTATCTTTTGATGAATTGTGACATTTTACTGACCTGTAGATTCATCAAAATAATTCCCCAGCTTGACTGTAATTTGCTTGCTTCGAGAATCAACCGCGGTCAGATTCGCCAGTGAAATATAATCGTGCAGCAAGCGTTCTCCATTCTCCACCTCGCCCGATTCTACCAGCACACCTACTCCGGCTACCTCAGCATCAAATTCAGCCAGCAAGTCGACCATGCCCTGAATCGTACCGCCTGCCTTCATAAAATCATCCACGATGAGTACACGTGATTTCTCGCGCATCGCACGTCTGGACAATGACATCGTATGCAGGCTCTTTTGTGATCCTGAGACGTAATTAATACTCACTGCCGAGCCCTCCGTCACCTGATGGTCACGCCGTACGAGGACAACTGGCAAGTTTAGCTGTGCTCCAGTTGCATATGCAAGCGGAATGCCTTTGGTTTCCACCGTCATAACCACATCGATCTGTCTGTTGGCAAATGCAGTAGCGAATATTTTACCCGCCTCATTCATCATTGCCGGTTGGCCCAGCAGATCCGACAGATACAAATACCCTCCGGGTAAGATGCGATCCGGCTGCTCCAACTGGGCACACAGGTCATTCGCAAATGTGAGCGCATGCTGTCTGGACAGTCTTGGGATCAGCTTGACGCCTCCTGCCGCTCCCGCCAACGTCAGAAGCTCACCAATACCTTCATCCTCAAATACTTCCTTGATAATGGCCAGGTCTTCGCTTATAGACGATTTAGCCGCCCCATAACGATCCGCAAAATGCGTAAGAGGCACCAGCGTGTGCGGCCGTGACAGCAAAAATTGTGTCATTTCCACCAATCGTGAGCTTCTTTTAAGTTTTTTCACAACAATTCCTCGCGATCTATTCTTCTCCTGCCGCCCGCTTCGTACAGTAAAAGCACCGGCGGACTAGCCCGGCTGCTGGCGGAATGTAAATGGTATAGTAAAATCCGAATATTTAATAGTAAATATATCATCTTCGTACGTATTTGTACAACAAATACCACTAAAATTAGAAATAAATAACCAAAATCAGGTCAAAAGTCGTACTGCGTATACATCCTTGCAAAATCCTCTGAGTCCGTTATAGATACGCGGTACTTTGGCTTCCTTCGACACCAGCCCGAACACCGTAGGACCACTGCCTGACATCAGCACCCCATCCGCTCCCAGTCGGATCATGGAGTTTTTAAGATGCTCCACCTCCGGATACAGCTTGAGTGTGACATCCTCCAGTACATTCCCGAGCGCATTACATACATCGGTAAAGGAAGCGTTACGGATCGCTTGCTCCATCTGCCGGGCAGACGGATGATGCATGATCTGATCCGCTTTGACGCGTCCGTACACTTCAGCCGTCGATACATTAATCGGAGGCTTCGCGAGAATCACCCAGCATTGGGGTGGATTCGGAAGTGGCTTAAGCAATTCCCCGCGCCCGCTCGCTAAAGCTGTACCGCCTGTAATACAGAAGGGCACGTCAGAGCCAAGCTCTGCGCCCAGTACTCTTAATTCAGCGTCCGAGATGCCAAGCTTCCACAGCTTGTTTAGCCCACGCAGCGCTGCCGCGGCATCACTGCTTCCGCCTGCCAACCCTGCGGCTACCGGGATATGCTTGTCCAAATGGATATGCACGCCCGTAGAGACATCATAACGTTCCTTAATCAGACGCGCGGCCTGAAAAGCTAAATTTTTCTCATCTAGCGGTATGTACCCGGCTTGGCTTGAAATAATAATCGTATCACGCGGTAGCTCAGACATCGTCAAACGATCAGACAGATCGACCATGGTCATAATCATTTCGACCTCGTGATACCCATCATCCCGCTTACGTAATACATCAAGCATTAAATTGATTTTCGCCGGTGCTTTTTCGTATATTTTCAAGGCGTTCACCCACCTTCAACTTTTCCCTCAAGACAGCTTAACATATTATATCAGACTCAGCCTGTCAAGTCATGAGGTTCAAAAAAGCGGAGATCACCCGGTACGAACCAGATATCCCCGCTTTTTCATCAGTTACTATCGAAGCACTAACGATGGCTACGATTTGCGGGAAGCTGCCTGCTCTGCAAGCTGAATGGCCCGCTTAACCATATTGCCCGCATCCTTGGCTTTAATGCCTCCCCAGCCCTCTTCCTTGACCGTATCGTAAAATCCAAGATCCTTAGCCAGCTCATACTTAAGCTCTTCCGACATGACACTTCGTCTTCTTCGACTCATGCATACGCCTCCTTCGGCAGTGGAATAAGGAAGATCATTCCCGCCTTAGTATGCGCAGAGACGCGATGCTTCATCCTGCCCTATACATACAAAACGGCCTCGTCATTTGAAATGACGAAGCCGCCGTTAAACCTGCAAAGCCGGTATAGATTACATAAAATCAATTAAGGTGTGTCAAAATATTCGACACTTGTATGGGAGTCGGGATCATATACAGTAACTTCCACCGACTCAGTAAGAATGTCAGCATAGCTGTAGGAGACACGTTTGAACGTTTGTTGCTCCTGATCCAGCTTGACGATAAAAACAGAAGGGTACGTTTCTTCCAAGACACCAGTTCGTTCGACGGTCTTACGGCGTCCGCCGTTAGCCCGCAGCAAAATTTTTTGCCCTACATGTGCGTCGAGACTGCGTTTGATTTCCAACAGCGTATTTTTAGCCATTGCCTAACGACCACCTCTTTCCTTGTCCATTATAACGAATTTTAGAGACAATGTCAAATCAAGCTAAATATTATATCAACACGAAAAATAATTTGTCAATTTAATTTTTCGCGAACAGGAATATGCGTATAAAAATGCCAAAAAGCCCCTGTAACCAGAGGCTTTTTATCCACGCAAATCCTATTCAACAGGTTCAAACCCTAGATTGCAGAAGGCGTTACTTTAAGAGTCGACAAATTTTCGAGCTTGGGCAGACCGATGCGATAGCTTCCCCGCGTTTCAATACCGCCCACGCCACGGCTGCCGCTGATCGTCTGATGAAACAAGTCACCCATGTTGACTGTATCACGAATCGACGTAAAGGCTACCTTGGCAGCCACATATACCGGGTCCAGCGCGTGAATCAGGATGCGCCCTGGCGAACTGGCAAAGTTCGCTCCAGCACGCAGCAGCGCTTCAAAATGGGACTGACATGCTCCCGCCACAATCGTCAGTGAATCCAGATGACGCTCATATTGTCTCGCTACCTGGATCGCCGCCACAAAATTTTGCGAATTTTTATAGCTTTTCAGGCTATATAAATCATAAGGCTGCGGCTGCTTCAATACCCCGTCGTGTCCGGTAATGACTACGACATCTGGGCGAATACGGGGAAGCAGCCGATACAACGTGTCGGCCATAGCCGATTCATGTACATGATGCCCCTCTGCGGGAACGCGGAGTTGCTCATATAGGCTGAGGCATTTTCCCAAATAGGCGGCATCCCCATCCAGATGAAGTACCTTGCCGGGCATTTCAAAATACGTCGACTCCACCGGATCACTCCACTCCCCGATCAAAGCCGCCTGACTACGGGCTGCTTGCTTCTGCCGTGCCTGCTGCAACAGATTGAGAGACTCATCCGCCTTAATATGGGCTTGCCGTGTCTTCCCGCTAATCTGATCAGCAGGCACCTTGACCAGATCGTTCAAGGGGGAATCGGCAAGCAACCGAAATTCCGTACCCTTAATGATCGCTTTATCCCGCTGGATGTCCTCAACGCGAAACGTGACATCTCCGCCGTACGATTTTCGAACGACCAAGTCCCCTAAAATCATCACACTGTATCACCCCTCCCATATCGTATGGGTGAATGCACAGTTTGGTTCCTTATCCATGCTCAGGAGCTTATGCAAGCCAGCCACAACCGTGCAAAGCGCAACCAGACGCCCTCTGACTGCTGCTAAGCGGATCGCTTGTACGTCAAGTTAGGAAATCCCGGCCTCCAGCAGTACAGCGCTCAGACGCGCAAATTCCTCAATACTCAGCGTCTCGCCCCGACGGGAGGGCTCTATGCCTGCCTGAAGCAACAGCGGCTCCAGCGTGTCCCTGTTCTCTTTGGTAAAGAAGCGGCTTTTCAGGTTATTCGAAATGGTCTTGCGACGTTGAGCAAAGGAAGCATGAACGACTTCGAAGAAATGCTGCTCGTCCACCACCTCTACCGGAGGCACTTCCCGCACACGCAGACGGATGACCGCCGATTCTACATTCGGCTGAGGAATAAACACTGTATTCGGTACGATGCAGACCAGTTCAGGTTCGCTGTAATATTGCACTGCAATACTCAAACTGCCGTAATCCTTCGTCCCAGGAGACGCAGCCATACGCTCAGCCACTTCCTTTTGGATCATGACGACGATATTCTCCAGAGGGAGCTTGTCCTCCAACAGCCTCATCAGGATCGGCGTAGTGACGTAGTACGGCAGATTAGCGACGACGCTCACTTTACTGACCCCGGCAAAATCGGAAGCGAATACCTCGCGCAAATCCAGCTTCAGCACATCTCCGTGGCGTACCTTCACATGCTCATAAGGGGCCAGTACCTCTTCGAGAATAGGTAAGAGCCGCTGGTCAATCTCGACAGCAGTAACTACCTTGGCTGATTGCGCCAGCTTCTCGGTCAAAGCGCCAATCCCCGGACCGATCTCAAGTGCACCCTTCGTATCGTCCAATCCCGCAGCATTCACGATCTTGTTCAGAATATTTTGATCAATCAGAAAATTTTGTCCCAAACTCTTTTTGAACGAAAACCCATGCCGCTGAATAATCTCCTTCGTGCGCCGCGGTGTTGCTATATCTTGAATCCCTGTCATACGGATATCACAATCCTTCACTTTCAATTTGTGCCAGCGCACCGGCAAATTCCTCACGGCTGATCTGGAACACAGCGAGCCGTTTATGTAGCTGCTTACCGTTACAGTAACCAATACCCAGCACATTACCCAAAGCCATACGCCGTGCAGCAGCATTTGGGTGGGTGATAAGTCCGGCGTCAATCAGATCCGCCCAATCGATTAGAGGATCAGCCCCTTCCACCGTCGTATGCACCCGTGCGAGAGCGTGTCTGATCGCTTCAGGCGAGGCATTCTCTACGCCAATATCCCCTTTGCGCGTCGCTTCCGCCTCTGGTATAAAGGCCTGCTTGCAACCGGGCACCTTGGAGGCGATAATTTTGCGGATGCGCTCCCCTGCATGATCGGGATCGGTCAAAATAATGACACCCCGCCGCTCCTGTGCCAACGCAATTTTGCGCAGCGTCATTTTATTGATGGCGGAGCCGCCCGTTTCTATCGTATCCGCCTCGACAGCACGACGAATAGCCACCGTATCATCCCGACCCTCTACCACGATCACTTCCTTGATCATTTGCGTTTCCCTCCACTACTACACAGTAAGCTATATTCATCTTTCCCTGCTTTTGAAAACAAAATAAGAAGAGGATATCCTCTTCTTAGCATGGCATAACTATGATGTTAATAGTATCGCATTGACCCAAACATATACAACACGTTTTTAGTTAATTTCAGGCTTCACTGGTCCAATCACATATACGGTTTTTCCGTGCTTCCGACCAAACTGATTGGCTTGACTCAAACTCTCATAATACACATCGATTTTGTGGCCTTTAATCGCGCCACCGGTATCCTCCGCACGGCGGAAGCCCACCCCTTCAATATACACCCACCAGCCGATTGGAATCACACTTGGATCGACAGCAATGGTGCGCCCTTCCGTGACACGCGTGCCGGATGCGGTACGTGTACCGATACCTGACTCCTGTGAGGAATACGCCGTCATGGAGACGTTTTGTAATACTTTACTGTATTTGAAATTCACACCTGATTTACGGACAGCATTGCCCGAACTAACCCGTGTTGCCTTAACGGCATCTTCGGGACCGACGGAAGCAGCCAGAACGACCGGTTTTTTCTTCGTTCCTACCGCAATCACCTTATCCACACGATTTTGCGCGACTTCCTTGTTTACCAACTGCTTGGATACCAATTTTCCGTCATGGTATACCTTTTGAACATGCTGGACCACAACACCCGTTTTACCGTTTTGGATGACCCGATTATCGCCTTTATAGAGACTCGGATCGGCCGTTTTGATGACCTGATAAGGCACCTGTTGCTTCTGTTCGACCTGCTGTTTCTTCACACGGACGATTTTTATGTCCATGTTAGACGAAACAGAGGCATCCAGAGCAGGGTAAACTTTATCATTTGACGATAATTTATAGCCCGAGGTGCGAATGGCACCCTCTACTGTATTTTCTGTTGTGTACAGCTTCTTCGTCTCATTGGCTGAAGATACTTTGACCTGATTGGCACGTTTGATAACTACGCGATCCCCATCCTGAACTGCTCCGTTCAGCGGCATCGAAACCGTATCATGCGGCTGAAGTGAAATCGAATGCTCTTTGAGCAAATCTTGGAGCTTGGATTCCCGGGTTTCTACCGCAGATGCCTTACCGTCGATGACAAAAAAGACCTGTTTTTTAGATTGAGTGTACACCAGAATTGAAATCATAATCGTTAGTGCGATTAGAAAAATAGCAACCAAGGCAGCCTGGCGCACATTTTCTTGCTTCCAACGCAATACGTAAGACATGCTGGATGAGCGTGACTCATGGGTCTCCTCTTTTTGGAAAATGCCCATTTCCTCCGTCCTCCTTACATAGCCCGCCGTCTGGAGTAAGACATAGTTGAGATTGACGTGACTATAACAGATTTTCTACAAGACAAGCCCGTACTGCGACTGTCCTGCACCATGTACCCGTCTTCGCGGCATGCTGTCCTCCCCTGTTTAATCACAGTATGATGACAGATTTTCTTTTATTCACAACAAAAAAAGCCAGAGAAAGAGACTAGAGAGCTCTTTCGTGGCTTCCGACATGTGCGAATATGCGGAAAAATCATGCACGAGATGGCTTCTCTCTTGTTACGCTTACGGGGTTAGCTGTCGGGTTCGGACGTAGAGAGACGCCCTAGCTTGGGTCAACCGCTCATGGCGGTCGCCTTCACATTCACCCCGAAGACCCAGAAAGAAATCGAAATACGGCCCCTCCACCTCTTCAATCCCATCCGGGAAAAGAATCTAGGTCGAGCCGGCTGGCGGAAGAGACGTTCCCTTCTTGCCCATACACCGGACGTACTGTAAGCCATATCGGTTCCCCCGTTCCCTGTAAAAGGGACTCAGCGAGACTGGTTCATGAAATGAGCTGTTGGTGTTTACATTCAAACAACAATTCACTGAAAAGATGATATCCTGTTTCTATGCATGTTGTAAAGCAGGTTTCAAGTACATTTTCTAAAATATTCGGTTAAAATATTGTAATATTCTCGAATTTCCTGCAACAAATTCATGATTAGCTTCGTCTATCTCATTATTTTGATTGATTCCTTCACTTTTTTACTTAATGTCAAATCGTTCCAAGGCATTTTGGGTCGTTATTGACACTAATTCCTCCACCGCTATTCCCTTGATTTGGGCAGCCGCCTCTGCGACCAGTCCCACATGTGCGGACTCATTTCGCTTCCCGCGGAACGGATGGGGCGTCAGGTAGGGAGCGTCCGTTTCAATGAGCAGACGGTCCAGCGGCACCTGTGCCAGTACCTCCTTTGGCTGCTTGGCATTTTTGAACGTTATCGGCCCGCCAAAGGAGAGGTGAAAGCCCATATCCAGCACCATTTTAGCCGTCTCCCAGCTGCCGGAAAAGGAGTGCATCACTCCGCCTACCTCACTCGCTTTTTCTTCACGCAAAATCTTAACAATATCTTCATGCGCATCCCGGTTATGGATGACAATAGGCATGTTCAGCTCACGAGCCAGTCCAATCTGGTTGCGTAGCACCCGATGCTGTACATCCTTCGGTGATGTGTCCCAATAATAATCCAGACCAATCTCCCCGATCGCCACGACTTTCTTATGACTGCATAACGATGCAATCCATTCCAGATCGCCTTCCTGCATCGTGATCGCATCCTGTGGATGCCATCCAACTGCCGCATAAATAAAATCATACGTTTCGGCCAATTTCATGGTAGACGGAATGGTCTCACGGTTAAATCCGATATTAATCATTCGGGTCACTCCCGATTCGACAGCGCGTGCTATAACTTCTTCGCGGTCTTCGTCAAATTGCGGTGCATCCAAATGAGTGTGAGTGTCGAATAAATTCAAGGTTTTTCGTCTCCTTTATTACTTTATTTGGCATATAATTGTCTATTGTTTGACAAAATAATTCCTTATTTCGGCAGGAAGCTTGTCCTTTACCCCATCCAATTTATTTTGGGGATAGTACATGTGATATTTTCCCCGGTGAATGCCGCTAATGGAGCGCACAATTTCCGACACTTCGGAAATTTCTCTCACTTCTCCTTTACGTCCCAGGAGTAAAATCTGGTTGTCCGTCGAGCCACCCTGCCGAAACACATCATAAGGAAGATCCGTCGGAAAATCAATTTCCAGATCATATTCCGGGTGCAAACCCACCAGCTCCAGCGCTGTCCTAATGTTGTCAATGGTATCTGTATCCATATTTTCGATCTCTACATATTTATACAGCTTGCGATCCATAAAACGGGTACTCAAATCACTTAAAATCTCGTCCTTTTCCCGTTTCCACTGACTGAACACTGTCTGAATCAAAGACTCGTCGAGCATCAAATATTGTTCCACCGTAAGCTCTCCCCGAAAGAGGTCTGGCAATGGCTCCAGCAGAAAACTAAACTCATATCCGTTTCTAAATAGCTCCTTCGCCCGCTTGAAAATTTTACGTAATAAAATTTCCGAGCTGCGCGTCACAGGGTGAAAATAAATTTGCCAATACATCTGATAGCGCGACATCAGATAATCCTCTACAGCATGCATGCCTGACTCCTTCACAACAATTCTTCCATTATGAGGACGCAGCAGCCGTAAAATACGATCCAGATCTATGGTGCCATAATTGACGCCTGTTGAGTGCGCATCCCGCAGCAAATAATCCATACGGTCCGCATCCAGTGGGCTTGTGACCAGGTTTACGACAATCGGCTTGTCGTACGTTTTGGCAATTACCGCAGCCACCTTCGCAGGAAGCTCCTCATCGACTTGCCGCAGCACAGCGTTAATCTCCGTATTCCCCAATACAATCCGGCATGTCCAATCCTCGTGGTTCATATGAAAGGCTTCTTCTATAGAATGGGAAAACGGGCCATGCCCCACATCGTGCAACAAAGCTGCACACAGCGCGACTAAACTTTCTTCCTTCGGCCAATCGGAAAATTCATCGCGTTCAAATTGGGAAATAATACGCCGTGTAATTTCGTACACACCTAGCGAATGCGAAAATCGACTATGCTCCGCTCCATGAAACGTAAGATAAGATGTACCCAACTGCCGAATACGACGCAAGCGTTGGAACTCTGGGGTATTGATCAAACGCCATATCACTGTATCCTGAACATGGATATAGTTATGTACCGGGTCCTTAAAAACTTTTTCTTCACTGAGTGGCTGGTGCAAGATATCAGCTCCTTTAAGATTCTGAATAATGGATTAAGATACAATAAAATCCTAAACGATTCCCTTCATTCGACATTGTTTGTCGTAATATGTCGAATTATAGATTTTCGGCATTTCCAAATCGACAAATGGCTTAAATCATCAATAAAATAAGGTAATGCACACGCATCATGCTCTTTATTCTAAATACTTTTGCATAATTAATCTGTTAGCACATTTTTAAGGTTGACTGTTTTGGGAATCGTTGGTATAGTAAGTATCAGAAAAGAGAAAAATTTGTCGAATCATGACACTTATATTATTTTAAACGGCGAGAGGAGCCTGATTTATTATGATGAAATCCACTGGTATTGTAAGAAAAGTTGACGAGCTCGGACGTGTTGTTATTCCAATCGAATTGCGCCGCACATTGGGTATTGGCGAAAAAGATGCTTTGGAAATTTATGTTGATGGTGAACGCATTATGCTCAAAAAATACGAGCCTGCTTGTATCTTCTGCGGCAACGCCGAGAACGTAATTTACTTCAAAGGGAAAATTGTTTGCCAAGATTGCATCTCAGAAATTCCAACACCTGTGACAAACTAAGATTTTTAGTATATAATAGACTTATAAGAGATTGTTAATTCTAACCTTTTTCATATATACTCCTTGTTGCCTTCCGCGGTTTGAACCCAACCGCTGGAAGGTCCTTTTTTGTTTCGGGAAGTTTTCATAAAAGAGCGTTATATACATCTCTTTTGGAAATGGAGCGGTCGGTAGCTGTACGCTTCATAGCGTCCTTGCGTGTCAGCCCTTCTGTCTCATAATGCGCAACGTGGGCCTCCAAAGATAAGGATTGCCACCATGCCTGTCGCTCCTCTTCCTCTTCTGCTTCGTTTTTCCCTTCAACTACCAGGCAATATTCGCCGAGCGGTGGATGCTCCTCCAGCCTGGCAAGGCATTGCTCCGCCGTTCCTCGTACCCATTCCTCATGCAGCTTGGTCAACTCACGTGCAAGCACCACTCTGCGTTCCCCCAGTGTTTCCTTCAATACCGTCAACGTCCGTGCAATACGATGAGGCGATTCATAAAACAGGATCGTGCCGTGAGATACCTGAAATGACTGTAGCAGCTTCTCCAGATCCTTTTTCTCCCGTGGAGGGAATCCGGCAAAAGTAAATCTTTCCGTATCCAGTCCGGAGGCAATTAAAGCTGACAATGCTGCGTTCGCCCCAGGGATAGGAATAACGCTAATTCCCGCTTCCAGCGCCAGCTTGACCAGATCCGAACCCGGGTCCGAAATGGCCGGCAGACCTGCATCGCTAACCAATGCTAAATTTTTTCCTTCTATTATATAACGTATCAGCTCAGGCCCACTGGCAGCTTTATTATGTTCATGATAGCTGAATAGCATTTCCGGCGTGATATCAAAATGTGTAAGCAGTTTGCGCGTCTGCCGCGTGTCCTCCGCCGCTATAATACTGCACGATTTTAAGGTGTTAATCGCCCTAAAGGTCATATCATCCAGATTACCAATCGGTGTCGCAACGAGATACAGCTTACCCCGTTCTTCTCCGCTGGTTATAAAACTTTTTTGCACCGCTGCCTTCACAGTAAATCCCCCTTGCTTACTTCTCCATAAATATCCCTTATTTCCTGAGTATAATTCCCATTCTCCTGATATACAATGAGCGGGGGCAACAGACGAACCTCCGGCTTACCATCACATAGCGCCTCGATGAGCACCATATTCGCCTCCATATGAGCTCGTGGGTGGACAAACCGAATCCGTTTCGGCTCCAATCTGTTGGCACGCATCAGTGTTATAATCTCACCTAGCCGTTGCGGGCGATGAACCATCGACACTTTTCCACCATTACGGACAAGCCGTGTACACGCCTGAATAACCTCTTCCAGTGTACAATGCACCTCATGGCGCGCAATCGCCTGATGAGGGTTCAGCTTGACATCACTGCCGTTTAGCGGCATATAGGGGGGATTTACCGTAATTGCATCATATACACCATGCCCCGTGATTTGAACCAGCTCGCGCAGATCCCCTTCCCGAATCTGAATCGCTGCCTCCAGTCCATTCAGGCTGACGCTGCGTCTAGCCATATCAGCCAAGCGCGGTTGAATCTCAATTCCTTCGATAGCCGCTTTGGTTCGTGTCGTTAGCAGCAGGGGGACGACCCCGTTGCCTGTACACAGATCCAAAATCTTTCCACGCTGCGGAATACCGGCAAACCGTGCCAGCAAAACCGCATCCATGGAAAAGCTGAACACCTCATCACTTTGGATAATACGCAAATTATGTGACAATAGATCGTCAATTCGTTCAGACTTCTGTTCATTTTCGTACATAGCAGTCTCCCATCCTTTTGCCCCAAATCGTTCTGAAACCATACTTCCTTACAAAAAAGCCGTAGGCACCTTGCTCCTACGGCTTGTTTTTATTTATTCAAAAATGATAGACAGAAAAGGCAATCGCCTTCCGTTCGCAAATGTCCGTAATACACGTTGCATATATGAAATCCTTCATGATACAGCCTTGCCAGATTGTCGTGGCCTTCGCCCACAACCTCACCCGTTTCCTCTTCATCCTTAATGACGATCGGAGGAGAAAGCTTCGGCCTTTTTGCCGTCTTTTCTTCTCTGGAGGTTTCACGTTTGAGCATCTTGCGCACCTGTTCGTTTTCAATCGTTAGTCGTTGATTTTCCTCCAGCAGCTCTTTTACTGCCAGTTTCAATTCACCCAGATCGCTATGCAACTGTCCCATTTGGGTTTCCATTTCGTGAATACGCGCAAAAACATTTAATTTATCCAAGTTTCCACCCCGAAGCAACCTAATGGTTTACTTGACGACTACATCGTCCATTGGAAGTTCCTTGACCTTGCTAATCTCAAACAGTTGAACATGCACTGTACGATGGCCAGCATTTACGCCTACAACTTTGCCTTCTCCGAGAGAGGTGACGACCATCTTGCCAACCTGCGGCAATTCTTCCTTCATACTCTCGTAGTTATCATGTTCGAACTTGAGACAGCACATCAATCTTCCACACAACCCGGAAATCTTCGTCGGATTCAGCGACAAGCTCTGATCCTTCGCCATCTTAATGGATACCGGTTCAAAATCTCCCAGCCATGAAGAGCAACACAGGATACGTCCGCAAGGACCGATCCCACCCAGCATTTTAGCCTCATCCCGTACTCCGATCTGCCGCAGCTCAATCCGTGTACGAAAAATACTGGCTAAATCCTTTACAAGCTCCCGAAAATCCACACGGCCCTCTGCCGTAAAATAAAAAATGATCTTATTGCGGTCAAATGTAAATTCCACATCTACCAGCTTCATTTTAAGGCCATGGTCTTTGATTTTATTTAAACACGTACCGAATGCATCCTTGGCCGCCAGTTTATTCTCTTCTACAACAAGAGCATCATCATCTCCGGCAATACGGATGACTTTCTTTAAGGGCAGGACAACGTCCGAATCATTTACTTCTTTTTTGCCCACCACAACCTTGCCATATTCAATACCGCGTGCGGTTTCTACAATAACGCAGTTTTCTTTCTCCACCGGAAGGTCCAGTGGATCAAAATAATAAGTCTTGCCCGCCTTCTTGAAACGGACACCCACTACACTATACAAAAATTAACCCCCTTGTATGCCACTAAACCTCATTTGAAGCCGACATGTACGAATGGCCGCAATTGAAGTCTCACTGTCGCACAAACCGGGAACCTGGCGTCGCGGATTGTGCAGAGTGGAACAAGCGCGCCTTTCTGTTAGCCGGTGATGGAACCGCTTGTATCGGACAACCCAATCAGAAGCTGCTCTACGCACAATTGACCATTGACGTGAAAACGGAGCTTCTTCCTGCAATTCGCGGCCAAATCCATATAAGAGACCCATTGTTCTGTGCTGCGGGTGATTGCCAATTTGGAGACGGACTCCAAATGATCTATGAAAACAATGCTTTCGTGCCTTCCGTAACGGAAATGAAGCATATCCTTGAACCACAAATGAAACAGATGAAACAGAATATCCAGGTGTTCAGAAAGTCCAGTTTTAAAAATCTTCTGTTGAGCGAGAATAATAGACGAGCTTCCCCGGCTCATGGACTCCTTCACTAATTGTAACACTACGTTTCTAATTTCTGCAAACCAATTCTGCTGGAGAATTTCTCTACATGATTCCAGTCCCGAGGCAATATGAACCGCCGACCGGACAAGTCCTGCCGTATAGCCTTCCCCGATCAAGGCCTGCATCATTACTTCAGGCTGTAAAGCATGAAAAGGAACCTGCTGCGTCCTTGATTGGATCGTGGGCAGCAATGCCTGTCCATTTTCCGAAATGAGTATGCCCACCACAGGCACCTGAGGCTCCTCCAAAAATTTAAGCAGGCTGTTTGCAGCTTGCACTGTCATGGTATCCGCCTGCTGGATAATATATACCTTCGGATTGGTGCTTTCCGATTTATAAGAGAATATGCGCTGAAGCCCGCGAATCTGGTCAATTTTGATCGTAGCTCCATCCGGCTCTACGATAAACAGATCCGGGTGATTGCCGTGCTCTACCTTACGGCAGGACAGACACTCGCCACATGCATCATCCGTCATTCGTTCACAAAATAATGCCTTGGCAAAGGTCTGCGCCATCTTCATCTGCCCGCTTCCCGGCGGCCCGCTAAATACATAGGCATGGTTGACCGCCTCATTCCGAAGTGCGCTTTGCAGCATTTTTTTAGCTATATCCTGCCCCATTATATTTTGGAAAGACATATTTCCTCACCTTCTCTCCTGAAAGCAACTGTTATCTATCAGCAAATAGTTGTCCTTCAGGGCAGCTTTGCTGCTATTATCTCAAATTTCCAACCGTTGCCTACCTGAATATAGTCAAAATAATCTGCCAGCATCATCAGCAAGCAGATTATTCCTTCGTGGCGACAGCCCGTTTGTATTCGTTTATGGCAGAAGTCTACATTTAAAACGAGAGATTAATCAGCAGCCCTCTAATTTCACCGACTCCTTGCAAAAGCTCAATCTTGCCTTGCTCAGTTTCGAGCAGATCATCTGCCATCTTGAGCAACAGCTCATCCACTTCATCAATCAGCTTATACCGCTTGCTGCGTCCCCGGCGATCCCAGCCCTTTGTGTCCTTCATCGACACGCCGCGCCGGACCGTATCCTCCAGAAACCGTTTAACCAGCATTTTATAAGCCTTCAGCTCACGAATCGTCATCGAGCGTACCAGACGGTCTCCCTGCATCTGAATTTCCTTGAAGCGACGGCTTAGTTCCTCCTGCGAAGCCTGCTGCCCATTTTGCTGCATAACATCGGAAAAGCTCTTGGACTGGATCGGCTTCGTATTCATTTCATTGGTAGATAACGTACTCTGTAAAGGGCGATAGCCCGGATTTATTTTCATATAAACCTGCTTTCCCCCCGAATACCTCCGCTTATTCCCTTCATAAACAGTTCAACATGGAACTGAGGGAATTCAGCGGCCTTCCAGGGACCGCGCCTTGGCGCTACCGTTATAGTGGATCTGTTCCTCATTCCCATGATACGGGCAAGAAACAGGTAATTCCCCTATCATATCGGCAGAATAGGTCCTATTGTGTAGATTCAGAAGTGCTCAAAACGGTCTACAGGCATCACGAACACCGTCGCTCCACCCACCTGTACTTCAACAGGCAAAGGCAGATAGGAGTCAGTCGTACCGCTCATAGGGGTAACGGGCGTGACCAGCTGTTCACGTACCTTGCAACTGCTGCGAATGACATTCATCAACGAGTCCACCTGATTGTCATCGACACCGATCATAAATGTCGTATTCCCTGCTCTCAAAAATCCGCCTGTACTCGCCAGCTTGGTAGCACGGAAATTAGCCTTCACCAGTCCGCTGGATAATCTGTTACTATCCTTATCCTGCACAATCGCAATAATCAGCTTCATCCTGTATTCCTCCTTCAAGCCATATTAGGAACAAACTAGTCCCTAGCTCAATTTTACCGTATATCCTTCGACAATTACATGCTAAAGTTTTGAATAAACCGCTTTTTCAGCAAATCCTCCAAAACTTGCTCTACCTGCTCCGGTGCGGGAGATGCATCCACAATCGTAATTCGCTCGGGAAATTTGTGGGCCAGCTCCAGATACGCCTCACGTACCTTGTGGTGAAAGGATATACTCTCCATATCGAGGCGATCCATTTCCTCTCCCCGGGACGCATTAATTCTGGCCAATCCCAACTCAGGCTCGATATCCAGATAAAATGTAGCATCAGGCTCCCAATCATCCACCGCAAAACGATTAATCGAAGCCACTTCCTCAATTCCAATGCCTCTCGCAAATCCCTGATAGACCAAGCTGCTATCCACAAAACGATCACATAATACGATAGCTCCCTTTTCAATAGCCGGCTTTACCTTCTCCACCAAATGCTGTCGCCGGGCTGCCGCATATAGAAGCGCCTCTGTCCGGGCATCCATACTTGTATGGGCAGGGTCCAAAATGATAGAGCGGATCTTTTCCGAAATTTCGATACCACCCGGTTCTCTCGTCGTAATAACTGGATAGCCTTCTTCCTCCATAAACTTAGCCAGCCGTTGGATCATCGTTGTTTTACCGGAGCCGTCTCCCCCCTCCAGCGTAATAAAAATTCCTTTGCGATTCATGCCATTCCCTGCTTTCCAGCCTGAAAAATAAGAGTCACCTACAGGCTCGTATGCTTCTTTTATTCAGTCTTCTTTGTTGGTTAAGTCTCTAACATCTAATCTTTATTTTAAACGAAATACCCGAATTGTAAGCAACCTTTCATCTGCTGCCCCTTGCCATTTGGCTCCCAGCTCACGGAGACGTCTCATTCGTTTAGCTATTGATTCCGTGATTGTTTCTCCTGCGTATAACAGTGGAATACCTGGAGGGTACGGGATAATCATTTCCGCAGCCACCCTGCCAGCGGAGTCCTCCACAGCTACTACCTCCATCTGATCCGGTTTAACCGGTTGAAGCCCAAACTGCACCGGACTAGAATAAACCATCGTACCATCATTGTTCCACGTGGAAAAATCTAAATCCAGTCCACATTGCTCCTTCCGCATAGAACCCGGCCCACCAGCCGTCTCCTTAAACCGTATATCATTATTTATATGCACAAGAGCCTGCAACAGGTGCTTAGCATCTTTAAGCGTCGAGCCTAACGTAAACAATAAAACAACATGTTTTTCGTCACTCATCTCCGGAATACAGCCGTACGCTTCCAACTCACGCTTTAAGCCAAACCCATCCAGTACACCAAATGTATCATACAGCACCATTTTAAAAGGGTCATGGGTCGAATATCCATACGCTTCTCTCTCATCCCTCTCCAAGCGCTCAGAAATGCCCTCTTGGGCCCCATTCTCCTGATGTGCTAGCTGAATAGGCTCTACGAGTCGAAAGCGTGGAAGCTGCTTCAGGCCTTTTCTAAAAGCATCTGCTGCCACCAAACCTTCCGTAAAGGCATTCGCCCCATGAACCGCAATATGCCGCCTTGCCAAATCCAGAGAAGCCATTAGCGGGTATGAAGGGCTGGAGCTTTGCACCATAGCCAACCGCTGACGAAGCAGCTCCCGGTTAATCCGTCCTCCCTGCACGTGTAGCATGGCCCCCATAGTCATGGCTGATAGCATCTTATGTGTTGACTGGACGACCACATCAGCCCCACAGGACAAAGCAGAAGCCGGCAATCGGGGATGCAGCCCGTAATGGGCACCATGCGCCTCATCCACCAACAAGGGCACATGAGCCGCATGACAGGCTTTAGCCGTCGCTGTCAGATCATGTCCCATCCCGTAGTAGTTAGGCAGCGTAATCAGTACCCCTTTGGCGGAAGGATAGGCTTCTAATGCGGTCTGTATCGTACTCGCCGATGGAGCAACCGCAAGCCCGCTGGTCGTATCTATCTCCGGCTCCAAGAACACCGCAGCAGCACCGGACAGCATAAGACCATTTAGAACTGACTTGTGTACATTTCTCTGTACCAGCAGCAAATCCCCCGGTTCCGTACACACGGTCAAAATCATTGCCAAATTACCAACCGTACTTCCCCCAATCAGCCAAAAGCTTTCCTCTGCACCAAAGCACATCGCCGACAGTTCCTGACCCTCACGGATCACATCCTCTGGATGATGCAAATCGTCCAGTCCGGTAATTTCGGTCACATCAATAGACATTACTTCTTTCAAGAGAGATGCCATATCTTCATTTTCATATACTTGTCCATTTTTGTGACCAGGCACATGATAAGAAGCATTGTCCTGAGCCCGGTAACGTAATAAAGCTTCCATTAATGGTGCGTGTGAAGCCTTTTTCCCCATCATTCTGCAATCCTTCCGAAACAAAGCTTTATATCTACCCTATTTTATCGTAAAATCAAGCGGAATCCTACTTTTACCCACAGAAAAAAAAGCCCGTACCGACAGGCCCTGGAATACTAACCCTTTAAAGACTAGCTGACAAAGGATATTATGCATTTTTCTGTACCCAAATTTGCTTTAGTTGATCAATAAAAAAATGATATTTGGCGTCTGTCGCATCCGTGCGCACCATTTCAGCCTCACACGCATCACAGATAAACTCGGAAACGATAAAGATGCCTTCATGCTTATGTTGTCCGCATATAATGCAGCGGTGGCCGCCTTGATCATGCATATCCATCCCACCCTTGTATCTTTTACTATTAGTATGGGGCACTTTCTACTATTTTAAACCTTTTCATAGCCCAGATTGACAATATACTCTATATATATTCCATGTGAGCCCTTATGGTGTTTGTACCCCATAGGTTTAAAAAACAGCCGTCTATGCCGATATAATAAGAAAAGCTCCTACATATGGATACCCTTTCATTGGAGCCGTTGCATACTTCATTCGTAATAGCTTTTCCCTGTAATTATAGAAGAGGTTGGCTGACATGAGAAGCCGATCATTCTATAGCCTAATCTAAGCGATTTAGTACTTGTCAAAGCGGCATAAGCGCAGTACCGTCCCTTTTTCCGGCTGAGGCGGTCGAGAAGCCACTTGTGATGCAGTAGATTAATGAAAGGACTGTTTGCATGACAGAGGAAACCGGAACCAAAGCTACCTACTATCACTACAAGCTCATTAAAAAAATCAGTATTCCGCGTCAGCTGATATGGAGTCACATCTCGTTGCCTGTTATTATGCTTCTTTTCCTGCTACTTGCCTTTTCATGGACCAGCCTGTTTTTGTTTGCTTTAGCCTTTTTCTTGACCTTGTGGGTACACTTCGTGATCTCCCGATCTGTACTGTTCATAAGCAAAACAGCCTTCCGCAAGCGCTGGGCGTTTCACCGCAAGCTGCCTTGGCTGGGCTATATGACAGACCAGTACATAGGCTACGGCCTCTTTCGCCGTGTGCATATACATACGCTATGGATCGGCATCTGCTTGTCCGCTGTATTCATTCTCTGGTCTCCGCCAGCCTTTACTGTATCCTTGCTCTTTTGGCATCTGTGGCTTATTGCACCGCGCCTATACATCCTAAGCCGTCTTACAGGCGAAAGGAAAGACGGCATGTTGAAGTTCACCGACGAAGATGCCTCGTATTATCAACAATAGACTAGCTATTCTCTATCCGTATAGATAGGAGCTTATACTGATCTGGCATATACCCAATGACTAGAACCGCATATTAAAAAAAGGAGCAACCCCATAAGGTTGTTCCTTTTTATGTCCCCTCATCCACCGACACTACCCTCTAACACTCTCGTTGGATTGTCTAACCCTTATTCTTTATCCTACCCTTAAGCTCCGAGCCAATCTGATATGCCAATATAAAAAAGGAAGCCCCATCTACTTAACAGCAGTTTTGAGTGCTTCCTGATATCCAGCTTTATTATTCATTATACACAGCATCTATCTGCTACATTTGAGGTCGTCTGTGACTTACTTAAACCAACCCCCTATGTCCGCAACCTGTATCCAGTAGGGAACCGTAACATCATTAATTAAGGTCCACACTTTTGCTTTTCGCAGCAGCTTTACCATCTTTCGGGACCAATACAGTAAAAGAACCATCATGCACAGATAAGTGCACCATATGTTTGTTTTTCAGGAATACTTTCTGATTAAAGGTCGATAGATTCGGTTCTTCCGTCCAGCCCCAGGCTGCAATTTCCTCCAGATAGGGGGCTGGCAAGCTATCACTTTCCTTCAAAGCCGGTAAAGCATAGCGTACATAGTCCATATCCGAGTTGCTGCTGGCCCGATCGGTTTTACTCGCTTCTTTAGGGACAGGGAACGTTTTTTCATTCGCTGCCCCCTCAAACGATGTCCAAGAAGGCTCCTCTGTCCCGCACCCGGTAAGAATCGCGACAGCGACACTGAATAGCACCAAAAGAGCAAGCCATTTATTTCGCCGCATGATCTTCCCTCCTTACCAGCTTGATTCACTATACAAACCCTATTCGAGAATTTGCATAATTCTGCAAGAACGCAGCGCGTGTATATGGGATTCAGTACCTATATTATACCGGGTTTCCTCTAACATTCCGTAACAAAAATGTTACCTTCTTTTTGTAAGAACATTTCTAAAATATACGTGCCAAAAAAAGGACCACAATCTCAAGGAGATCATGGTC
>NZ_ASRY01000048.1 GCF_000520815.1 Paenibacillus maysiensis | reverse complement strand
AAGCGAAGCGGTCGCTTTTGTCCCCGGATTTCTACCTATAAAAGACTTTATTTCAGAAATCCGGGGGCGGTGGCGATGGGAAGCACCATCCGACTGCGTAGTGGCACTAAGGTAACTTTTAATTTATGTAGGCAAGTAACGCTTACTCCTCTGTTGTTCTCCTCCCCCAAACATATTTCATTATAAAAAATATAATGGCCAGTACCATGAGAAGCAACGCGATCTGTAAGCCATAATGATGTATAAGTTCTCCTGCGGTTTGTACATGATCGCCGAAGAAATGTCCGAGCAAAAAGAAGATTAGCGTCCAGATCAAGCCTGTTGAGTAAGAGAACAGAGCATAACGCTTGAAGCTCATTTTATTGATTCCGACAATATAAGGGATGATGTGACGGACAATCGGCAGGAAATAACTGATGCAAATGGTGAAATTACCATACTTATGTACCAAGTTTTCCGAAAATGTAATGTACTTGTCCATCTTCTTTTTTCGTCGTAAACGATCCAGAACGGTTGTGCCCAAGAATCTTCCCAATACATAACCTAAGGATAAGCCCGATATAACCCCTAGATATACGATGAAAAAGGCGAGTAACGGTTGAAGTATTCCCATGCTGGTTACAGCCCCGCCAGTCATCACAATCACTTCGTCTGGAATAGGCAGCCCCACGATCCCGAGCCATAGGGCAAAAAATAGTGCCGCATACCCATACTGCTCGATGATGGAAATTAAGTATTCAACGTCCATATCCATCCCCCTTGCTCATGCTTTTTTCCGGCAAACATAGACAAACGCGGGTGGAATGTTCATGGGCACAAACTTGATTTCCTCAATATCAAACCATTCCCCTAACTGCTGTTTCATTTGCTTGGAATATTGAAAGGCGATAAACATTCCCTGATCTTTGAGCGAGAGGTGAATCTGTTCTACAATTTGATCTCGCATCGCTTGGGGGAAATTAAAAAATGGCAGCCCGCTTATAATGCAGTCAAGCTGTTCAATTTCGGCATTTTGCATAGCACGTTGAAGCTCACGTGAGTCGGAATAACAAAGATAATTCGGAAATCTCTTTTTTAAATCTCGTTGCATCGTCTGATCCTTCTCAAAAAGTAGCACCTTGGTTTGTTCCCTGGCAGCAGACGGGATATACTGGGTAATTGCCCCGGTGCCAGCACCAAGCTCGGCAACGGTATGAACTTCACTCCATGGAATAGACTCAATCATTTTTTTGGCTAAAAATCTGGAACTTGGCGTTATACTGCCCACATATGCTGGCGAATGCAAAAATTTAAATAAGAATATAAATCTCTCGTGAACCAAATGACTAATACGGATCATGAACCGTTTCCCTACTTTCAATTTTCTGAATACGTTCGTTTATTCTCTGCTAAGAGTAACAAATTATACCTTTGCTTGCTCCTGTCTGGAGTAGGGTTCATATCCCCGCCCTGCGGCGGGGATTTTCCTTGACTATAGTCCAGGGAGCAGGGGCATAGATGTGAGCTTGTCCGATTTTGCGGGGTTTATCAGAA
The DNA here is from genome assembly GCF_000520815.1 of Paenibacillus maysiensis. Lineage (GTDB taxonomy): Bacteria > Bacillota > Bacilli > Paenibacillales > Paenibacillaceae > Paenibacillus > Paenibacillus maysiensis. Next base: position 15,644 of record NZ_ASRY01000048.1, on the reverse strand, counting down.
TGTGAAGCATTCGATTGTGATTCATTTCTTTATAGGAAGACCTGTACAAATTCTAACGGGGCGAATGTGACGCTGAACGCGAACAATCAAACATTGCCGGGCAGCATTACTGCGGATAAACTCAGTTCCATTACAGCTAATCTGAAAAACAAGACAACCCTGAGAGGTGCTATTAATTCGGAAAACACAGCCCAATCGATTGCGTTAAATCTCGATAAAACAGACAAATGGGCCGTTACAGCGGATTCTTATCTGACCTCTTTGACAGACGGTGACACTAAACTCTCCAACATCGTGGATAAACGGACATACCATTTATTATGATGCAGGTGCGAGTGCAAATAGCTGGTTGAATGGGGAAACTATTACCCTGTCCGGTGGAACCTGCTTCTATCTTGTTACTGTATCTAAATATAGCCCTTGAGAAATGAAAAGGTGACTTTACATGGAAATATTTATACAATATAAAACAGTCACAGTTAATATAACCTTGCAATTTTTTTATGTTTAACTCAGGATGTCGTGGATTTTCAGATAAGATATGGAGTTGATCAAGAATGCGTATACGAAAAGGTTTTTCCATTTTGGATAAGTATTTTTGTGCATCAGAGCCTAATTCAATTTCGTAATTCATTTTCAAAATCCTTTAATTTGAAGCTTGTTCCATTGTCAAATTCTTTTTTTTGCATTCTTCATAGCTTGGATATCGCTGTCTGTAAGCGACTCATCGTCATATGGGATGTGAGAGTCTAAAGGGTGATTTATCAGACGTTTGATTAAGTCTGCAACCAGAGGGAAATGTTGACCACAAATAAAAAGAATATACCACTAATATATCATAGAAATAATGCAGGGTAGTAACAAGGGTGAAGCTTTAACGTGAATATCTATTTCAAGCGATGATAAATTTTTAATTTGGAGGAACTATGCCATGACATTGGAAAATCAAGTGAGTCGAAGCAGTAAGGATGAAGCGCGATTTATCAGGAATAAATTGATTGAATTTAATGCGAAGCACATACCTGAGGATATCCGAACCCGGTACGAGGAGATTAATCTTACCCTCAAAAGCGACGATGGTCAGGTGATCGGTGGACTTTTAAGTGTGCTGTGCTGGAACTGGGTAGAGGTTGATATTTTGTGGGTAGAGCAGAGCTACAGAGGGAAGGGCTATGGTTCACAGTTGCTTAGTGAGATCGAGCAAATCGCCAAAGATAAAAAGTGTACTTTTATACAACTCAACACGTTTACTTTTCAAGCACCCGATTTTTATGAAAAGCATGGGTACGAAGTGATCGGCGTCATTGATGATGCCCCCCGAGGCTTTAAGCACTATTATTATAAGAAAAATATCTAGCGAGGACTCTATATATGCGGGTAAAGGGAGTTAAAGTATGGGGAATACCATATTTAACCACAATATGTCGGCTGGAAAGATAGAAGTTATACTACTAAAGAATAGTGATAAAGAAAGGTATGATCGGATTGACCACGGAAGTGACACATAAAATATATACGATGTGCATGATTCAGGACGGAACCAAGGTATTGCTCATCAACAGACCGGATAAAAAAGGTTTTCCGGGTTACATTGCGCCAGGAGGGAAAGTAGAGTTTCCAGAGAGCATTGTCAATGGAGCCATTCGTGAAGTGAAGGAAGAAACCGGACTAACGGTTACGGAGATTGTATTTAAAGGAATTGACGAATATTGCGACCCGAGCCAAGGATTAAGATATATGGTCTTTAACTATTTAGCTACAGCATCTGAAGGAGTATTACTGGAAAATCCCCCTGAGGGAGAACTGCTATGGGTAGATATGAAGGAAGCGCTAGACTTGCCGATGCAGGATTGGTTTAAGCGGAGATTTCCGTTGTTTTTCGAGCCGGGAACGTTTGAGGTTAGTTTAGTTTGGCTGGCGGATACCGACGAAACGATGGAAGCAACGGTCAAAAATTATGGGGTATAGAGATGACGACGACCATTTATTTTTCATCTAAGCGATTGGGGGAGGTCACGGCTGATCAATTGCAACGGATGCTGGATCGTTTTGATTTGGGGCGTCTGCTATCTTTCGGAAAAACGGCAGAAGGAGTGATGGGACAAACTCTCTATATTTCCTCAACGGCTGGACAGTTTGTGTTAAAGGGCAACCCGCTTTTTTCGGGACAATGGGTGGAAGAAAGATTTATGGTGGAGCAGCTGCACACACGGACTTCAATTCCTGTGCCAACTCCGTATCTTGTGGATGAAACCGGGGACATTTTTGGCTGGAGCTATGCTGTTATGCCCCGTTTAGACGGTCAGCACATACATACACCCGAGTTGCAGGCGAAATGGACTCCGCTGGCTAAACAACAGATTGCTGAGATGCTTGCTTCTGTACTGTTGGAGCTTCACAGCTGGAAGGTTGAGATCAGTGGAGAGCTGGATACAATCAGTCTGGCTATTCGTCCTTTTGAAGTTTCTTATCGGGCGTGGTTGTATGGGCGGATTCGATACTGGCTAGAAGATGCCCAAAAGTACTCGGACATTTCTACACAGGATATGGCATGGGTAGAGTGTATTTTGGAAGACGCACGCCAAGCATTCGATGATCTGGATACCAGTACATTCGTGATGGGGGATTTTAAACCACAAAATTTCCTTGTGCAAAACGGGGATAACGGCTGGAAAGTCAGCGGGCTTTTTGATTTTACGACAGCCTATTTTGGTGACGGAGTTGCAGACCTTCCGAAAATAACCATAATGTATTTGGAGAATGGAGAGGAAGAACTGGCCAGACGCTTTCTTACAGCTTATTTGAAAGGGATGGAAACCCAAAAAGGATTTGCTGAGCGCTTCCGGGTGCATATGCTGCATCAGCAGATTCTAAATTGGGGCTGTGCCAAAGCGATGAAGCAAGTCACTTGGGATGACAAGCTTTCTTTTGCAGATTGGGCTCGGAAATTCACGGATATTGAGGGTTATGAACACTAGGCAGAAGAATTGGATTTTAATATGAGGAAGTGATTGACGTGCAAACAGTCAGATTGGTAAAGCCGGAAAACGTATGGAAAGAGGCCTATCTTTCTTTTTATGAGGATTGGAAAAAGAGTCAGGAGCTTATGGTACCGTGGGTGATTTCTACAGAACCGTATGATTTTGAAGGTATGCTGACGTTTTTGAGCAATCAGGAAAATGGAATTGACCTGCCCGAGGGCTGGGTCAAAACCTCAACGTACTGGCTGGTGACTGCCACTGAGCAGGTCGTCGGAGTGGTGAACATCAGGCATAATCTTAATGAAAAGCTGTTGAATGCCGGAGGGCACATCGGCTACGGTATCTGTCCTTCCGCACGGGGGAATAGCTACGCGGTTAGTATGCTTGCGTTGGCACTGGAAAAAGCAAAAGAGCTGGGGATTTCCAGAGCCTTGGTCGTATGCGACTCCGATAATATCGCCTCCAAAAAGACAATCCTTCGCAATGGAGGAACACCGGACAAGGATTACATTGATGAAGATGGAAAACGTATGAATCGATTTTGGATAGAACTGTAAGCAGTATATATACGATGAACAGGAATGTGCAGGCGTAATATATAAATTACATTTCGGTGATAGGCAGATAGGGTGGATACATTCATGAAGGGAAAGAAGAAAGGGGCGAGTCCAATTCCGCTTGGTGGCATTCTGGACTCGCCTTTTTTGATGATTAAAGTGAAGACATATATCCTGAATTCGAAAAAATGCTCAGTCCAGCTTATATGAGCTATTTTTGAGGCAATACAATAAACCGTTCGTTATCTGTATTGCTGGCTGATGCACTGGCACGCAGTTGGTTATCGCTAGTAATGCTCACAAAAAGTTGTTTCTTTTGCGATTGCAGTGTAATTAATCCGTTAGCCGCTTGGGAAACGATAAATTTCTCTGCGTCTCCTGCTGTTGCACTTCCGGCGGTAAGTAGCTGATCATCGCCTACGGATACGTAGGAGCCTGTTCTTTCGGACTTAAAGGTGTAGAGCTTGTTGCCTATATACTCCAGCGTAAAGGTTTCCGGCTTTTTAATATTACTTTGATCATCCGTTTTAAAACGGTCGGTTTGCACAGTTAACGGTGCATTTTTGGAAGGAACCGTGACGACGAGCTTGTTTTGGCTCCTTGGCGCAAGGGCTACTTTTGTAGATGTCATTTGACGACGGTTATCTTGAGCGCTTAGTAATCCGCCGTAGGATAGATGGTCATTGGTATACCCTTCCAGCTTGACCGTGTCTATAACCTCGCGGGTATAAGTAAGGTTGGAGGCGGGCAAACCTGCTTTATTACGCAAAAAATTGTATGCTTGCTCATACATGGGTCGGAATTCTCCACGGTTATTCGGGGATACCTTGCTGTAACGTCCAGTTCTCCCGTTGGAATCTGTTACATTGCCATTAAACGGAACCGTGTATCCCAAATTATACTTCGCTGTGTATTCTAGACCTTTGACAAGCAGGTTTGAACCGTTCGGGTAGGAATACATATCCGCTCCATTGGCATTGACAGAACGTTGGTTAAAGCCTACTTCAGCCGCTTGTACGAGCAGACCTACTGCCAGTTGATTGTGCCCCTGATCGCGTCCAGCTTCCTGTGTCTGTCCCTCACTTGTTTGAATAAAGTTTTGAATTGCGCCATGTCCTTGTCCATTCTTGTAATAATCTACGGCTGTATTGTAAATGGCTTGGTCGTTCATCCATACCCCGTAATCCATCACAAACAGCATACACAGTGCTTCCTGCGCAGCATCCTTCACAAATCCTTTCAGGTATCCAAAATCGCTAACGTTCGGGTAAAATACGTTTGTCATAAGTGCCGAAAAGCGATTCATATCGCGCTGTTGCCAGCCCGCATTGGAGTACCGCAAAATTTCCGCTGCATTGAGCAGCTTATAGCCGTTCAAGCCTGCGGTAATAAAAGCTTCATTGCCCTCGATGCTCTGAAGGGTGCTGGACCAGCCATTCAAAATCGCAATCGCCTTATTTGCGTGTGCCTGATCTCCTGTAATGTACCATTGGATGGCATGATAGTATGCGGCGGAAGAGTCATTTTCCAACTCGTAGGTCCCAGAGGTACCGTGGCTACGATCTGCCCGATAAACGACATTTTGGGGTCTGGGCGTATAGTTTAAGGAGGCCAGACTATTGTCGCGCAAAATATTCCATTCTTCGATCCACGGGGAGGCTTGCGCAGCCACCTGGGCTTTCATTTGATCCAGCTCACTCCGGGTATGTTGCATACCCGGATGAATGAAAGGCTTGTCCTCCGCATGGATACTGACAGGTGGATACGTGAAGCTAAAGAGCAGCAAGGTTACAAGTGAGAATAGGAACATCCTCCATTGTTTGGGTTTCATAGAATCTCTCCTCCTCATCATGATTTGTTTTATCTTCCAACATATCCCTATTATCGGTTAGAGCTATAATATATTTTAGGTTTAAGTAATGAGCTTTCAAAGGAATACCTTGGTTCTCGTAGAATATTTGGGAAACGAACGGTATAGGTGGTATTGTCAACCATATCATGGTGCATGTGCGTAGAAACGCAGCCAGACTCATAGATCCGACGATTACATATAAGCAAGGTATGGAGGATAGCTGAGAAAGCGTTCCGTGCTATAGTGCAGCAATCCCTCTGAATACCCAGGAGAATGAGAGAAAGTAACATCCATATAAACCGTATAAAAATGTAGTTCCAAGGTCGCAAAAGTCTCCGAAGCGGATATGTTTTTAATTCTTAATTGATATTGATAATTATTATCACTTATAATAGAAGCAGACATATCACGTTAAGGTTGGGAGAGTTGCAGAGTGACAGAGTCCTTGGAATTATATGATGTAACGATAATCGGCGGTGGTCCTGCCGGTATGTATACTGCATTTTACAGCGGAATGAGGGATATGAAGACCAAGCTGATCGAAGCCAAGCATGAGCTGGGCGGACGGATGTGCATTTACCCGGAGAAGATGATTTGGGATGTAGGAGGTGTCACGCCGATATTATGTGAAAAGCTGATCGATCAGCTAGAGCAGCAGGCGCGGACATTCGAGCCTACGATTGTGCTGGGACAGCAGATCACAGGTTTGGATCGGCAAGAGGATGGAACGTTCCTGCTGACCTCTGCGACAGGGGAACAGCATTGGACACGTACGATAGTTTTGGCAGTAGGCTATGGCATTCTCAAAATGGCCAAGCTGGAGATTGAAGGCGCTGACCGCTATGAGGTTACGAACTTGCATTATACTGTGCAAGAATTGGAGCCGTTCCGAGGCAAGCATGTCCTGATTTCTGGCGGAGGCGACTCGGCTGTGGATTGGGCGAATGAGCTGGAGCCTATTGCCGCGAGTGTGACGGTAGTCCATCGTCGAGAGCATTTTGGCGGACATGAGAAAAATATAGTTCGCATGAAAGCGTCTTCTGTCCAAGTCCTGACACCTTATGCGGTGAGCCAGCTACATAGTAACAATGGCGAGACGATTGAACAGGTGACGATCAGCCATATAGAGACGGGGGAAACACAGATATTGAACGTCGATGCAATCATTGTGAATCATGGTCTGAAATCCGACTTCGGCCCGCTTCGGGATTGGGGACTGGATATGGGTGAGTGGCACGCCAGAGTGAGTGAGAAGCTGGAAACGAATCTGCCGGGGATTTTTGCCGCAGGCGATTTTGTGGAGTACGGAAGCAAGCTGTATCTGATTGCAGGTACATTCACGGATGCTGCTCTTGCGCTGAACAGCGCCAAGCTGTACATTGATCCCGCAGCAGATAAAGTGGCCTATGTATCTTCCCACAACAGCCGCTTCAAAGAAAAAAACCGCGAGCTTGGTGTCGTGGAATAAGATACGAAAATAAGTTTAATAGAATAGGAATAGGGTAGGCAAAATGCAAAAGAACTTCTATGATCACTAACTTCCATCACAAAGTTGGATGCCATACACATTATAGAATAAAATGGAGTAGGCGGAATGGTGCTGTACAGGCGAAGCGGTCGCGATGGGAAGCACCATCCGACTGCGCAGTGGCACGATATGAGACTTTTAAGTTCCGGCTTTGGAAGCTTTGCTTGTACATAACAAGGAGCAGAGTATGTCCGCCCGCAAGGCGCTTTCGATGATCCGTAGTAAGCAAATGAATAAGCAAAAGAACAAGGATTAGAAATTAAAATAGCCTGCCATGGAATACAAGGCGGGAGCGGAAGGTGACTTATGGAGAATCGAACAGAGCAACAGGAAGCTATTTTAGCAGATATTATTCAAAAGGCAGAACTCTATGTACAGCAGCAGTTGGAGCATGACCACAGTGGTCACGATTGGTGGCACATTGACCGGGTGAGAAAGCTTTCCCTCGAAATTGCTGCCAAAGAAGGCGCAGATTCGTTTATTTGTGAACTGGCAGCGCTACTGCATGATGTAGCGGATGAAAAATTAAACGACTCCAAACAAGCGGGGCTGGATAAAGTGGAGCACTGGCTGCGTCTGCATGTAAGCGATCCGGGCGTGATTACGCATGTGATGACCATTATCGCTACAATGTCCTACAACGGTGGGCAAAATCCGCCTATGAATACGCTGGAAGGTCAGGTTGTGCAGGATGCAGATCGGCTGGATGCACTTGGAGCGATTGGCATTGCGAGGACTTTTATGTATGCAGGCTCAAAAGGCAGCATGATGCATCACCCGGAAAAGGATTTTTCACAGCATGCTTATCGTGCTACGGGGAAAAGTGCCATATACCATTTTTACGAAAAGCTGTTAAAGCTCAAGGATTTAATGAATACCACGTATGCCAAGGAGTTGGCGGCTGTCCGGCATCAATGGATGGAGATGTATTTGGAGCAGTTTTACAGAGAGTGGAATGTGAATGATAAATAAGGTATTTCAATAAGGCTGTTTCCTCTAACCGAGTGTATCGGAGGGGAAGCAGCTTTTTATATAAATGTCATATTGATATTATTGAGAATGTATGCTATTTTATTGTTAATAACTAATTGATAATAACAAAATAATAAAAACTATAACGAAGGCGAGGCATCTGCCATGTTCGGATTTAATTTTGTGAAATTTCAGCCCAGTGAGTATGTGATGAAGGTGAGAAACGGGAAAGTAGTTCGGGAAGGGGTGGGATTATCCTTTTATTATTACGCTCCAACAACCTCGGTCGTCGTCGCTCCTGTATCTTCTATTGATGTGCCGTTCATATTTGAGGAAATGACCCATGATTTTCAGGCGGTGACTGTGCAGGGGCAACTAACCTATCGGATTGTGGATTACCGGAGAACGACGCAGATTTTGAATTATACGTATGATTTGAAGGCCAAACGCTACATTTCGGATGACCCGGGCAAGCTGGCTCAACGGGTGATTAACATTGCCAAGGTGCTCACCAAAAAATATCTGGAGCGTATCCCGCTCAAAGAAGCTGTCCAATCCAGTGAACGTTTGGCCCAAAGTATGGCGAAGGATATCGCTCAGCATGCGGAAATCGAAAAGCTTGGCATTGAGGTCATGGGCCTGTCGATTTTGGCGATTTTACCAAATAAAGAAACGATGAGAGCGCTGGAGGCGCAGGCGAGGGAGGAAATTCTTCGCAATGCGGATCACGCCCTGTATGAGCGTCGGAACGCTTCCATTGAGCAAGAGCGGCGTGTGAAGGAGAATGAGCTGAATACCGAAATTGCAGTAGAGACGAAAAAGAAGCAAATCCGCGAAACCCAGCTCGATGCCGAACGTTCAGTAAAGCAGAAGCAAAGCGAGATGAAGGAGGAGCAACTGCGTTTTGACACGGCTTTGGAGGAGAAAAAACGTGAGCTGATTGAGCTGACCGTAACGAATAAAAAGGCGGAAGCCGATGCCAAAGCCTATGAGCTGACAGCAGTCATGAAATCGTTGCAGGATGTCGAGCCGAACGTGCTTCAGGCTATGGCGAACATGGATATGAGTCCGGATAAGCTGATTGCCATTGCATTTCAGGAGCTTGCAGAAAATGCAGGGAAAATCGGTCAGTTAAACATTACACCGGATTTGTTGCAAGGTCTGATGTCGGGTACGGGAACAGGCGGATCGGAAGGAACAAGAGGATCGGGAGGAAGAGTGCGATGAGCAGTCGGATGACAGAGCACAAGATCATTTTGGTGAAGCGTAAAACACGTCTGGAGGAACTGATTGTCCGGTATAACACGGTGCAGCAGGCCCGGTTTTTTATAGAACGGCTAGGCGCGGATTTTAGTGATTATGTGCTGGAGGATGAAAATTACCGCAGAGCGGTAGCAACGGCAACTTCGGAGTTGACAGCCTTGGGGCGGGTTCAGATTGTGGAGCGGGAGCATGTGCCCAACTTTATTTTTGGTGAGCAGGATACAGTGGTGGTGCTGGGTCAGGACGGGCTGGTGGCTAACACGTTAAAATACTTGACCGAGCAGCCGTTGATCGGTGTGAATCCAGATCCATTGCGTTGGGACGGGGTACTGCTGCCGTTTACGGTATCGGATTTGCGCTGGGTTGTGCCAGATGTGTTCGTGCGCAGACGTCCGATCAAGGAGGTTACGCTGGCTAAGGCCCAGCTCAATGATGGTCAGTCGTTGTATGCGGTGAACGATTTGTTCATCGGACGCAAAACTCATGTTTCTGCAAGATATGAGCTGAGGCTGGAGGATCAGGTAGAGCAGCAGTCATCCAGCGGCATCATCGTGTCGACGGGGCTGGGCGCGACGGGCTGGCTGACCAGCGTGCTTGCTGGGGCGGCCGGAATTGTCGGCAGCGCTACGCAGCGTCCGATTTCGCTGACTCCAGATCATCTGATGTCAGGCGCAGCCTTCCATCCAGAAGCAGCGGCAGATGGGCGAAGACGAAGCCGGGGGAGCAACGGGCGCGACTATAGCGGGAATGATAACGATCATCATGATAACCGCGCAACGTGGAGTTCGCCATCATTATATTTTACGGTGAGAGAGCCCTTTCCCAGTCGGACGACTGCTGCGGATCTGGTGTTTGGTCAGGTGGAGGCCGGAAAGCCGCTGCGGATTGCTTCGCAGATGCCGGAACATGGAGTCATTTTCAGCGATGGAGTAGAAAGCGACTTTCTGGAGTTTAATGCCGGGATTGAGGCGACCATTGGTCCGGCAGAGAAAAAAGGGCATCTGGTCGTGTAGAGGTTTGCACAGGGCGGCAATGGGGAATGTTGAGTAAGGTACACATCAATCAGATGAAGTTAAAAAGGAGGAATCAATATGAGCGACCACACTCAAGACGAAGCGAAAATCCGCAACAAGAAGAACGAGGACGGAGATTCCTTGATGGAGAAAAATAAGCTGGAAAACGGCGTCGATATCGAGCCGGAGGCTGACGAATGGATTGCGAAGCCTTCACCTGTGTCCTACGATGATACGAAATCCTCCTCGAACCAATAAGGCTCTTGCGAACAAAGAGAGCAGACATGCAAAGACAGATGATCCTTAATCGGGTCATCTGTCTTTTTGGCATGCATTTATTGTGGATAGGAGAATTGAAATTAGTTGAATCTGGAATATACCTTCCATACCAGCTCGCGGCGGCTGCTTACATCGGTTTTCAAGAAAATCGCTTTCAGATGATCTTGCACCGTGTAGGCTGAAATATGAAGTGCGCTTGCCAGCTCTCGGGTCGATAAGCCTTGAACAATGAGCCGGACAATTTGTCTTTCCCGCTCGGACCATGCATACATCTCGGCCATAAGCGGAAGCATTTCAGAGGCTTTAGCAGGTTCAAACCATACAGCAAGTTGATGCTCACCATTACTTCGCTGTCCGCCTTGAAGGAGGGTGGCTCTGAGTGTTACCCACGGGGTTCCCGCGTCTGCGGAGGGAATACATAGTTTGGCTGGTGATGCGGAAGTAGTGAAAGCTCCCGGAAGGGCTGTGGATAGTGCCCGAAAGCATACCGCCCGAACGGGCGCGGGGAGGCTACTTTCGTCGATACCTTCCTGCTGCCGAAGCAAATTTAGCCACTGGTCTGCCGTTGGATTGGAGGAAATCAGCTCCAGCTTGCCGGAAAGCACCAGAACCCCTGGCTCCATATCATTTTCCATCATTATACCGGGGTCTGGAGATAAGCCCACACTGGCCTGACGCAAATGGTAGGCTATAGACGGCGCTAAGGCTTCAAGAAGCTGCTGGTCCTCTTCACTAAATACCGGCTTTGTATGATGGCGAAACAACGTGAGGAATCCCCAGCAGCTTCCTTTGTACATTAAAGGAACGCGTAGCTCATCCCCGAATCCGGCAGGCTGCAAAACATCCCTGTAGCGTGCGCTCCGACCCGGTTCACCTTCCGTGGCTCCGTTGAGAGACGCTATGGAATGCCCCTCCCGTACTAACTGTTCGTATTTCATTACATCATTGCGCAGATATTCGTATTCTAATAGCTTGTAATGAATATCACCCACGCCAGATTCGGTAAATGCACCTGTGGAAAGCAGCGTATGCGGATCTACCGAGGTACAGCATGCCGCATCGAATGAAACCTGAGTACGCAAACGGTCGATGAGCGTATGTTTGTACGCTTGGGATGAAGGAGCTTTTTCTCCCAGTCGAATGATTTGCTGTCGAGCATCCTTTAGCTGTGCCAATGGTGTGTATTGTGCGTTCATAGATTGCTCCTATCGTAAAAAGCTGGAGTTTCGCAAAATTGTATCGAAGTAAATCCCACATCTATGGGATGGTGGATATACGTGTGGTCGTTATAATTGAGAATGATTCTTAATTAAATCAACAATATACGAATGCTCGGGGAAGATCAAGGCAAAATGTAAGGCCAGTCGCATCTTTTTCCAACTATTCGAATCTTGGAGGGAACGATATATGGAATATAGCAGCAGTAAGCCAAACGATCCTATGGACGCTCATCACACAGGCAACAGTCATCATACAAGCGCTGAACATACGATTCCTAACCAGTCTATGAGCTGGAACGATCCGAATGTACGCAAGTACCCGGACACGATTGCTTTAAAAATACCAGGATATGCTCATCTGTATGAGATGACTGACCGCTTGATAACCGCACAGCTTGAGGCTCAGGCCCGCACGCAGGCCGCAGATCCGAATGTACTAATCATCGGGGCTGGCGGTGGTCAGGAGCTGATCACGCTCGGAGGACAACATTCGGCATGGTCTTTTACGGCAGTTGATCCATCCGAACGCATGCTGGATTTGGCACGTCAGCGTGTGGCGCAAGCGGGTATAAGGTCAAAAATATCTTTTGTCACAGGTACGTTGGGAGAGCTTAACGGAGAACTACTCCAAGAACAGCCCATTGAGCAGTCTGGAAAACAGACCGAGGAAGTACACGCGGAGCTGAATTATGATGCGGCCACCTGCCTGCTGGTGCTTCATTTTCTTCACAGCATGGAGAGCAAACGGGCACTGCTACAGCAGATATCCGCTCGTCTCAAACCGGGCGCGCCTTTTTGCCTGGCCTCCATCAATGGAAATCCACAGGAGCCTGCTTTTGCCATTCAAATGCAGGCGTGGAAAAGCCATATGCTGGATCAGGGCATTCCTCTGGAGGATTGGGAGCGATTCGCTGCTTCCATTGGACGTGAGTCCGACCCGGTGTCCAATACGGCTATACAGGAAATGCTGGTGGATGCAGGCTTTACCCATATCACCCGGTATTTTGGTGCATTTTTAGTGAACGCGTGGTTTGCGGTTAAAGGAGGAGAATCTACTCATGACAAAGGATAATATCATCATCATTGGCGGATACGGTCATGTCGGAAAAATTTTATGCACAGAACTAAGTGAAATGTTTCCCGGCAAGGTGTTTGCCGCAGGGCGCAGTATGGAACGTGCCACTGAATTCAGCAAGCAATCGGGTGGTAAGGTGCTGCCTTTACAGCTTAATATTCATGAGCCGATAGACCCGTCGATTTTAAAGCAGGCCAAGATCGTTATCATGTGTTTGGATCAGGAAAATACCGACTTGGTACGTGCCTGCCTTCAGCATGGGGTGCATTATATGGATATTACCGCGAATGCAGCTTTCTTGAGTCAGGTGGAACAGTGTCATCAGGAGGCACGAGCTTATCAGGCTACTGCCCTGCTAAGTGTGGGGTTGGCCCCCGGACTGACGAATCTGTTGGCGCTGCAAGCGACGCAGCTTATGGACCAGACAGATGAGTTGAACATATCTCTGATGCTGGGCTTGGGAGACAAACACGGTCAGGCTGCCATTGAATGGACAGTGGATCAGATTCATACGGATTTGGAGGTTATGGAACAGGGGCGCCCGGTGATTCGAAAAAGCTTTAGCGACGGGCGAGTGGCAGATTTCGGCGCAGGTGTGGGACGCCATCGCGCATATCGTTTTCCTTTTTCCGATCAGCAGACACTTCCACATACGCTCGACATTCCCACGGTCAGCACCCGTCTGTGCTTCGATTCGCGGTTGACGACCCGCCTTCTGGCAGGGCTTCGGACCACAGGAATATCGGGTCTGCTTCGACGGTCGTCCGTGCGTAATGCAGTAGTTCGCAGCTTTAGCAAGCTGCATCTGGGAGGGAACGCGGTGGCGGTCAAGGTGGACGCACGAGGAACTCTTCATGGTAAGGAAACGAAAGTCGAATGCCAACTAAGGGGACATCATCAATCCGATTTAACCGCCAAGGCAGCCGTCTTTGCAGCGCTAGCGCTATACCGCTCTGAGCTTCCTCATGGTGTATTTCACATGGAGCAGTGTTTTTCGTGGAATCGCATGCGGGAATGGCTGGGGCAGCAGGTAGCCGTAGATATTCAGGTGAATGGACAGCAAGTATAGAAGTCATATTTTCTGACCCAAGAGGGACTTATGTCATCCAAGCTTATTCGGCAACTCATTGCGAATGGGTCTTGGATTTCTTTTCCTGTTAGATTACACTAGAAAGAAGTACATATTTTTGGAAGGACCTGAGACAACTCAGATAGATTCGGCAGAAGTGTTATGAAGAAATTGATTTTGATTCTGTAAAGAAAGTTCGATTTTGGAGCAGCTTGTGTGAATGAATGGCCAGAAAGCTGTGTAATTATTCTTATTTTATGAGGAGTACATGTGGCATGAAAACATACGTATTTATTTACGAAGGTTTTGTACAGTTTGAAATCATGTTGGCAACATATTTTTTAAGAACACGTGGAGAAATTATCCCTTTTGCGATTAGCAAAGATCCTGTTACTTCATACGAGGGTTTTTCAATTCTTCCGTTTTGCCCAATAGAACAAGTGGATATGGAGAGTGTGGATCTGCTGGTTATTCCGGGTGGTGACATAAGCGGAGTTGTCGCGAATAAGCATCTGCACAAATTGCTCCAGCAGTTGCATCAGAATAAAAAAGGGATCGGGGCTATTTGTGGAGGTACATTATTGTTGGGTCAGGCGGGGGTGCTGAATGGGCGCTCATTTACGACTAACGTAGTTGAAGAGATGGAGAAGCTTGGCCCGCAGGGAACATTCGTAAATACCAATGTTGTTACAGATGGACATATTGTTACAGCCAAGGCCAACGCCTATGTGGATTTTGGTATTGAATTGGGAAAGCTCATGGACATTTACGAAAATGAGCAGGATCTGGAAGAGACTATTTCATTTTTTAAGTATTTTGAACCGTTAAATTAGAACGAAGGAAGGGAGTTCGTGATGTCCATAGAAGCGATTATTTTTGATCTGGATAATACGCTGATTCATCGTAAACAGGCGTTTGCGGCATATACGGAGCGTTTTGTGGAACGATTCATTGTGGCGGAAGACCCGGCGAGCCGGGCTGCTACAGTCGAACACATACGCTTGGCGGATCAGGATGGATATCGGGACAAAAGGGAGCTGTATACGGAGCTGCATGCAGCTTTGGAACTGAAAAATCCAGATACGACGGTGCAGGAAATGCTGGGCTTTTGGTATGGTGAATTTCATAAGTTTACGGTACTGATGGACGGGACCAAGGAAGTGCTGTCCGAGTTGAGGTCGCGGGGCTTGAAGCTTGGCATCATCACCAATGGCTCACTCCGCACGCAACAAGCAAAGATCAACCGTGTGATGCTGAAGGACTACTTTGATTCCATTATCGTCTCGGGAGGCGTCCACGTCGAGAAGCCTAATCCTCGCATATTCGAGTTGGCATTAAAGGAGCTTGGGATAACAGACCCCGGCAACGTCTGGTATGTAGGCGATCATCCGACAAATGATATTCGTGGTGCCCAAAGCGCGGGTTTGCATACGATCTGGCTGGAGGGCTTTATGCCGTGGCAGGAAACGGGTATTGTACCGGATTACAGGATTGGCAGTTTGCGTGAAATCATCGGTTGGCTGGATCATGCCAGCTATTCGGGGAATATGGAGGAGGGAGCATCATGAGTAAGGTGCAGACGGATCAGACTAGCCCCATCTTATTATCGTTTCCGGAGCAATTCCAGACAGAACGGTTGACAATTCGCGCTCCACAGTGGGGCGATGGAGCGAAGGTCAATGAAGCGATCCGGGAGAGTGTGGATGAATTGCGTCTTTGGCTGCCTTTTGCGAGAAATCTTCCTACGCCGGAGGAATCTGAAATCCGCTCACGCCAAGCCAGACTTCAATTTCTGGACCGGTCTGACATGATGTTGTACGTATTTGATACGGCAT
>NZ_ASRY01000047.1 GCF_000520815.1 Paenibacillus maysiensis | reverse complement strand
CGGCTTCCCAGCCGATCTGGAGGAAAAAGCGAATCAGGTGGCCTCTGAAGGAGGTACGCCGTTGGCTGTCGCGCTGGATGATCGGATATATGGCATTATTTATTTGAAGGACACGGTGAAGCCGGGCATGAAGGAACGGTTCGATCAGCTCCGGGAAATGGGCATACGCACGATCATGTGTACCGGGGATAATCCGCTGACAGCCGCGACAATTGCACGGGAAGCGGGTGTGGATGATTTTGTGGCTGAAAGCAAGCCGGAGGACAAAATCGCAGTCATTCGCCGTGAGCAGGAGCTGGGCAAGCTGGTTGCCATGACCGGAGACGGTACGAATGATGCTCCTGCGCTGGCACAGGCTGACGTCGGGCTGGCCATGAACAGTGGTACGGTCGCGGCCAAGGAAGCCGCCAATATGGTAGACCTGGATTCCGATCCGTCCAAAATTATTGAGGTGGTCGCTATTGGCAAGCAGTTGCTTATGACACGCGGTGCTTTGACAACGTTCAGCATCGCGAACGATGTTGCCAAATATTTTGCCATTATCCCGG
Organism: Paenibacillus maysiensis; assembly: GCF_000520815.1. GTDB lineage: Bacteria > Bacillota > Bacilli > Paenibacillales > Paenibacillaceae > Paenibacillus > Paenibacillus maysiensis. Next base: position 53,724 of record NZ_ASRY01000047.1, on the reverse strand, counting down.
CGATGTTCATGCTGGCGATTCCGCAAATGAGCGCATTAAATGTGATGGGGCTTGGCTCTCCGCTGTCTGCTATTTTGTCGGCGTTGATCTTCAATGCTGTTATTATTCCGCTTCTGATCCCGCTGGCCATGAAGGGCGTGAAGTATAAGCCTATGAGCTCGGATCGCCTGCTGGGACGGAATTTGCTGATTTACGGTTTGGGTGGTATGGTGGTGCCGTTTGTCGGCATTAAAGCCATTGATTTGCTGGTGCATTTGTGGATTTAACGCAGCCTGTGAAGGTGTGCATTTCGGATACTGAATGGAAGCAGAAAGGGTGAGCAACATGAGTGGCTTTTATCGGATGATGTCCGGACGCAGATTTGCTGCACACGAAAAAGCCGGGTCTGCCGGGCAGGGGAATAACAAGCGTCCAGAGACGGATGCTGTGCCGAATGGACAGCCGGAGAGAGAAGAGATGCGGGGAGGCACCATTGTTGGCGTTGCGTTGCGTACCTCGGTGCTGATGATCCTGCTGTGTGGCCTCGCTTACCCGCTGGTTAGCACGGGCGTGGCACAGGTATTGTTTCCGCAGCAGGCGAATGGCAGTATGCTTCGTAATGCGGAGGGTCAGGTAGTTGGCTCCGAGCTGATCGGGCAGTCCTTTGCCAATCCGGCGTTTTTTCAGGGGCGGGTATCAAGCATTGATTATAATGGGGCCGGTTCAGGCTCCAGTAACTACGCACCGTCCAATCCGGCCTTGATACAGAGGGTTAAGGATTCGATAGCAGGTTGGCAGAAAAATAATCCGGATGTACCGATCAGTCAGGTTCCGGTGGACCTGATTACGAACTCCGGCTCCGGTCTGGACCCGCATATTTTGCCACAGGCGGCACGGGTTCAAATTCCGCGTATTAGCCGCTTGACGGGTATTGCGCCGGATAAACTGAAAGCACTGGTGCAGGAGCAGACCGAAGACCGCAGCGCCGGAGTATTTGGAGAGCCGCGTGTGAACGTGCTCAAGCTGAACCTTGCGCTTGAAGCGCAAACGCAGGTACAGTCAGCCAAGCCATAGAAGGATCAAAAAAAGGTATTCCCGAGCGATAAGCTTGAGGGATACCTTTTTTATGGGATTGGGATGCTCTGGGATGGATAAAGCTGCAAGAAAGTGTTTTATTCCTTATGGGGGATATGAATTTTTGTTCGCTTATTTACTTAGCTTTACATTGCTTGATGAATTTTTGGCTTTCCTTAAGGCTGAAGCGAGTACGCACATGTATATAAATACAACAATACCTATGATTAAATAAGACAACTTAATATTCATTAGATCCGTAAGAGTACTGCTCAAAATAGGGCCGATCATTAGGCCAATCGAGTATGCCGTGTTATAAAGTGCAAAAGTAATTCCATAAGAATGATTTCCACTTCGTTGAGAAATATCAGCAAGTTGAGGTAAGCAGGGAGCAAGAACCATACCCATGCTCACCCCTAAAATAGCTAAAATGACAGCTTGAAACGATAATGTTTCTGGAAGTGCGGTCAGAGGAAGAGCAATGGATACCATAAGTAGACCGAGGAGAATTCCGTTTTTATAGCCGACCTTACTGGAAAACTGTCCTATAAAAGGCGTTGCCAGGCCATAAGCAAGGGTGGGAATGGCAAATAATAATCCAATAAGTCCAGGGTTAGCGCTAAAATTGTGCTGTAGGTGTAACGGTAATGTGGGCTCAAGTACGCTTGGGATGGATGCGCCGATAATCACAACTCCAATGACCAAAAGCAAATCTTTATTTTTCATGAACGAGAAAGGGGAAATATACTTTTCATTTTTCGCTTCCGGAATATCATGCAGGAGTATTAACCGAAGTACAGCATCGATGACGGCCAAGGAGATGGCAAAGTAAAAAGGAAGCTGGTAACTTCCCCATTGATACAACCAACCGCCAATTGTCGGTCCGAGAAGGGTCCCGGCGGCTTGACCGGATAATGCCAAGCCCATGGCTTTGCCACGTTCTTCAGATGGATATAGATCAGCCAAGAGAGCGAGCCCTGCTGTCCAGGTCATTGCGGCTGCGATTCCCTGAAGAGCGCGTGCCACTACAAGCAGCCAGAGAGTGTGGGCTATGGCAAACATTAAAGTGGAGGCTATGAGTCCAATTAACCCCCATAATAGAGGTGTCTTTCTCCCAATCCGATCCGTTAATAGGCCAAAAATAGGTGTAGCTATAAATAATGCGATTGCATAACTGCTGAATAAAAATCCGATTTCGGTTTGAGTTGCTCCCAGAGAATCTGCGTACCTTGGCAGAATGGGAACGACTAATCCATAGATTAACATATCAATGAATACAGCTAATCCGACAACAATTAGTGCAGCTTTTTGCTTATTTTGTGCCCCTTTACTCCTTTTCATTATTACATCCTCCTCATAAATTTTTTCTGATTTCCTCTTTGATTTGTTTAACAAATTTTAATTGAAGCTCGCATTGATCATAAATATTTCTGAAAATTAACATGACGTTTACGGGGATATTCATAAGTTCAGCTTTTTGTTCTTGCCCCAATTTCATATCTCTATAGATTTTTTCGATGGCTTGCTGTTGAGAGCTTAAAGCCTCTTCAATTTCATGGAGCGCAGCCTCATCCATAAAAGTTAAAGCTGTGTACAGTGCTGTTGGAAATACAACAGAAGATTCTTTAAATGATTCGATTAAAAGCCGACTAAACTCACTTTTTCCAGTCTCCGTGATCGCATATATAGCTTTTGACCGATTCCCTGTCTGTTCTAACGTTTTCAAATGTACAATTCCTTCTGAATCCAGCTTTTTTAAGGCATGATATATAGAAGCTGGTTGCACATAAGCCCATTTATCCGTTTGAGCGGATTGCATCTTTTGTTGTATTTCATATCCGGACATTGCTCCATATTGTAATAAAAGACCAAGAACCATTACACGTGTCGTACTCAAAATGATATCTCCTCCATAAAGTTTAATAGTAAAATTATAATACTAAACATTTAGTATTATAATTTTACTATAGCATTACAAACTAAGGAAGTAAAGAATATTACTTGAAATAATTGACATACGATTGAAGATTGGTAATCAGGCTTTTGAAGTCACAAAATCTCTTGAAAAGCAGGGCGAACAGGTTCGTGAGTAAATTTTATTGGATTCTTGTTGAAACAGTACCCACAGTTGCAAAGTGAGGGAGAGTTTTTTCATCATCATATAGGTGAGAAAATTCAGAAGCACTATTCCTATTTGGAACACCTAATGAATTCCGGATAAGGGTCAGCACTCTACAACTGGGGAATATCGATCCGTAATGGGTATGGAGATCATGAGAGTATGCTTGATGCTAGATTTGTGAAAAAGAATGCGGAACTAATCTTAACATATTAGAAAAATGATCCGCATTTAAATTAACTGAGTTGAGTGGGGTAGTGATGAAAGATAAATCTGCTTCGCCATCTGCTGTCTGGACCCTTAATTATAATGACAAATACTGATGTTTATTATAATAATTTCAAACGAAGAGCACTCCCCCTCCCCCCCGTTTGAGAAAAGAAAAGAGATATCCCTATGCCGTTTATGGCCTGTGGAATACCTCTTTTTAATGGTTATATCCGAACGTCTTGTCATCCTGAAATCGTTTGAACGATGAGCACCACATTCAAGATAATAATGACAGCGGTCACGATCCAGGCTAATACTTTTTGCCATGTTTTGTTCGCAAACTCACCCATACGCTTTTTGTCGCTGGTGAAGATCAGCAATGGGATGATGGCAAAGGGAAGCTGGATGGACAGAATGACCTGACTTAGCACGAGCAATTCTTCGGCCCCTTTTTCACCCGCGATTGCTGTGACGATCACCGCTGGAATGATAGCGATGAGTCTGGTTACCAGACGGCGCAGCCAAGGCGCGAGACGAAGGCTGAGAAAGCCCTCCATGACGATTTGCCCGGCTAAGGTACCGGTTACGGTTGAATTCTGACCGGAAGCGAGCAGCGCCACCCCGAACAGGATACTGGCGAGTGTGGTTCCGAGTAATGGCGACAGCAGATAGAAAGCATCGCTGATTTCCGCCACATCGGTTTTTCCTGCTGTATGGAACACGGCTGCGGCGACGATCAGAATCGCGGCATTGATAAACAGGGCGAACATGAGCGCTATACTCGAATCCCATGTCGCGAATTTGATAGCCTCCCGTTTGCCTGCTGACGTCTGCTCGAATTTACGAGTTTGTACGATGGACGAATGCAGGTACAGGTTATGGGGCATCACGGTAGCGCCCATAATACCGATGGCGATATACAACATGCTTGGGTTGGTCAAAATTTGTGAGTCCGGTACAAAGCCACCCATCACGCTGCTCCATTCTGGTTGGGCCAAAACGAGATTGATGCCAAAGCAGCCGGCAATCGTCACCATCAGTACAATGACCAGCGTTTCCAAAGCACGAAAACCTTTGTTTTGCAACAATAAAATGAGCATGACATCAAATGCGGTAATCAGAACACCGTACAATAGTGGTATACCGAACAGCAGCTTTAGTGCGATGGCTGAACCGATGACCTCGGCCAAATCCATGGCTGCGATGGCGATTTCGCATAAAAGCCATAAGCCGATCGCGACCGGGCGACTATAGGCTTCGCGGCACATTTGAGCCAAGTCTTTACCTGTGGCAATGCCGAGCTTGCCAGATAAGGCTTGCAGTAGGATGGCCATCAAATTGGAGATCAGAATGACACTGAGCAGTGTATAGCCAAATTGCGATCCGCCCGCAATGTCTGTAGCCCAGTTGCCGGGGTCCATATAGCCGACAGCGACCATATAGCCGGGTCCGGCAAAGGCAAGGAATTTCCGAAACCACGTGCCGTCCTTCGGGATGTTCAAGGAGCGATTCACTTCCGATAATGAAGCTATTTCCGCCAGGTTACCATTTGTATTTCTCATACGCTTCACCTTCTTTATCCATGTTGGAATATATTATTAGTGACATAGCTATTGCCTAATCCCTATTGTACACCCACAATAGTTTTTGTCTAGTGCAACTTTTGTGCGGTTAAGCAAGTTAATCTTATTTTAGCCCACGCAAGGTTGTCGGTCATATTATAAATCCGCGCTCTCCAGTGATTCATTTTGTGTGGTTTGTTTAAAGTACATACGAGAAGGAAATCATCATTAACAAGGCGATGATCCCGGCGAATGTAAACCATATAAAGAAGGAGAGATGAAATCATGGAAGCATTATACACAGCATCAGCAACGGTACATGGCGGAAGAGACGGTTCTGTCGCTTCATCGGACGGAGTTTTGAAGCATAAGCTCAGTACACCGAAGGAATTGGGTGGTGCAGGTGGAGAGGCCACGAATCCTGAGCAATTGTTTGCGGCAGGCTATGGCGCCTGTTATGAGAGTGCATTGGCTAATGTAGCCCGCAAAGCCAAGGTAAAAGTGGATCATGTTGAGGTAACCAGCCACGTGTCCATCGGTAAGGACCCGAGCGACGGCGGCTTCCAATTGGCAGTGCGTCTGGACGTGAAAATACCGGGTGTTGAACGTTCCCAGGCTGAAGATTTGGCACGTCAAGCGCATGATTTTTGTCCATATTCCAAGGCGATTCGTGGCAACATTGACGTCGAGCTGAACGTCATTTGATCGCGAAGCACATAATCTTTACGTTCCTGCCGCCGATTCATCGGCGGCTTTTGCATCTAGACCTCGATTCGCAGAGATCCGAGACCATTTGACATCATCGCCAAAATTCATTAAGATGGCTTAGGTGATTCTGGTCATCAGGTACGAAACAAATTTGAAAAATACGGGTGATATGATGTCTTACAGACCGAATATTGTTAATTTCACGCTGGCTGGCAGCAACGAAAAAGAAGGGCTTTATGAGTTTAAAATGAGTTTGGCCGATGGAACGGAGTGCCGCGTTTTTTCTCAACGTAATCCGGAGTGGACCTTGACGAATATTAGTCGACTGCTAACGACGCCTTGCCCGGTATGCCATAAGGATTTTATCTGCAAGTGTATGGATAAGTTCCATGATGAGTTTTTAGAGCAAATTAATTCGAAACAGCTGTTTGAGAAAGCATTGAGCTAGTTCTCAAAACAGGTAAAAGCCTATACATTGTTAAACAAGCGTCGGATGATTTCGGCGTTTTTTTGTTTATATTCGTATTGTTGATTGTATCTGTTGTTTATTTCCTGGAGGTGAAATGCATTTATGAAGCAGTCTGATCATTCGATTGTGTTGGTGGATGGTGTATGCCATTTTTGTCAGGGGGCGGCCCGCTTCATTATTAAGCGTGACCCGAAGGGGACGTTTCATTTTGGTTCCCTGCAATCCGAGCAGGGACAAAAGCTATTGCGTGCAGGAGGATTGTCAACGGATAAGCTGGATACGTTCGTATTAATTGAAGACGGTATGTATTACACGAGGTCAACCGCAGCTCTGCGGATTGCCAGACGTCTTTGTTTTCCATATCCGCTGGCCTATGTCTTCATCCTCGTTCCTCGCTTTATACGCAATGCAGTCTATAACTGGGTGGCGCGTAACCGATACCGCTGGTTTGGCAAGGATGAAGAGGATCAATGTCAGATCCCCCCACCAGAAATTAGGCAACGATTTTTTTAACTGTTCAGGATTCAGGTTTCGGAGGAGCAGCTTCCTTTTCAGAGCCCTTTTTGGAGCGATGACGACGGATCCGCCATATCACAACTGCCGCAATCAGGATCAGGCCGGCAACGGCTACATATATGATATGACGCAGATTGGGGACGTTGACGGATAACTTTAGCTCATTAGACTCTAATGGGGCAATATCCCAACGTAGCGTTTTCCCGTCTGCCGATATACTGTCGGCATTGCTGGCGGCTGGCTGGATCGGTAAGGATAGGCTAAAATTAAGATCAAGCTGCCGCTCCAGTATTTTGCGTGCGAACACATTCATTTGCTCCAATTTGTCACTCAGTCCCCGAGCTTCTTCAGGAAGCATCCGTGGCAGATCGAGCTTCACCGTAAGATCAACATTCGTTGTGAAAAAATGTGGGGTCACAACGCGTTTAAATTCCAATCCCTCAGGTAAATTTAAACCCTGATTGAGACTTTTTCCGCTTGTACTCCAATCTCCTTGATAGTGCCCTTTGATTTGATAACCCTTTCTTCCCTGCTCAGATAGTGGCTGAACATTTAGATTGTTGCCTTGAATCCGCTTGGCCAAGCGGTCCAGCAGCCCGGGATTATTCAGGATCACCAGCGTCTGATTGTTTACACTGAACGAAGCGTCCATATCCACGCTCTGATCCAGATGAACATCTACATGGACATCCCCTCGTGCACAGGAAGTGAGAGGGATCAGACAGCACAGCAGCATAAAAATGAGCAGCATTTTCCGTGTTCGATGTTGTTGATGCTTGTCCCGGTAAGGGCCGTATCCTGTTTGCTCCATGATCTTCCCCTTCTTTATATATGTTCTTTCGTTTTAACGATTGGATATCTTCTATATATTACACATTCGGAGAGCTAAAATCGAACGGACTGACAGGATAAATAGATTTTTATATTTAAAATGTTTCCTTAGGGAAACATTTTAGTGTATACTCTAAAATATAGTATTAGTAAAAAATAATTGACATCATGAAATAGTTTGTTCCAAATACATATAAATAGAGGAGGATGTTGAAGCATGAATAAACGGTTTAAGACGACTGTACCGCGATGGGCTTTGATGGCAGGAACATTGTTCCTGGTTTTAGTTGTAGCAAGTGCATGCACTAATAGTAAGAAGGCGGAGCAGGGAGCTACCGGAGAGGCGGGGCAAAAAATAAAGGCCACAGCTACCATTGGCATGATTTCTGATATTGTCGGCAAGGTAGGCGGTAATCATGTGGAGGTTACAGGCATTATGAAGTCAGGCGTTGACCCACATTTGTACAAGGCTTCTCAGGGAGATATGCGCAAACTGGATCAGGCGGATATTATTTTTTATAACGGACTGCATCTGGAAGGGAAAATGCAGAATATTTTGGAGAAGATCGGCAAGCAAAAACCTGTCGTACCTGTGTCCAAAAATATTGCTCAGGATCAGTTGCGCTCAGGTAGCCCGGAAATGGGGTCGGAGCATGATCCGCATATCTGGTTTAATGTACAAAACTGGATGTCTGCGGTAGAAACCGTCAGAGATGAATTGTCGGCGCTTGATGCTGCTCATGCGGAGGATTATAAGGCCAATGCAGAAGCCTATCTCGCTGAGCTGCGGAAGCTGGATGCTTACACGAGGGAGCAGATTGCAAGCATACCAGAAGCCCAGCGCGTGCTTGTCACGGCCCATGATGCTTTTGGCTATTTCGGAGATGCCTACGGCATTCAAGTGAGAGGCCTTCAAGGAATGAGTACAGAATCCGAAGCGGGTTCTCAGGATGTGACCAAGCTGCGTGATTATTTGGTTGAACATAAAATCAAGGCTATATTCGTAGAATCCAGCGTTCCGAGAAAGGCTATAGATGCGGTCATCCAGGGAGCAGCGCAGCAGGGCCATACAATCAAGGTTGGCGGCGAGCTGTATTCGGATGCGATGGGTGAGGAAGGCACGGAAGACGGTACGTATGTTGGAATGGTCAAGCATAACGTTAATACGATTGTTAAAGCTCTTAAATAAAGGAGGAGAAAACACATGGGGCATTCACCGCTTGTGGTTCGTGATTTATCTGTAGCTTATCAAAAAAAGCCCGTTCTGCTTGACGTTTCCTTCGAGGTGCCGGAAGGCAAGCTGATTGGTATTATCGGCCCGAACGGGGCTGGAAAATCTACGTTGATCAAGGCAGCACTTGGACTGATACCAAAGCTCATGGGAGAGGTGCTGGTCTACGGCAAGCCCTATAAGCAACAGTTGCTCAAGGTTGGCTATGTACCGCAGCGGGAGTCGGTGGATTGGGATTTTCCGACGAATGCGCTGGATGTGGTTATGATGGGACGGTATGGCAGACTGGGCTGGTTTAAGCGACCTGGAGTCGCTGACCGTCAGGCTGCGCTGGAGAGTCTGGACAAGGTAGGTATGAGAGACTATGCGAACAGGCAAATCAGTCAGTTATCCGGCGGGCAGCAGCAGCGTGTTTTTTTAGCCAGAGCACTCGCGCAGGACGCTCAGCTTTATTTTATGGATGAACCGTTTGTCGGTGTGGACGCTGCAACAGAAAAAGCCATTATTTCATTGCTCAATGATCTGAAACAGCAGGGTAAAACCGTACTTGTCGTTCATCATGATTTGTCTACGGTCACGGATTATTTTGACCAGGTTATGCTGTTGAACGGGCACCTGATGGCGTTTGGAGAGACGGCAGATATTTTTACCGAGGAAAATCTGCAACGTACGTATGGCGGACGTCTGAGCATACTCAAAACAGGCCCGGATTCCGGCACGATACTCGGAGTGAGGTGAGCGGTATGACAAGCTTGGCAACGCTTTTGACCGACCCGAATATGCAGTGGATTTTGCTGGGCTGCATTTTGCTCGGTTTAAGCAGCGGGGTGATTGGCAGCTTTATGTATTTGCGCAAGCAGTCGCTCATGGGGGATGCCTTGGCACATGCGGCTTTGCCGGGGGTATGTGTAGCGTTTATGATTACGGGCACAAAATCTGTATTTGGATTTATGATCGGGGCCGCCATTGCAGGCATTGTTGCCACTTTTGCCATCAGTGCGCTGACCCGATACTCACGAATCAAAAGCGATTCGGCGATTGCAGCCGTGCTGTCTGTATTTTTCGGCTTTGGCATCATGCTCTTGACGGAAATTCAGCACAGCGGAGCGGGGAATCAGAGCGGGTTGGATAAATTTCTGTTTGGTCAGGCAGCGGCGATGGTATTGTCTGATGTTTACACGATGGCGGCAATTTCAGTGGTGCTGATCGGGATCTGTATATTGTTCTTCAAGGAATTTAAGCTGCTTAGCTTTGATCCCGGCTTTGCTCGTGGACTTGGTTTTCCGGCAGGCTTGCTGGATAAACTGTTGATGCTGTTGATTGTTATTGCGGTGGTTGCCGGGATTCAGGCGGTGGGTGTCATTATGATGGCGGCCTTGTTGATTACACCCGCAGTATCGGCAAGATACTGGACGGAGAAGCTGGGTGTCATGGTGTGTCTGTCGGGCTTATTTGGTGCTATAGCGGGCTTCGGTGGAACAATTATTAGTTCTCTGGGGCAAAATCTGCCCACAGGGCCGTTGTGTGTGCTGTGTGCGACTGTCGTGTTCGGCGTGAGCCTGATTTTTGCGCCGCAGCGCGGGATGATTTCCAAGGCTATCGTTCGGTTGAACGCCAGGAAAAATCTGGAGCAAGCAGTCGGAACACAGCCAAGGGAGGAGCGTGCCCTATGAGTTCATTTTATGTGATCTTGACGGGAATGTTAGTGGCAGGGGGATGTAGTATCGTTGGCTGCTTTCTCGTGCTTCGGAAAATGGCTATGATCGGTGATGCAATCAGCCATGCGGTGCTGCCGGGGATTGTTATTGCCTTTCTAATCAGCGGATCGAGGGACTCGGTGTGGATGATGTTCGGTGCGGCGGTGTTGGGACTCCTTACGGTGTATCTGATTCAGTTGTTCCAACAAAGCGGTCTGCAAAGTGATGCTGCCATTGGGGTAGTGTTTACAACATTGTTTGCCATAGGTGTTTTGCTGGTCAGTGTGTTTGCTTCCAATGTCCATCTGGATATGGATCACGTTTTGTATGGGGAAATTGCTTATGTGCCGTGGAATACGTTAGAGATTGCTGGCTTCGATGTCGGTCCGAGGGCTGTGTGGATTACGGGCGCGATGTTTTTGATTAATTTGCTCGTGGTAGGGGGATTTTTCAAGCAATTTAAAATCACTTCCTTCGATCCCGCGCTGGCGGCTTCGGTAGGTATTCCGGTTGTTTTTTTTCACTATCTGCTGATGAGTCTGGTCTCGCTTACGACAGTGGCATCGTTTGAGAGCGTGGGTGCGATTCTGGTGGTCGGAATGCTCGTGGTACCGCCTCTTACGGCTTATCTGCTGACGGAGAAGTTATCCCGTATGATTGTGTACAGCGTCGGGTTTGGGGCGATCAGTTCGGTAGCGGGCTTTTACACGGCAAGTGTGCTGGATGCCTCTATTGCGGCATGTATGCTGTGTGTATCGGGTGTGTTGTTACTTTTGGCTTTTCTCTTTTCCCCGTCTCATGGGGTGGTATGGCAAAAGTTACTCCAGCAACGGGGACTGGTTCGTGAAGACAGCAAGTAGTCGCAGAAAGCGATCATCTATGAGTGACTAAAAGTAGCGTGCAGACAGGTAGAAAATGCCTGAATGCGCGTTTTTTTGCGCGTATGCTGCTCTGTGTGGCTTATTTTACGCAAGCTGGAGTGGATCGTCTTGAATTGTTGGGGATACGGGAGTACATTCATTACAGCGATACAAGAACGGACGGAACGATCTGTCACGTTGCAGGGAGGCGCGAAAATGGAGAGCTTTAAACGTAAATCACCAGAGGAAATATTGGATTCCATTAACAAGCTGCATCGGGGCAGACTCAAAATATACATTGGAGCGGTTAGTGGGTCGGGCAAAACGTATCATATGCTTCTGGAAGGACAATCGCTTCAGCGTGAAGGTATTGATGTTGTAATTTGTGCAGTATCGACCATGCAGCGGCGCGAGACGGTGGAGCAGGTGGGCACGCTGGAGCGGATACCCAGTATCCATTGGATTCAGGATGGGGTGGAGCAGAAGGATTTGAATCTGAAAATACTGGAGGAACGCAATCCCGAGGTGGTGCTGGTGGATCATTTGGCACATCGCAACCGGGAAGGAGCCCCATTTTCAACCCGGTTGGAGGATATTCAATATCTGCTGGAGCTGGGGATTAGCGTCATTACGACGGTCAATGTATATGAGCTGGAAGGGATTACGGAGTGGGTTTATCAGCTAACAGGGATAGAAGCAGAATATACAGTTCCTGTCGATACACTGGAGCTGGCGGATGAAATTCGTTTGATTGATGTCACACCGGAAACGATTTTGGAACGGCTGGCGAAAGGATACATGCATGCGCCCAATCCTGAGATGTTTCACCGGGGAAATCTGGGTAAGCTGCGTGAGCTGGCTCTGCGATTGGTGGCAGAGGATGTGAACGATTCGCTGGAACGGCACCGGGAGGAGTTGGGTTTGCACGGGGCGTCAGGAGCCACAGAGCGTATTTTGGTGCCTGTCCAGTATCACTGGAACGGGTCCATTTATGTACGCAGGGGGGAGCAGGTCGCCAAGCGGCTGGGCGGAGATATGCTGGTAGCCTCCTTTGTCGATCCGAAGCGCAAGCTGTCCAAGGAATCGGCGGCCTTCAAGCGCTCGATTGAGCAACTGGTTGAAAAGGTAGGATCGGAATTTGAAGAAATCCCGCTCATTTCCCGCAGAAGATTGCCTCGGCAGCTTATCCATTATGCGGTGGCGCGTAATGTTACCCGGATCGTTATGGGACATTCCCGGCAGACCCGGTGGCAGGAGCTGATCAGGGGCTCGCTGGTGAACGGAATTTTTAAGCGGATGAAAAATATGGACCTGCTGCTTATTGCCGATCGCGCAGAGCAGGAGGGTGAACGTATTTTGCCGACGATGAGGCAGGAAGAAGGAGACAATGATCCGTATCATCGTCTGAGCGATGAGGAAGCGCAGGCTGAGGCTGCCAAAATTCGGCGCGGCAAGCTCAAGGTATATATTGGTGCTGCTCCCGGTGTCGGCAAGACGTACACGATGCTCAGAGAGGGAAATGATCTGCTGACAAGTGGGATTGATGTTGTTATCGGACTACTGGAAACACATGGAAGGGTAGAAACGTTGGCACAAGTGGGCTCTCTATATACCGTTCCTCGTCAGACTATCGAGCGGCATGGCGTACATTTGGAGGAAATGGACACCGAAGCGATTCTCAGGCGTAATCCCGAGGTGGTCCTTATTGACGAACTGGCGCATACCAATGTTCCCGGCAGTTCAAGATCCAAGCGTTATGAGGATGTACTGACGATTTTGGATCAAGGGATTTCTGTTATTTCCACAATGAATGTACAGCACCTGGAGAGCCTGAATGACGCGGTTGAGCAGATTACCGGGATTCGGGTGAGGGAGACCGTTCCCGACCGTATGATGCGGCTGGCCGATGAGGTACAGCTCATTGATGTGGCTCCCAAATCGTTGCAGCAGCGTATGCGTGATGGCAAAATATACGATCCTGCCAAGGTGGAGCAAGCGCTTAGCCATTTTTTTAAATTAGGCAATCTGATTGCCTTGCGGGAGCTTGCTTTGCGGGAATTGGCAGATGATGTAGATGAACGGCTGGAATCCTGGGATCGACACGAATCGCTGAGAGGGCCGTGGCGTAGAGAGGAAGTAATCTTCGTAGGGGTGACGCTTAGTAACAATGCTGAAAGGCTGATTCGACGCGGCTTTCGTATTGCTTTTCGTCTGAAGGCGGTATGGATCGTGACCTATGTTCATGTCGGTATAAGCATACCGGAGAAGCTAAACTCCCGGCTGGAACAGTTGAAAATGCTAACCCACCGTCTGGGAGGAACCTTCGAAATCCGGCTTGTTTCCAGTCGGAGAGAGATTGCTGACAACTTGATTACTCCGGTGGAAGGGTATACGGGTACGCAGTTAATTGTGGGGCAGTCCTCCAGAAGCAGTCGTTGGGGAAAGGATGCGGTCGTCCCGCAAATTCTCCGTCAAGCGCGTCATATGGATGTTCTGATCGTGGCGGACTATGACCCGGACATTAAGTTGGAGGAAGAGGATTGAATCGCCCAATCCTTTTATAAATAGTCAGATGCTGGGTTCCGGTTGTTCAGTGCTTCCATAGTATATTCTATCTCAAAGAATTGGAGGCGAATTTGAACATGTATAAACATTGTCATTTTTCAAAGCCAAAAAAACGTGTATTTAAGAAGATTATTAAGGTGACTGTCATTAAGTTTAAGCCTAAATTTAAACGTGATCACTGGAAACATGAAGACTTTAGTAAAAAATGTCACTGTCGGAAACATCGCCATCATCGCCATCATGACTGCCATCGTCGTCACCACAAATTCTATTAAGATTACGGCAATGGGAGGCGGGCTTGAATGCCCGCCTTTTGTTTACATAAGGACTTGAAGAAATTCTAACATAAAAAATGCTTGCTCTAAAATAAGTGCTGTGCTATTCTACCAGTAAATAGATTGCACGTGACGGAAGCACCGTTCACCAACCGTATGTACGTACGGTTTGATGAACGGTGCTTTTTTGCGTTGTTGTTTGGGGGAGGGGATGAGCGTCATGATTCCGGTAAAAGTGGTTCTGGCTGTAGGTAGCCGGGATTATATCGAGCCACTGCTGAATTATGTACACGGAAGCGAGTACGCCAGAAGGCTGAGAGTAACGGCATTTTCGCAGCCGGAGGCATTTCGCCAATACATGATGGAAACGGCTGGAATGAAAAAGCCGGATGTAGTGGTGGGTGAAGCAGCCTTTTTGAGTCTGTGGACAGATCGGGAAGCTTCTGATATTCCTTGTCTGGTGCTGCATGAGGGAGAACAGGTGAGCGAATACGGACAACCTTTATTAAAATATCAGCCTTTGTCTGAGCTGGTGGGCTTTATTTTGGAAACGGTGAGACAGCGGACAAGTGGGCAGCAGAGCGTGAACAGCCGGGAAGGCGGAATGATTATTGGCATGGTTGCGGCTTCCGGTGGGTTGGGTAAGACAACGGCTGCGCTCAATATATCAAAGCAGCTGGGATATGAGGGGTATTCGGTTTTTTATTTGAATTTGGAAACGGTGGATTCAAGTTCGTTGTTCACGGGTTCCGGCAGTTCTAGCGGAGCAGAAGGAGAGGGGCTGTCCAGACTACTTTATGATCTCAAGGCAGCGGGGCATGAGGGAAATCCCTTATCTGTCGCTTCGTATTGTGTGCGCCGTTCTGAAATTCAGGCCGACACCTTTCAGCCTGTCGATAACCGCAAGGAACTGATGGACATGACCTGTGATGAGGCGGTAGAGCTGATTCGGACGATTGCCGAAAGCGGACAGTATGATGTTGTAATCGTAGATGGCGAATCCGAAAATGGTGACCGGGCTCAAGCTGTACTCGAAGCCAGCCATAAGCTGATCTGGCTGCTGGCGGACGATTTAATGAGCATGCACAAGTGCGGGCTATGGCTGGATGTTCTGGAGGCCACACAGCCGGAAGGACTTGAAGCCATGCTGACCAAAACCCGCTTTGTGGTGAACCGTTATATGGGGAGTATGGTCAACTCGCTACCTCGGGACTTTATGGAGCTGAGCGGAGCGCTGCCCTACATTCCTTCATGGAAGCAGATGCAGCATCGTGAGCTGCTGCTTAGTTCGCCGATTTATCAGCGGGAAATTCGCCAGCTGTGCCGCGAGCTGCTGAATGTGGAGACTGTAACACAGCCACCCGCCGCTTGGTCTTAAAGGAGGACGATGAACATGAATGAAGAACGGTTTCGTGCACTACGAGCGGATATCCGGGGAGGACTGGACGTCACGTCCTCGGTAGGGGATGCAGAGTTAGTGCGGCATATTGAAAATCGAATTTTGCATGACACAGAGCTGGCAGGTTTGACCTCCAGAGAAAAGCATGCGCTGGTCCGTAAAATTTTTAATTCCTTCCGTGGGCTGGATGTGCTCCAGCCGTTGATCGATGATCCCACGGTTACGGAAGTTATGATTAACAGTCATCGGGAAATTTTTGTGGAGCGGGCAGGTGAGGTGATCCAGGCACCCGATCAATTTGAATCCCGTGAGCGACTGGAGGATTTGATCCAGACGATTGTAGCCGGGGTGAACCGGATTGTGAATGAGTCTTCGCCGATTGTCGACGCCCGATTAAAGGATGGATCACGCGTAAATATTGTGCTACCGCCAGTCGCTCTCAAAGGGCCGACGATGACGATACGGAAGTTTCCCGAGCGTCCAATGACGATGGATGACTTGATACGAATGGATGCGCTGGATGCAGAAGTAGCCAATATGCTCAAGGACTTGGTACGCAGCAAGTACAATATTTTTATAAGCGGCGGTACGGGGTCTGGTAAAACGACCTTTCTGAATGCATTATCCCAATTTATTCCGCCATCGGAACGGATTATTACGATTGAGGACTCGGCAGAGCTGCAAATTGTAACTGTCCCTAATCTGGTTTCCATGGAAACACGGAATGCCAACACCGAGGGGAAGGGGGAAATCACGATTCGTGATCTGATTCGTTCCTCCCTGCGTATGCGTCCCAATCGCATTGTGGTGGGTGAGGTCAGGGGGAGTGAGGCCTTGGATATGCTGCAAGCAATGAATACTGGCCACGATGGAAGTTTGTCAACTGGCCACGCAAATAATATCCGTGATATGGTCAGCCGGCTGGAAACGATGGTGCTCGGAGGGGCAGAGCTTCCGCTTGGAGTAGTCCGGCAGCAGATCAGCTCGGCCATTGATATATTCGTTCATCTGTCACGGTTGCGCGACAAGTCCAGACGGGTGCTGGAAATTAGCGAGGTAACTGGCTTTGAAAATGGTGAAGTGATGCTCAATCCGCTCTATCGTTTTCAGGAACGGGGCGAAAGTAAAGGACGAATCGTCGGAGGGCTGGAGCGTTGTGGTGAAGGTTTGCAACATACGTTGAAGCTGCAAATGGCCGGTATGAAGCCGGAAAGCTGGAGCAGGGGGAAAGCATCGGTATGAAGCCAGGAAAAGCGGCTGTGAAGCCGGAGCAAGCATCCCATCAGACTACTTCCCTGCCAGACTATACGGTATATACATTGTCATCTGTGCAAAAAAGCCTGTGTATCCTCTTTAGTGGCGTGCTATTCGCGATGATCGGCTATCTTTTTTATCATCAATGGATATTGTCGTTGCTGTGCGCTGCCGGAGCTTTGGTGACGCCTCGTTATTTTCGGCAGTTTTTGCTGCAACGGCGCAGGTCGGCTCTAAGCATTCAATTCAAGCAGGCTTTATATTCGCTCTCGTCTTCCCTTTCGGCGGGGAGGTCGGTGGAAAACGGCTTTCGTGAGGCCGTGGAGGATTTAAGGCTGCTTAGCCCGGATGGAGATCATGATCTGATTTTTGAATTTAACATTATTACAGCCTGTCTGGAAATTGGACAACCCGTGGAGACGGCTTTGCAGGATTTTGCTCGTCGAGCGCAGATGGAGGACATTACGAATTTTGCGGACGTGTTTGCAGCTTGCAAACGAACCGGGGGTGATCTGGTGGAGGTCGTGCGACGGGCTTCAAGTGTTATAGGGGAGAAGCTGGAAATTCAGCAAGAGATCGGTGTGATGATCGCGCAGAAACGTTTTGAATCAAGGGTTATGTTTGCGGCGCCTTTTCTGTTTGTACTGTTTATGACAATGACTGCGGGAGATTACATGAT
The DNA here is from genome assembly GCF_000520815.1 of Paenibacillus maysiensis. Classification (GTDB taxonomy): domain Bacteria; phylum Bacillota; class Bacilli; order Paenibacillales; family Paenibacillaceae; genus Paenibacillus; species Paenibacillus maysiensis. The sequence continues at coordinate 36,296 of NZ_ASRY01000047.1, read as the reverse complement.
GCCGTTATACAGCGGGACAGGTATGATTTTGTCTACCTTTTGCCTATTGGTGCTTGGTGGCTGTCTCGTATGGATCAACCACATTATGAAAATTGAGGTGTAAGGAGAGATAGGCGTGATGATGTTGGTTTGTCTGGTCATGCTGGTTCTGCAAGTGGGAGGTTGGGGGGTGCTGAACCGGATGTACGCTGCTAAGTATGCGAGCTTTCGTCATATGAAGCTGGAGGGACTGCGGCTGCAAAGGCTCTCGGTTCCTTTCGTACACATGATCCATGCTTCACGTGCCGCCCAAAGACTGCCTTTGCTGATGTTCAAGCTCCAGCGCTCGGTACAAAAGCTGTACGGTATGCGCAACAGCGGGGAAAAAACGATGCTTTTTCTGGCCGAAATGGTGGGTTACGGATACATGATGGCCGCTGGTGGAGCTTTAATATCGCTCATGATGGGCGGGGATGCGACCGGGCTGGTGCTCGGATTGGGGCTGGGTATTCTGGTGCCCATCGCGCTGGTCAAGGATCTGCACGGAAAGGTACAGAAGCGGGATCAGCAAATTTTAATGGAATTGCCTGAATTACTGAGTAAAATCATGCTTTTGGTCGGCGCAGGCGAGACGGTACAACGGGCATTGCTTCATTGCGTGGAGCGCAAAGGGGCGGATACGGTACATCCGTTGTACCGGGAGCTGCGTCAGACGGTGGGGGAATGGGAAAGCGGCTATTCCTTTCAACAGGCATTTGAGCATTTGAGCAAGCGCTGCGGCATTCAAGAAATGACGGTATTTACGACAACGGTGTTGCTGAATATGAGACGCGGCGGGAGCGATTTTGTGATGGCTTTACGTGAGTTGTCCCAGACACTATGGAACAAGCGGACCTCAATTAGCCGCACAAGAGGGGAGCAGGCTTCATCTAAGCTGGTATTTCCGATGGCGTTGATTTTGCTAACGGTTATTGTGCTGGTGGGTGCTCCCGCTTTAATGATGATGAATATGTAGGAGGAATACTACGATGATGACATTAGTAGCAGGCAGTATTCGTAAATTGTACAAGGATGAGGACGGTTTGGGTACGTTAGAAATGATTCTGATTATCGCGATTCTGATTGCGGTGGCGATTATTTTCAAGGATCAGATCAAGAAGATTGTAGAAGGTCTGTTGAAAAAAGCGGATAAAAAGAGTAACGACTTCATGGATTCATAATGCTGCGCAATTTGGCACACAAAGAGGACGGGAGCTTCTCATTGGAAGCTTCCCTCGTCTTTCCCATACTGTTGCTGGTCATTTTTGTGATGTTATTTTTTTGCCTGTACATATATCAAAAATCCATCTTGGTGCAGGTCGCTTCTACGGCTTCGGAACGAGCCGCTTATAGCTGGGACAACAGCTTAAAGGAACCGCGTACAGGCGCTTTTGCCCAAGGACAACGGGATTCGCTCTATTGGCGCTTGAAGGATGATGTTATGCTGGGTGCTTTGTTTGGGTGGGCTGGAGCCAATAATCAGGTAAGTGTGCAGGTGCCCGGTGGCGGTGGGGGAGGCGATTTGCCTGCTCAGAAGCTGTCCAATGCCGAAAGAGGTATGCCCGCCGGTATGCAGGGACAGATGGCATATGAGAACAGCCTGACCAGCCGCAAGGTGACGACAGAGCTGAATAAAATGGTGAAGGTACCTTTGCTGAATCAGTTTCTGGATCAGACAGATTTGCAGGGGACGATGAGCTCGGGTGTGGTAGAGCCTGTGGAATGGATTCGCACGGTAGAGCTGGTTCGATATTACGGAGCAAAATTTATGGGCAGAGGCTCAGGTGAAAAGATAAATCCGGCAGTTGCAGGACAAGTATTAACGCAATATGGACAGAACGGTCCGTAAGAAGCGGAGAACACGAATGGACTGGAAGGGAGGAAGCAAGTGTTTGGAAAAGGACGTAATGCTAAGGATAGCGAGCTAGGAGCCGTCACGGTCTTTTTGATTCTGATTTTAGCGGTCATGTTTGGCTTTATTGCTGTTTTTATTGATTATGCACGAATTGCCGCGCTGCATGTGCAAACCGAACGGTTGACCCATGCGGCAGTTCGTTCAGTTATGTCTGCCTATGATCCGGCATTGCAACAGGATTACGGTCTGTTTGCCTATGGTGAGAGCAGTGGAGAGCAAATTATGGTCAAAGTGCTGAACGACAGCGCCAAGCGTACACCGCATGCAAACACACTGCCGCTTATGAATACGAAGCTGGATTCAAGCTCTTTGCACATGGAAAGAGAGCTTGGTAAATATGCCATATTTAACGAGCAGATTCGTGAAGAAATGAAGTATAAAGCGCCTGTCGATTTTACAGTGGAAGTGCTGGAAAAGCTGAAGCCGCTCTCTCAGAACATGAAAGAGGCCTCGCATACGGTTGATTTGCTGAAACGGCTGCAAAAGCTGTATGACAAACGTGAGTCCAAGCTGGATGACATGCTGGAAAAGCAGCGTGAGGCAGGAGCTTATATGGAAGAGGTTCGCAAACGGATCATTAAACAGAGGGGCGCGTATATTCCTAATCAGTATATTTGGGATTCCCTTGAGGTTGTAGCCGATATTGCTGCCCAATATAAGCATTACGTGCATGTGTATGAGGATAATAAAAAGAGTGTAGACGACGTTAAAATCATGCAGATCGAGAAATATGCGAGCAGGGCGAGATCGGCACTTGATCGTCTGGGTCAAGCCATGACCAAGGTAGGAAAAGAGCATGATGAGCTGCTTGTAGAGGCTAAGGAGCCGCTGAATGAAGCCAGGCAAATTAACGAAGAGATGCGTCTAGTCATTGCTCAATATAAACAGAGGGCTGCCAATGCAGGGTATGATGAGGTTTCCGCAGCCCCTACTCCGAGTGGAGGGAGCTCCAGTGCTGATCCGTCTGTAGGAAGCGCAAGGCAGAAGGCTGACGATTTATTGATTCCAGATAAGGAATTTGATCAGATGGAAGCGAATATAGAAAAGCAACGAATAGCTATTCGTACGGTTAACAACAGATTAACGAGTATGATCCGCACATTATCCTTTTATACAGATCCGAATCTCAATACAGATATGTTCAGACAAGAAGTGATCTCAACGCTCAAGGAAATGGATCAATATTTGAATGCATATGCCTGGTCAGGACCTTCTAATGTACTCGATGGTGAAGCCAGAGCAATGGACACGCGACGTGGACCTGATAAAGAACGCAAGAAAATGGAAAAAGAGGCGAAGAGCAAGCTCAAGCAAGCCTATCAGATCATTGAAATGCTTTCCAAAGGTACACAAAGTGCCGGACCATTTCAAAAGCTGGAGCAGTATTACAATGAAAGTATCTCTTTTAACCAGTCTGCATCCAGCCCGTCTGTATCCGCTGATTTGTCCTATGATACCTATGATGCGGCAGGAGCTTCCATGGACAGTATGGATGGTCTATACGGGGCGGCATCCGGCTTGCTGACGCAACTGGGGGATGAATTTTTCCAGAATGAATATGCGCTTTCTTACTTTAACCACGTGGATTTTAGCCGATTTGGCAGTTTAGCCGGATCAGGTGGGAGGGTGGGAAATACAGCGCAAATTTTGGGAGATCAACTGGAGCTGAATAATCAGGAGGTCGAGTACATTCTGTACGGTTTCCATAATCCGACTGGAAACCTGGCCTCCGCTTATGGCGAGATTTTTGCTATGAGGCTGGCCATTCGCACGATGGAGGGTTTGGTCAAAAATAGCTCCAAGGGCAATCCGTTGGTCGTTTTGGCGGCAGCTCTTTTATATGGGGTAGAGAAGGCGATTGAAGATATGATTATGCTGGCCCAGAAGGGGTATGTGCCTTTGTCTGATTTTCTGAAATTTCGAATGACGTATAAGGATCATTTGAGATTGTTCCTCATGCTCCATAGCAATAATGAACGGAAAATGTCCCGTATGCTGGCCCTGATCCGTCTGAATACAGATGTCAATCCTGCTGAACGGCAAACGTATGCAAGGGGCGAGGTTAAGAATGGGATGCGGCTGTGGTTTTTACCTGGGGTGATGAAGATGCTGGGCACTGCCTCAGAGGAAGGCGAAAGCATTAAGGGAAGTGTGTACTATGTTACGAAAACAGCGCATTTTTCTTATTAATCGGTATTTACAGCGGATTGGTGGACGGAGTCGCCGTGAACAAGGGAGTATCGTTTTAGAGGCGTCGCTAGTGTTGCCGTTGTTTCTATTTTTTATTATTTTTCTAATTTATATGGTACAGATGACGCTGGTATCTACTGCCTTGCAGACCACCGCTTCAGAAGCGGTTAAACAGGTTTCGGCTAAAATCTATCCGGTATCTCTGGCGGTGGATGCGGCGTCTGCGAAAATAGATGCAGTCCGCCAGCCGCTGGATGAGCTGCCCAAGTTATCTGTGAGTGAATATGCAAGCCAATTCGCTGCCCAGCTGCCACCTCCCATCGGTGATTGGGTGGAAAGCGCTGTGCAGGGGGGAAAAAAGCCCATGGAGGAGCTACGTGGGCGCTTGACAGAAGCCGCGCTTGATCCTGTTCTAAAGCCGCTGTTAAAGCCTTTTATAGAGGACAGCATTCTGGAGTATGACCGTATACATGTAACGAACGTGCATGTGCCGTCTCTTACGGGAAATAAGGACCCTTATTTTAGGGTGGAGTTGTCTTATGAGCTGCCGATGAAGGTTCCCTTTCTGTATCGTAGCATTGTGCTTCAGGCGGCGGCAGAGGAACGTCTTTGGATCGGTGATACGGGAGAGGGAGCAGGTACAGGAGATGCTACAGCGGTTAAGGATGCCAGGGGTTCCATACAGTTGCTTGCCAAGCCTGAGCCTGCCGTGAAGGGTGTATATAACTTGATCAAGGCCAAAGTGGAACCCGGAACGTCAGCTAATCTTTCTGTACTTTATAAGTCGGGCCAAAGCACGGCTCAACACTTGGGCTGGACCTCTGCCGATGCGGACGGGATTATTGAATGGAACTGGTTTGTAGGTACAAACACGACACCTGGTCAATGGAGCTTTGTGATCGAAACGGACGATGGACAACGTATCGAGGTTCCATTTTCGGTAGAGAAGACGACCGACGGGGAGAGGAACACGGATGGTTCGCCATAGCACGGATATATGGGAACGATGCGAATAGATAGAGAAAATAACGATGGAAAAGGTTTGAAACGCTTCGTGCTTATCATTAAGGGGGGAATTGCATTGACGTGGATGTATATCGTATGTGGTGTTTTGCTGGCGATTGCGCTGGTCACGGATTTACGTAGTATGAAAATTCCTAACAAGCTTACGATGCCCGGCATGGCGGTGGGCTTGCTGTTTAATACGGTGTTTGGGGGCTGGCATGGATTTTTATTTGCAGCGGCTGGAGTGGGTACGGGATTTGGCTTCATGTTGATTCTGTACTGGATGGGAGCTGTAGGTGCTGGCGATGTGAAGCTGTTTGGCTTGATCGGAGCATGGACGGGGGCCGCTTTTGCATGGCAATCGGCTCTCTATTCGATTTTTTTCGCGGGTATTATTGGTTTGGTGATCCTGCTGTGGAGACGGGAAACCATCATGAGATTGCGGCGTGTGGCTTTTAATCTAGGAGGATTCTTTCTGTTTCGCAGCGGCAAGGCGCTGACAAACGGGAGGGAAGCACACCTCAGATTTCCTTTTATGACCGCCGTCATTCCGGGAGCGATCAGTGCTTATCTTTATTTTTTGCCATAACTTACGCAGTTGGGTAGATATGATGGTACTCACGGGGATCGGGAAAATGCTAAGGAGGTCATGAATTGTTTGGTTTAAGCAGGGATTTTGCCCGCAACGGCGGGACATTTATGATTTTGAACAAGGAAGGCGGGCTTAAGACCGATGATTTAAATTCCGTGCAAACCGGAATGATGACTGGCAATCGGATTCCCGGTCTTCTGGAGCTGAGAATCAAGGACGTCGATTTTCAGGTGGAGCTGCACTACGATATTTCGGGTCAACGTATGCTGTCTCAGATATGGAAGGGAGGAGGAGTGTCGACCTCCGATTTCTACCGGATTCTTTTTGAAGTGGCGGATGCCCTCCATCGTAGTCCGCAGTATATGTTGGATATGCGCCAATTTATTTTGCATGAGGATTATATTTTTATGAGCGGTTCAGGCTCAAGGGAAAACGTCAGTTTAACCTATGTTCCTTTGCAGGGTGTACTGTATGAAGGACAGGCTGGGAGCCAATTTAAGCAATTGGTTATTCGCTTGATGACACATGTGGTTCATTTTCAAGGGGACCATATGCAGCGCATATTTGAACTGTGCGACAAGAATGAATTTGATCCGAGAGCGTTGAGGGAGCTACTGTTGCAAGGGATGACGGTCGGCGCAGACAGCTTTAGCCCTCAAAGTGAAGATGGAGAAGGAAGCAGCAGAGATACCCGTGTTCGAATGGGAGTTCAAGGAGAAGAATCTAAATTTTTCGCCTCAAGGAGCCAGAGATCTCAGAAAAAAATGCATGAGGATCAGGAGACGCTTCAGGAGATTCAGGACCTTAAACGGATCAATCGGCTCAAGCCGTCCGTAAAGCCCCAGGAGAATGATGAGGCAGATGTAGAAATAGAAGAAACGGAGCCTGCGTTGCAGAAGTATAAAACGTACATTGCTTTAGGCTGTCTTCTCGCTTCGGCTATCGTGTGGCGCTATATTTATCTGGACCATCCAGATACGGTGCAGCTCGTTATTTCCGTTGTGCTGACCTTGGTACTCGCAGCCGTTGCTTATATGAGCTGGACGGGGAAATGGGGACGCAAGGGCGCTTCGTCTCCTATCTATGCCGATTCAGTCCCTGTGCTAGATTCGGAATGGCTTGGCGCTTCTCCTGCACAGCGGAAAAATGACCGTTATCAAGTCGATAAGCTGACCGGATTCGTAGCAGGGAGTCAGAATAGGGATAAGCACTCTTCCAATTCAGGTGATCAAGGACAGGAAAGCTGGCGATGGTCTTTTCCTGACCCGGAGTCCGAAAATATGGGTAGCCAGAATGCGGGAGAAAGAGGTAAAGCTTCTGCACTTCACGACTTGCACAAGCCACAGGGGATAGGTGCGGATCGGAGAAATGATTTGGAAGCGAGTGATACCAGCGAGGCATATTATAAGTCGCTGTCTGGTGTGACGGAGCTGCTAAATGCTACATCAAGGCAAGAAACTGTGCTGCTTCGTGCAGATCAAGGGGTACATATTCCACACGTTCAGCAATCACCGATTGCCTGTCTGGAGCGCAAGCCACCGGGAAGTGGAGCGGCCGAGCACATTCGATTGCAGCCGGATCAATTTGTTGCAGGCAGCTTCTTCATCGGAAGAGAGCCACAATTGGTACAGTTTGTGGAGCATACGGAGGGAGCGTCCCGTTCTCATATTGAGCTTTGTATTGATGCAGAAGGGCAAGGTCACATTGTCAAGGATTTGTCCTCGACGAACGGAACCGTTCTGAACGGAGAGCCAATGGTGCCATACAAGGAGTATGCAATGAAGGACGGAGACACTTTTAAAATAGCCGGAGTATCCTATACTTATCGGCTGGAATCTTTTAAATCTTCTTCCAATGCCTCTTGAGTGAAGGGTAGTTTATTTATGTGTGTATAGAAAAAAAGAAGCCCGTTTAATGTATTGGGCTTCTTTTTGACGTTTAAGTTGGGGGGAGCTATTGAGTATTTTGATTCAATTTATCATCTGGAGTATGTTCAATGACATCTGTCAAATTACATTCTAGCTTGTTACATATATCGTCGATAATTTTCATAGCTATGTACTCGTTACGCCACATTTTAGCGGCAGTTGACGGGGAAATATTCATTAGTTTTATAAACTCCATTTTAGAGATTTTCTTTTTAATTAAAGTTATTTGTAATGGTTCAAAACTAATCATTTATCATTCTCCTTATTTAGTACCAGGTAACATAAAAAAATATGATATAATTCCAACAAGTCGGAAATAATTACGCGAAAACAGTTGAATAATAAAAAGGTTGGTGACATCATTTATAATAAGTCGTAAATATATGCGACAAAGTGAAAAAAAGTGTTTTAAAGAGAAACTGGTGAAACAAAGCTAAGCTATATCATATCATCCTAAAAAAATGATGTACAGCACCCTAGCTTTGCTATGCCCATTTTACCAGAATAGAACTGGAGATGATACTTATGATTACAAGATATAAATTCAACAAACAAGAAATTAAAAACATTATTCGCATTCGACAAGTTTGGGGACAAGAAATAAGTAGTGAAGAAACAGAGTTGTATTATTACCACATTATGGACGTGCTTAATCGAAAATGGCAAACGATTGGCTATAACGTTTCAGACGCTATTCGAGTATTTCAAAATGGATGTGACGATAAATGGACATATATTATTGAGCAAGCCCCATATAATTCTGATCTCACTACTAATGATCTAATTAATATGCTTAGTATTACTTCTGATGCTTCCCGTACTCGAAATGCTATACAAATTATACTGAATACAGTTGAAAGACGAAATGACTTTGTTAATCGAATGGTTAATGTGAACGAAGAAAGTACACTTCTTCTTTTACGCGCGATGCAAGAGCAATATCTTACGTATAATCAACTTTCAGACGAGGAATTTATGAAACTGTACACTGTAAATCCAGTGAATGCCTTAACTTTATATTTCCTTGAACCCGTGGACATTATTGCGTTTTGGGAGTGGGAAACTGCTGGTGGTACGTGTGAAAAAGCCATTCAATATAAACTTGAAAAACCTTTGATGACTTTGATTCAGGCGATAGAACGTGCTGAGGATGAAACAAGTCTGTCTTTCCTTTGAGAAGTACATAAACGAATAGAAGATATCAACAATCCCTCTATTCCGTAAAGGAGCTTATCTATGTACAAAACCGGAAGACTCATTGACGGTAAACTTTTTCTCAATACTTGCGACGGTAAATGGATTAGTCTTCGATTACTCATTCTTCTTGTGAAAAGAACGTGTGAATGACGATTTGCTGATACTCGGGACTGAGTCTTTTGATACAGGCAAAAAGATGTATTTTTCTTATAACAATTAGGAATTGAGACGGTTTTCCATGAATTTGAATAATGCTATCATGTCATAACGAACCTGAACCGAGGTAAATTATGACAACCATTAAAGTGACACCGGAACAACTGATGTCTGTCTCCAAGCAATTTGAGCTTGCACAGAAAACGGCGAATCAGATGAATAATCAATTGACACAGCGCATTTCTTTTATGGAACAATCATGGGATGGTACAACGAAGCAACGCTTTTACTATGATTTTCATAGCGTTCAAAAGAATATGAATGACTTTGTTACCCTGACGGATTCCATTGCGAGGGAGTTACGTCACCATGCGGATAAATTCAGATTAGCGGATCTGATGGAAGCAGGGAAAATAGATGCAAGTTGCTTACCGCCTCCACCTAATTCATGTGCCGTTCCTGCTCCAGATACACGAAACGCGTTCCAGAAATCGGCAGATAGCTTGACCGAGCTGGGTGAGGATTTTGTAGCCGCCAATTCGGTGCGCTATGAGAAGAAATTCGATTCGGTATGGAGCTTCCTAGATTATATGTCATATGGTATTCCAAAAGGAATGTATCAAGGATATATGGAACGAGCAGCTAAACAAAACGATTCATGGAATGACATGCTCAATTTCGGTACATTTGGAGTAACGGGTATGATCCAGGGGGCCTTTAATCCCACCAATGCATGGTCAAAGGAACACTGGACTAATATGATCGGTACAGCTGGATTATTTGGAGGAGTTAGTTCAGTAATCAAGCCCAAGATTGGATTGGGATCGTCAATAAAATACGAGGTGAAATCTGGAGCTACTATTCAAGTTGAAGGGACTTCGAATCGATTATCTGATACTATGTTAGGTAAGAATGATGCTGACCCGTTCAGGGATATATATGGCCCCGGCCGACTTTCTCATCCAGAAGAGTGGAATAACATTATTAAAAATACACAAGAAGCCGGAGTTGAAGTTAGGATTCTGGATAGAGATATTATGGCATATGCCCCCAAAGGATCCGGCAAGCCCGGACAACTGAATATATATGAGGATGCTTCAATTAGTGCATTGCGACATGAGTATCAACATTTCCTTGATGATAAGGCTAAAGGATTTCCTAGTTTGGAGGTAACATATGAATTCAAAAGTAGGATTATCATGGAGCTTAGAGCTTATATGGTGGAGATAAAAGAAGCAGAGAGGATTGGAAATAAGGAACTTGCAGAGCACCTCTGGAACAATTACAGGGATGAACGGCAGTATCTTTTGGAGAATTATGGGCCAGTTAAACTAGATTGAATGGAGATCATAAAATGAAGCTACTTACTTTATCTAAAGAAATACGAGAGGGAAAAATAAGTGACGATCAATTGGTGGAATGTTTGGATATCCAGCATAATCAGGTTCAGCTGAATGCAATGAGTCAGATCGCTAAAAAGAAGCTGTGTAGTGAGGAAATAATCGAAAAATTGAAACATATTAGCCAGTTCAGAGATCCCAAGATAAACAAGCTTTTTGGTATTGATACTCTTGGACACTATAGTATTGCTGTGCTTCGAGTATTAAACACTTCGGAATCTATAAAACAATATGAAATGCTGATGACTGAGCTTGATGATTTTGATAAAGAAATAGTTGAAAGAATAGCTGGAGGCATAGGTTAATAGGCATTGCAAGCAATCTGTCATAGCTCTCCAATATGTAACTAAAATCATCTTGTGTGAAAATATTTCATACCTAATAAAAGAGGAACCCTAAGCTGATAAAGATCTTATCGGTCCAGAGTTCCTCTTTTTAAATTCAATGCTGCTTATGAGGAGAATGTAGTTCCTCCAGAGCTTCCTTCAGTGAAGGATAGTTAAATTGAAATCCGTGCTCCAGCGCTTTGCGCGGGATTACTTTTTGACCATCCAATACGAGGGTACTCATCTCACCGACTAGCTTTTGTACGAGAACGCCGGGAACGGGAAACCAGTGTGGGCGGTGGTATACCTCAGCCACGGTTTTCCCGAACTGGTCATTCGTCAACGGGTATGGTGATGATGCGTTTACAGCCCCGGTGATATCCGGCGTATGGATGCAGTGGGTGATCAGGCGGACGATATCCTCAATATGTATCCAGCTCATCCATTGGTTACCGCTGCCTATTTTGCCGCCGAATCCGAAGTTGTAAGGCAGCTTCATGAGTGGGAAAGCCCCGCGTTTGCTGTCCAGCACGAGACTAATGCGCAGCTTGATTAACCGGGCATCGGAAGGGTAGGCGTTGGCGGCTTCTTCCCACTGCTCGACCACTTGAGACAGAAAGTCTTCCGAACGGCGCGGGCTGGTTTCATCGAACGTTTCAGTAAGCGATGTGCCATAGGCGGCGACAGCCGAAGCCTGAATGATGACTTCGGGCTTTTTTTGCAGAGCATTTAGTGTTTGGGCTAATTTGGCAACAGACAGCAGGCGTGATTGGAGAATTCTTTGCTTGGACTTGTCCGTCCAGCGCTGATTCAGTGTCTCTCCTGTCAAATTAATGGCCGCGTCTGTGCCCTCTAATGATTCCGGCTTTTGCTTCAGTTCGTTCCAGCTCATATATTGCAAGCGTGGGCTCGCTTCGTGACCTACCATAGGTTTACGGGTGATTACCTTCACCGTGTGCCCGTCGTTGAGCAAGCTTTTGGTCAGCGCACACCCTACTAATCCAGTACCTCCGCATATGACGATGTTCATGGAGTTTGACTCTCCTTCCGATTCGCAAAAAATATATATGTTATAGAATATAACCCTTTTTGAGAAAAAAACCTCATTCGAATGTACCTGTATACGCTAAAGGATGTCAATCCATGCTTTCATTTACCTCGTTTCCCTTTACGTGTAATCCTGTTTTGTGTGTGCACTACCATAAAAGCCATGTTGTTTGATTTCAATAATCACGTTAAAATGATTAAATCAAAATAAGCAAGCATAACAGGATAACAAGGATAAGGAGATGAAACCGAATCATGCTGAAAATTGGTTCTCATGTGTCCTTCTCGGACAAGGGTCTGCTCAGCGCTACGAAAGAAGCGTCTTCTTACGGGTCCAGCTCGTTCATGATATACACGGGGGCACCGCAAAATACGCGCCGTAAGCCGATGGAATCCATGTATCTGGAGGAAGGCAAGCAGTTGATGGCTGAAAAAGGGATGGAGGATATCGTGGTGCATGCCCCGTATATTATCAATCTCGGCTCTTACAAAGAAAATACCTATGAGCTCGCGGTCAGCTTTCTACAGGAGGAAATTCGTCGCACCCACGCGATCGGCGTGAAAAACATCGTGCTTCATCCGGGCGCTTTTACCGATAAGGATGCAGAGTACGGCATTCAGCGTATTGCTGATGGCTTGAACGAGGTACTGAACGGCGTGAAGGAGACGGATGTTAACATTGCGCTGGAAACGATGGCGGGCAAAGGTACCGAAATGGGCCGCAGCTTCGAAGAAATTGCCTCCATTATAGATAAAGTAGAGCACAACGAGCGTCTTACCGTTTGTATGGATACCTGTCACATTCACGATGCGGGCTATGACATTGTGAATGATCTGGACGGCGTGCTGGAGCAATTTGATCGTATTGTCGGGCTGGACCGTATCGCTGTGGTTCACGTTAATGACAGTAAAAATGCGGTTGGCGCTCATAAAGATCGTCATACTCCGATTGGATCGGGCTGGATCGGCTATCAGACCATTCATAACGTGGTGCATCACGAAGCGCTTCAAGGCCGCCCGTTTATTTTGGAAACGCCATGGATTGGGAAGGAAGCCAAAACCCAGCGTCCGATGTATGAGGTTGAAATCGCTTTGCTTCGCGGGAATGTGAAGGAGCGTTTTGGCGAAGAATTTTTGGGTCAGGTAGAGCAGTTGCATTCGTTTTTCAAAAAACAGGGTGTGGACGTGCGTAACTTTGTGCTGGATACCTGGACGCTGCTGAAAAATGATGCCAAAGCGAAAAAGGCCGATCCGCGCGAGCCGCTGGAACGTCTGTATGACATGGTAACGGAAGCAGCACTGTTTCCGGAGTTGAGCGAAGAACATATTAATCATCGTCTGATTGCCTGGTTTGCCAGCAGTCATTTGCCAGTGACGGTATAAGCCAAGGGGGATTTGTAGCCACATGGAACTTCACGTAAAACATCAGCCAAACAGCACTCAATCTGCGCATGAAAACCGTGCGCGTATGCTCGTATCCTGTCCTGATGGCCCGGGTATTGTAGCGGCCGTGTCTCGCTTTTTGTACGAGCATGGCGCCAATATTGTTCAATCTGATCAATACACAATGGACCCGTCTGGCGGTATGTTTTTTATGCGGGTTGAATTTGATCTGCCAAACTTGAGTGATACCCAGCCCCAACTGGAGCAGGATTTTGCCGCGGTTGCAGAACAATTCCGGATGGAGTGGACGATTTCTGCGGTCAGCCGCAAGAAAAAACTGGCCATTTTCGTTTCCAAAGAAGATCACTGTTTGGTAGAGCTGCTGTGGCAATGGCAGGCAGGAGATCTGGACGCGGATATTTCATTGGTGGTTAGTAATCATCCGGATATGAAGGAGTATGTGGAATCGTTTGGCATCCCATATCACCATATTCCGGTGACAGCCGATACCAAGCCGGAGGCGGAGCGCCGTCAACTGGAGGTCATTGGTGAAGATATCGACGTCATTATTTTGGCCCGGTACATGCAGATTATTTCACCCAAGTTTATTGAGCATTACCGTAACCGAATCATTAATATCCATCATTCGTTCCTGCCTGCATTCGTGGGTGGGAAGCCATATGCTCAAGCCTATAATCGCGGTGTGAAAATTATTGGCGCTACCGCGCATTATGTAACTGAGGAACTGGACGGCGGCCCGATCATCGAACAGGACGTGCAGCGGGTAAGCCACGGTGATGATGTCAATGAGTTAAAACGGATCGGTCGCACCATTGAGCGGGTCGTTTTGGCAAGAGCCGTAAAGTGGCATGCGGAGGACCGAATTTTGGTTCATGAAAATAAAACGGTCGTTTTTAACTGATTTTTATATTTTTTAAAATATAAGAGTTCATACTTCTTACAAGCAAAGCCCGTCAAAATGACGGGTTTTTTGCTTTTTTCTACAGAATGCGGGTGTCAAAATCGGACAAAATGCATTATTTTTCGCAATTTTATGATTTTTTAAATGAGGTTAATACTTTACGGGTATATTTATATGAGGTACTCGGTACGACATTTCGACAACCATCTTTATAAACGATCTGGCAAACCTGCACGGCAAATGGTACAATACTTAAGAATGTATAAGTCATATTGAAACATTCAAGCAGATTCACTCACTTCAATAGGCGTCGTTTCTATATCGGATGGTGCTGTTGGAGAGTATGACCGAATGCAATTGACATACTTTATACAATATGAGGAGGCTAACTATGACTGACCAGAATCAAGCGATTCAAAAGGATGAAAACTCCACGATCGACAATTTGTCCATTACGACAATCCGTACGTTGGCAATTGATGCCATCGAGAAAGCAAACTCGGGACATCCCGGTATGCCGATGGGTTCCGCGCCGATGGGCTACCAACTTTTTGCTAAAACGATGAATCATAACCCGAATCACCCTACATGGATTAACCGTGACCGTTTTGTACTGTCCGCAGGACACGGCTCCATGCTGTTGTACAGCCTGCTGCACCTGAGCGGCTATGATCTGCCTATGGAAGAACTGAAACAATTCCGTCAATGGGGCAGCCTTACACCAGGTCACCCTGAGTTTGGGCACACTGCTGGTGTAGACGCTACGACCGGACCTCTGGGACAAGGTGTAGCTATGGCCGTAGGTATGGCAATGGCTGAAGCTCAACTGGGCGCAACCTATAATAAAGATCAATTCAAAGTTGTGGATCACTTCACGTATGCAATCTGCGGCGACGGCGATCTGATGGAAGGCCTGTCTCACGAAGCGGCTTCATTGGCTGGACGTCTGCGTCTGGGCAAGCTGATCGTATTGTTTGATTCCAATGATATTACACTGGATGGCAAGCTGGATCTGTCTTCTTCCGAGAGTGTTGCAAAACGCTTTGAAGCTTACAACTGGCAAGTGCTGCGCGTAGAAGACGGTAACGACCTTCCAGCGATCCAAAAAGCAATTGAAGAAGCACAAGGCGACTCCACACGTCCTACGTTGATTGAAGTGAAAACAGTCATCGGCTACGGAAGCCCGAACAAACAAGGTAAAGGCGGACATGGCGGTACTCACGGTTCCCCACTGGGTGCAGACGAAGCCAAGCTGACTAAAGAATTTTACAAATGGGTATACGAAGAGGACTTCCATGTACCGCAAGAGGTTCGCGAGCATTTTGCTAAAGTAAAAGAGCGCGGCATCGCAGCGAACAAAGCATGGGATGAGCAGTTTGCGAAATACAAAGCGGCTCACCCTGACCTGGCAGCTCAGTTCGAAACAGCCGTAAACGGCGACCTTCCAGAAGGATGGGACCGTGACCTTCCGAAGTACACAACTGAAGACAAAGCAGTTTCGACTCGCGTGGCTTCTGGTAATGCACTGAACGGATTGGCTCCAAACGTACCGTTCCTGACTGGCGGATCTGCCGATCTGGAAAGCTCCACGATGACACACTTGAACAACCTGACGAACTTTACGCCAGAAGACTATGCCGGCCGTAACATCTATTTCGGTATCCGCGAGTTCGGTATGGCTGCTGCGATGAATGGTATGACATTGCACCAAGGGGTAAAAGTATTCGGCGGTACATTCTTCGTGTTTACGGATTACCTGCGTCCGGCCGTTCGTCTGGCAGCTCTGATGGGATTGCCTGTAACTTACGTTCTGACTCACGACAGTATTGCTGTTGGTGAAGACGGCCCGACTCATGAGCCGATCGAACAATTGGCTTCTCTGCGTATTATTCCGAATCTGACGGTTATTCGTCCGGCGGATGGTAATGAAACTTCCGCTGCTTGGGCTTACACGCTGGAAAACAAGAAAAACCCGGTTGCTCTGGTATTGACTCGTCAAAACCTGCCAATCCTGGCTGCTACTGCTGAACATGCACGCGAAGGTATCAAACGCGGTGCTTATGTCGTTGCAGATGCGACAGACGGTAAGCCGGTTGCTCAAATTCTGGCTACGGGTTCCGAAGTACAACTGGCTGTTAAAGCTCAGGAAGCACTTGCGGAACAAGGTATCCAAGTACGCGTTATCAGCTTCCCAAGCTGGGATCTGTTCGAAAAACAAGACAAGGCATACAAAGATTCCGTTCTGCTGCCTGAAGTAAAAGCTCGTTTGGCTGTAGAAATGGCTTATCCACTGGGCTGGGAAAAATATGTCGGCGACCAAGGCGACATTCTCGGTATCAGCACATTTGGCGCATCCGCACCTGGCGACCGCGTCATTAAGGAATATGGCTTTACGGTAGAGAACGTTGTTAATCGTGTAAAAGCTTTGTTGAAATAAAACAACCTATTAAACAGACAGTCGTAACCTGAGGCTTACGGCTGTTTGTTTCATGCATTGAGGAATTTTGTGGCCTTGTGTATTTTTATACTGAGGCTTGGATTAGAACTATGTTATGATGATGCATAAATTTCATTCAACCATTGATGAGCAGATGAGGGGATAACGAATGACACAGTTTGATGGAGTCAGCGTAGTTAAAAAAGCAAATATATATTACGACGGTCAGGTTACAAGCCGTACGGTCATTTTGGGTGATGGCAGTAAGGTAACATTGGGGATTATGCTGCCGGGAACGTATGAATTCGGCACGGATTCCCGTGAGATCATGGAGATTTTGGCAGGGGATTTGAAGGTGTTGCTTCCAGGTGCTGAGGAGTGGCTGGAAATACAGGGAACGGCAACGTTCCACGTGCCTGCGCAGTCTTCATTCAAGCTGGAGATACGAAGCGTAACGGATTACTGCTGTTCTTACCCAGAATAATAGTGGTGGAAAAAAGGGCAAGCACCACTCGATTTAAGTCAAGTGTGCTTACCCTATAAGCTATGCGATATGTACAAAAGCACAGCAACATGGTTAAAGAGAAGGATGCGGCTTATTCGAGTGGCTTACCACCAATAGTGCGGCCGATCCACGCTTCATAGGTCTTCACGACAGCGGACAAGTCCTCGTCGCCGTAGCCTTGCGTTTGCCCGGCTTGAAACAGGCTTTTGGCAATGGACAGCATAGGCGTCGGAATGGACAGGCTATCCGTCAGCGAGGCAGCGAGCTTCAAGTCTTTGAGCATCAAGGCAAGTGAGAACTGGTTGCTAAAATCATGCTCGATGATTTTGCGTCCTTTCAGATCAGCAGCCTTGCTTCCAGCCGATCCTAGCTGTACCAGCTCTAGGAAGCTTTCCGCCGGAATACCGGATTTGGCGGCGATGGCAAAGCCCTCAGCCAGAGCGAGATTGTTAATACCGACCATCGTGTTATGTGCGAGCTTGGCTACAGCCCCGCTGCCATTCGGTCCCATGTGGAGCACTTTTTTGCCCAGCGTATCAAAAACGTCCGACTGTGCGGCAATGGCCTCCGCGCCACCGCCGACCATGAACACGAGCGTACCGTCCACAGCAGCAGGCTTACTGCCCGTTACCGGAGCATCAATGAAGGAACAGCCCAGCCTGTCCGCTTCGGCGGCCAGCTGTTTGACCAGCTCAGGTGAAATGGTGCTGTTGTCCATCACGGTTACACCAGACGTGAGGCCGGCAAACACGCCGTCCTCGCCGTAGTAGATATCACGGATCGAGTGATCATCACTGACCATGGTAATGACCAGCTGCTGACCTTCAGCCGCCTCACGAGGCGTTGAAGCCGTACGAGCGCCTTGCTCTACAAGTGGCTCACAGCGTGAGGCGGTGCGATTGTAGACCGTGACTCCATATCCCTGCTTCAGCAGATTGGATGCCATCGGGGCGCCCATGGTGCCCAGTCCGATAAATCCGATGTTTTTCATAGCTAATCACCTTTCTTGTTGGAGGTTGCCGTCCGATGCAGATGCGAGTTCGGCTTGAATTGACTGCTTAAATATAGGTTGATCTCTATTTATTGTAGCATGGGTATCCCACCCTATCTACACTAGGGTCTGGCAAGGCACCGGACGTACAGGTAACGCAAGCTTGTCAGGCCCTGCAAATTAAAGTATCCTATTGCTAAGTCCTTATGTTCGTATTCATGGTCTTAGCAATACAAAACAGGAGGTTCCAAACATGTCTAAAAAAGTTATTTTCGATTACACCAAAGCGCTCTCCTTTATAGGGCAGCACGAAATTGATTATTTTGCAGAACCGATCAAGCTGGCTCATGAGCAGCTTCATAACCAAACCGGTGTAGGTTCCGATTTCCTGGGTTGGATTGACTTGCCTACCAATTATGATAAAGAAGAGTTTGCACGCATCCAAAAAGCTGCTGCTAAAATCCAAAGTGATTCCGAAGTGTTGATCGTAATCGGCATCGGCGGTTCTTACCTTGGCGCACGCGCTGCGATTGAAATGCTGTCGCATTCCTTCCATAATGCACTGCCTAAAGACAAGCGCAAAGGCCCGGCTGTTTATTTTGCAGGCAACAACATCAGCTCTACATATGTGAATCATCTGTTGGAACTGATTGAAGGAAAAGACTTCTCCGTGAATGTCATTTCCAAATCAGGTACAACAACAGAGCCAGCTATCGCTTTCCGCGTATTCCGTGCGGCTCTGGAGAAAAAATACGGTAAAGAAGAAGCGCGCAAACGCATTTATGCAACAACAGATAAAGAACGCGGCGCTCTGAAAAAACTGGCTAACGAGGAAGGCTACGAATCCTTCGTTATTCCTGATGATGTAGGTGGCCGTTACTCCGTGCTGACAGCAGTAGGCTTGCTGCCGATTGCTACAGCTGGCATTAACATTGAGGAAATGCTCCAAGGGGCGGCAGACGCTTCCAAGGAATACAGCAATCCGAATGTAGCTGAGAACGAGGCTTACCAATATGCAGCCGTTCGTAACGCGTTGTACCGCAAAGGTAAAGCTATTGAAATTCTCGTGAACTATGAGCCGTCCCTGCATTTCGTTTCCGAGTGGTGGAAACAATTGTTCGGCGAAAGCGAAGGTAAGGATTACAAAGGTATCTACCCTGCTTCCGTTGACTTCTCGACAGACCTGCACTCCATGGGACAATTCATTCAGGAAGGTAGCCGTAACATTTTCGAAACGGTTATCCAAGTGGAAAATGTACCTAGCCACATCACTATCGAAGCAGATGAGGATGATCTGGATGGACTGAACTTCCTGGCAGGCAAAACGGTAGACTTTGTAAATAAAAAAGCATTCCAGGGTACATTGCTGGCTCACACAGACGGACAAGTACCGAATCTGATCGTGAACATTCCTGACTTAAGCCCATACTCCTTCGGGTACCTGGCTTATTTCTTCGAAAAAGCTTGCGGCATCAGCGGCTACCTGTTGGGTGTGAATCCGTTCGATCAACCGGGC
The DNA here is from genome assembly GCF_000520815.1 of Paenibacillus maysiensis. Taxonomy (GTDB): domain Bacteria; phylum Bacillota; class Bacilli; order Paenibacillales; family Paenibacillaceae; genus Paenibacillus; species Paenibacillus maysiensis. The sequence continues at coordinate 16,768 of NZ_ASRY01000047.1, read as the reverse complement.
GTAGAAGCTTACAAGAAAAACATGTTTGCTCTGCTGGGTAAACCAGGCTTCGAAGAGCAAAAAGCGGAGCTTGAAGCGAGATTGTCCGAATAAGGAAGCTGTAAACTCCTGACTGAAACAGGATTTCAGATAGGAGCGTTATAGTGTATAGCACCAAATAAAGTACAGGAAAGCAGTTCACCGGCTGCCAGAAGCGGGGGACTGCTTTCTTGTAAAATGAAGTAAGGAAGGTTATTTGTGATATGTTGGAACAATACCGAACTGTACGCGGTTCCGGCAGCAAGGAAATTGTGATCCGGAAATCCCGTTTTATCGGTCACATCCAGCCTGTTCAGACCGAGGAAGAAGCGGCTGCTTTTATCGAGCGCATTAAAAAAGAGCATTGGAACGCAACCCATAATTGTTCTGCCTACATGATCGGGGAACGAGACGAAATCCAGAAGCAATCGGATGACGGTGAACCGAGTGGTACGGCGGGCAAGCCCATTTTGGAGGTTATCCGTAACCAGAAGCTGAAAAATGTGGCAATTGTCGTTACCCGTTACTTTGGGGGGATTTTGCTGGGAGCAGGCGGTCTGATTCGTGCATATTCAGACGGTGCTGTTGCAGCCATTGAGGCAGGGGATGCGATTACACGTGTGCTGCATCGTGAAATTTTCGTGGAATTGGATTACACCTGGTTGGGCAAAGTGGAAAATGAATTGCGAAATCGCAGCATCCGTACTGGAGAAACCATGTTTACGGATAAAGTTACCTTAACCTGTCTGCCGCTGGCTGGTGATGCGGAATCCTTCAGCAACTGGATAACAGACTTGACACAGGGGCAATCGCTTGTGTCGGAGGGAGAGCAGCTTTACTTTATTGAAGGGGAATAAATAATATGGCTAGAAGAGCAGTAGAACAGGAGTTGTCAAGAGGGCGGATTCTGGAAGCGGCCAGGCACTTGTTTATTACCAAGGGCTACCGTGCTATTTCAATGCGCAGCATTGGCCAGCATCTGGGTTACAGTCATGGTTCGTTATACTATCATTTTAAAGAGAAGGCTGAACTGTTCTACGCCATTGTAATTGAGGATTTTAATACGTTACGCGGAATTCTACTACAAGGAGCAACAGGCACCCCAGAGGATGGTCTGAATAGACTGGAGCACTTGATGCTGGAGTTTATCCGTTTTGGCTTGGAAAATCCTTATCAATACGAAATTATGTTCATGATGCACGATGAAGAACTGTTCGCATACTGTCGTACAGAGCAAAACCGTTGTGTGGAATTATTCGCGTCCATGATCCGTCAGGAATTAAGTGGTCAGGGACATTCAGAGGAAGATTGTTCACGAGCACCGCAAAGTTTATTTTTATCTATGCACGGCTTTGTGTCCTTTTATATTCAGGATGGTTTAACATTTGAAGAGATCAGGCCCGCTGCTTTGGCACATGTAAAGCTGCTGTGCAGAAACCTATGAGCGTACCTGCAATCACATGCCTTGGCTATGAATCTGTAGGGCGCTTTTCTGGGTATATTCACTTCATGACGGTGCCTTATCATTACGGTACTTTGCGAAAGCGACTAAGATTGTAACAGACGATGATGCATCCAGCAGGAGAACATCATGGTCTGTTTTTTACAAGATCAGCCTTTTATGATTTTTACATGATACTGGCGTCTGCGTGGCCCGTCGAATTCGCAAAAATAAATTCCCTGCCACCGTCCGAGCAACAACTTTCCATCATGAATAATGACAGTCTGAGAGGGTCCCGTGGTGATAGATTTAAGGTGGGATGCCGTATTTCCTTCCTTATGGCGATATTGGGGATGCTCCCACGGATAAACCTCGTCCAGCCTTAAAATCACATCATGTTTGACGTCCGGGTCGGCATTTTCATTAATGGCTATTCCGGCCGTTGTGTGTGGACAATAAATCAGTGCAGTTCCTTCCTGAATTCCGCTTTTTTCGATCAATGAAGCCACCTCGCGTGTAATATCACGCATCTCATCTCGTCCGCTAGTGGATAATTCTAAAGTATGCAACATCATACCCTCTCCCTTCTTCTTATTACTTTACCCATTTTACTTTACCCAATGAACACCTGACGTAATATATAGAGTTGACGACGAAAGCTTTCCTTTGATAAAGTATCACATAAGAAAAACATAGTATATACATTGGAATAATAAAATGATTTCAAATGAGGTACGCGCTTTGCGATAAGCAAGGCTGCTGCTGTTCCGGCACAGATTCAGAAGCGGAAAGGAAGTGTACGGTTATGCATGTGGAAGTAAGGGGTTTAAACAAGCATTTCGGTAATTTTCATGCGGTAAAGGACGTATCCTTTGATATTCAAGCGGGTCATCTGATTGGTTTACTCGGTCCGAGTGGCGGCGGTAAAACGTCCATTCTTCGGATTTTGGCGGGTCTGGAGCAACCGGATGCGGGCGAAATTCATTTTCACGGAAAAAGGGTAAACGAGCTGGCCCCGCAGGAACGCGGAATCGGATTTGTATTTCAAAACTATGCCTTGTTCAAGCACATGAGCGTGTACGACAATATTGCCTTTGGTCTAAAAGTGAAAAAAAGCTCCAAAGCCCGCATCAAGGAACGCGTCACAGAGCTGGTCGAGCTGACAGGACTCAAAGGCTTCGAGCATCGTTATCCGCATCAGTTGTCTGGTGGACAGCGGCAGCGGGTTGCTTTTGCGCGTGCCTTGGCGCCGGAGCCTCAATTGCTGCTGCTGGATGAGCCTTTTGCAGCCATTGACGCCAAGATTCGTCAGGAGCTGCGTACCTGGCTGCGGGAGTTGATAGAGCGGGTGGGAATCACTTCGATTTTTGTCACCCATGATCAAGATGAGGCGATTGAAGTAGCTGATGAAATTATGGTAATTAATCAGGGACGGCTGGAGCAGAAGGGAACACCTTGGGATATTTATAAAAAGCCGGGGACCCCGTTCGTAGCTTCCTTTATTGGGGAATCGACGGTGATCGAACAGGCGGGCAGTCTCAAAGGCTTCGAGGAAGCTGCCGGAATGGGAGCGCGTGCCTTGATCCGTCCGGAGTATATTGATATCGGTCCAAGCGAGGAGTTTGCGCTTCTGTCGGCGACCGAGGAAGGCATTGTGAAGCATTTGCATTTTCGTGGGAGTGAATGGATGGTTGAAGTGCAGGTCGGGGACCATCGTCTCATAACATACCGTTCGCTGGAGAAGTCTACGCTGGAGCCTGGTCAGCAGGTGCGCGTGCTTGTGCATCGGGCTTATCTGTATAACGACCAGTCCAGCTGGATGGTGGAAAACCGCCTCAAGAAAGATCCAATGCCTATCATGATTTAATAATAAAATGATCACGCATGAGGGGATGTCCGGCCTGATTTCAAGGTCTGGGCATGCTCCTTTTGGCGTTGGGCATTGGAAGGATTTACGCAGACTTGATGTGTTCGTTATAATAGTAGTAAAAACATCCAGATAGATAGGAGTTAAACCATGAATCGGCTTATTTTTCTTGGCACGGGGGATGCGATGGGCGTTCCGCGTGTGTATTGTGATTGTCTCGTATGTACGGAGGCCCGCACGACAGGGGCAAATGTGAGGCTAAGGTCGTCTGTGCTAATCGAAAGCGAGACGGAGGAATTTATGATTGATTGTGGCCCGGACTGGCGCAAGCAGATGGAAACGCGCGGGCTTCGCTTCATCCGTACCATTCTCGTGACGCACGCACATTTTGACCATATTGGAGGACTGCCGGAATGGGCGGATGCCTGTCGCTGGACGGGGAACAGAGGTCGTTTGTACGCTCCACAGGAGGTGATCGACATGATCCTGCGTCAATTTTCCTGGCTTCCGGGGCATATTGACTTTATCCCTGTCGATCAAGGGGCCTTGCTTGGAGGATGGAATATCCGGGGATGGCGTGTGAATCACGGGAAGAACGGATATGCTTACGCTTATCGACTGGAAAAGGACGGCTTCTCGTGGGCCTACTGCTCGGATTCGATTGGACTAAATGATGCGGAAATCCTGCCCCTGCACAATCTGGATTTGCTCGTGCTGGGAACGAGCTTTTATCATGAGGAGGCTGAATATGCAACCCGCTCGGTATATGACATGCTGGAGGCTCAGGAGCTTATAGGGAGACTCCAACCCAACCGCACGGTATTTACACATATGTCCCATGATGTGGATGTCACACGCAACTACGGGCTTCTGGAAGGGATCAGCCTGGCACGAACCGGCGTGAGCCTGCCATTGGAATAATGCTGTCCCTTACATCGTCCGGCTGATGCGGAGAAGGGTAGCTATACCTTCTTTGATTTGCAGCTCGTTGGCATACGAATAGGACAATCTCACATTCGTTTTGCCTTCCTCGCCAATTGGATCGAATACATTACCCGGTACGAAGGTGACCGATTCCTGCACGCATTTGGCGAGCAGTTCATTAGGTTTCAACGTAGAAGGCAACTGGAGCCACAGACTGAGGCCACCTGCCGGGCTGGTCCAGGTCCAGCCGGAATCGCGGAGGCTGTCTTCCATCGTTTCCTTGCGAATCTGGAGCGCGATACATAGCTTTTTTATATGCTGCTGCATGCGTGGAGATTGAAAGTATTGCAGGAACAGCTTCTGATTCAGCAGTGGCGAACCGTTATCTACCAGCGCTTTGACGTTCAGCAGGCTGTTCATGAGCTGTGGTCGGCAGGTCACGGCTGCGATTCGCAGACCTGGCGCGACATATTTGCTATAGCTGCGAATGTAGACGACGCTTCCCGAAATATCATAGGCAAAAATAGGTGACGGCGGCTTTTGCCCAAAGCTGATGTCATAGGTGCTGTCGTCTTCGACAATAAGGCAACCATAGCGCTCGGCCAGCTCGGGCAGACGTTTGCGCTGTTCCTCGGGCACTGTGAAGCCGGTCGGATTATGAAACGTTGGATTGATATAGAACACACGTGGCTTTTCTGTTTTCATGCACCATTCAAGCTGTTCCATATCATAGCCTTCCGGTCGGATATCGATCATCGTCAGACGCGCGCCTTGTCTGCGGAATATTTCCATGGCAGGGCCATAGGCGGGACGTTCGGTCAACACGCGGTCTCCTGTCCGGATCAGAGAACGGGAAATCAGGTCGATGGCCTGCTGTGCGCCGGAGGTAATCAGCACCTCGTCCGGTGACAATGCAAAATGCTTATCGACGCTAAAATGCTGCGCCATTGCATCCCGAAGCTCGGCATCGCCCTGTACAGAGGAATAGGTGGCCGCTACTTTCGGGTGCTTTTCAAATACCTGCATCATCAGCTCTCTCCAGTATCGGTTGGGCAGGAGAGACGGGTCAATCAGCGCTTTGGAAAACTGGAAATTCGCATTCACCGATTGAACGCGGGTAAGCCCATCCATTCCCCTCCAGGCTGAAACAGACGGATCATCTGCCGCATAGGCGGATTCGGAGTGAAACGAGAGATCAGTGGACGAATGCCCCGAGTAGCCAGCGTATTTCGCATGCTCAGTCGCTTGGGAAGCATGAACGTAATATCCTGATTTGTCCTTTACATAGACCAGCCCCTGTTGCTTCAACTCATGATAGGCCCGGAAAACGGTTAGCCGATGTACACCCAGCTCCTGAGCCAAGCTTCGTACGGACGGCAGCTTCATGTCTGTTTGCCAATCCCCGCGATCAATCCGCACAGTCACATAATGGATGACCTGCTCATACAGCTTTAAGGCATGATCGGCTGGAAAGAGTAATTCGCTGTTGTTCTTGCCCACGCTGTCCACGCTCCTTTTGTGTGTATTTTACTATAAAACATTTCAAAACCGCATACAACTGTTCTGTGGTTACACATCTGTTCTGTCTGTCTCCCTGTATGCTTGAAAGCAACTGAAGGGAGAGGGACGTATCATGGTTGGTATGGCGTTTACGGTAATGTGTCTTATTTTTGGTACAACGTTTTTGGCTATAAAAGTGGGGGTAGAAGCAGGGCTTCCGCCGTTTTTGTCGGCAGGCATACGTTTTTTCGCGGCAGGGGCTATATTGTTTATCGCCATGAAGCTGATGGGAAAAGTTCGCTGGTCGTTATTATGGCGGAAGGAAATGGTATTCATTGGAGCTGGAACGACCTTCGGTACGTTTTCGGCTTTGTATTGGGCAGAGCAATATGTCAGCTCGGGCATCGGAGCCATTTTATCAGCCACGGGACCGATGATGATCGTTATTTTGCAATCAATGCTTCTAAGGCAAAAAACGTCGCGGATTACGGTCATTGGCTGCATGATCAGCTTTCTCGGTGTGGTGCTGGTGGTGCTGCCCGGATTGGCGGTTCAGATCAGTGGCCTGTGGCTGGCAGGATGCCTTGTCATTTTGCTGGGGGAGCTCTGTTATTCCGGGGGTGCTCTTTATTCCAAGCGGGTGATGGATGTATTTCGTGAAACGAACCCGATTGCTCTGAATGCGGCGCAAATGCTCCATGGGGGATGGATGCTGCTGGTACTGTCAGCGATCACGGAGCCGTGGAGTTCTGAGGGGTGGCAGTACCTTCCTGCCATAGGCTCTTTATTGTATCTGATTCTGTTTGGTTCGATGATTGCACATACACTGTTTTACTGGCTCATGGAGCGTACCAATCCTCTTTTCCCGACGACGTGGTTGTATATTTCACCGCCGATTGCGGTGGGATTGGGAGCCTTGGTGTATGGAGAGCATGTAAGCTGGTGGATGCTGGCGGGGGGGCTGCTCATTGTGACCGGATTAATGCTTATGAACAATGGAATGATCCGTCTGGTGAACAGGCGAAAGGTGCGTTCTACTGCCTGATATTTTGAAGCTGTTAGGCATCATATGATATGACAGAAAAAACCTCCAAGCCGCCGTATGTTACTGAACATGCGACGTTTGGAGGTTTTGTTGTTGTGTTTCATTGATCTCAATTATTCAGCATTCAGCACGAATTTGTCGATGGCGTGCTTAACACCGTCTTCGTTATTGCTGCTAGTGATGTAATCAGCCAGCTTTTTCAAATCAGGAATGGCATTCTCCATCGCTATGCCGAGACCTGCGCATTCGAGCATTTCGTGATCATTCCAGGAGTCACCGATCGCAATCGTTTCGGACAGATCACAGCCGTAATGGTTAGCAAGGAACGCAAGAGCGTGACCCTTGGTGCCCTCATGATGCATGATTTCCAGAAAATGAGGCTTGGATTTGGTAATATGCACTTCATCACCAAGCAGCTCGCGCAGTTCAGGGATCAGCTTGTCCAGCACTTCCGGCTCGTCAATAATCAGCATTTTAGGAGTGGGCAATTCTACCACTTTGCTGAATACAGGCTCTACAAAATATTCCGTATTGTTCAGCTCGGTGTAATCCTTGATTTTCTGATTATCTTCACGTGTGTACAATTTATCATCTATATACGTTTGCAGATGCAGATTGCGTTCCACACAGAATTCATACAGGCGACGTGCGGCCACGAGTGGAACATAACGCTCATACAACACGTTTTCGTCCAGCAGGTTTTTAATCAAGGCACCTTGGTACGTAATAATCGGTACGTTCAAGCCAGTTTGGCGGGCGAGTTGTTTGGCAGATGCATAAGCACGTCCTGTTGCAAGAGTAACCACGACACCTTTGGCTACAGCGGCTTCAAGCGCCAGTTGTGTTGCAGGAGTAACTTCTTTCTGGTCGTTAATGAGTGTATCATCAATATCAATGGCAATTAATTTATACATATCGGTATTCTCTCCTTTTATCTCTATCATGGGGCAATGTTCAAATTGTATCTTATAATATTCAAAATGACAATATCACAATGAAAAGGGGACGACTCCCTTAAGAGCCTGTCCCCTTATAACCACTGAAGAATTGGATTGAATCAATGGGAAAAAGTGGATGTTAGTCTTCCAAAAATACGAGTCCTACAAAATCGTCCAGCTCAATATTGCCGAAATAATGCTTCAAATCAAGAGAGGACAAGGCTTGACGAACCTCGCCTTCATCGTAGCGTTTACCGCGCAGAATATTTTCAATATCAGCGACGTCACCCACACCGAAGAAATCTCCATAGATTTTAATATCATGGATATAACCTTCCTTAAGATCCATGCGGATATCAATAATACCGACTGGAAATTTACGTGTGTGCTTGATATTGCTTTCAGGGGATTGACCGTAGTTCCAGTCCCACGATTGGTAGCGTTCAGCGGAAATTTCATGGATTTTGGCCCAGTCAGCATCGGTTAGCTTATATTGGGGTACCTGATCCAGCTCTGCATCGAATATGTAACGCAGCAGCTCCTCGCGGAATTGCTCAATGGTCATCTCCCGGTCCATCAGCTCGCTGATGTTAGCGACGCGGCTACGGACAGATTTAGTACTTTTGGATTTAAACTTTTCGGGATTGGCATGCAGTGATGCGGCCACATTGTCCAGGTTCAGGTTAAACATCAATGTACCGTGGCTGAACATGCGTCCGCGCGTGGCAAATTGGGCGTTCCCTGAAATTTTGCGCTCACCGACCTGAAGATCGTTGCGTCCGGTCATTTCGGCTTCCACACCCATTTGGCGCAGGGCGTCAATGACAGGCTGTGTGAATTTGAGGAAATTATGAAAGGACTCCCCGTTATCCTTGGTAATGAAGCTGAAATTTAAATTACCGAGGTCATGATATACAGCCCCGCCACCAGACAGACGACGAACGACTTGAATGTTGTTGTCTCTGACAAACTCGGCGTTGATTTCTTCAATGGTATTTTGATGCTTGCCTATAATAATAGAAGGCTGATTAATGTAAAACAGCAGATAGCTGTCGTCCAGCGGAAGATGCTTGAGCGCGTACTCCTCAATGGCAAGATTAATGGCTGGATCGTGTATGCCCTGGTTGTCGATGAACAGCATGTCCATTCCTCCGTATATATAAACTGTGTAGTTTTATGTGTACCTCCTTCTATTGTAACCCAAGTGAGCGATGTACACAAAAGCTCATTGCATTGACGGGACGCGAAAAGCAGCCCCATAATGGAGCTAAATGATTCGGAACGGCCGGAAAGGATGATAGGCAATGATAGAGGTTTACGGTCACGGCGGGGACAGGGAGACGGCTGCTGCGACATTCGGCGGGACGGCTGCGGATTTTGTGGATTTTAGCGCGAACATTAATCCGCTGGGTCCGCCACCGGAGGTGCTTGAGGTGCTGCAAAGCGCGTTGGACACTGTGGTTCGCTATCCAGACCCCGGACACCGGAATTTTAAAAATATGCTGGCGCGGCGACTGCATGTTCCACCAGAGTCGCTGAGTATCGGAAACGGCGCGGCTGAGAGCATGGCGTTGCTGTTACTGGGACTGGCTCCCAAGCGTGTGGGCACGGTGGAGCCGTGCTTTTCGGAATATGCCGAGCTGGCGGGCAAATTTGGAGCTGAGGTAAGCAGGGTGTACGGCAAGGCCTCGCTTCAATGGAAGGCGGATGTGGAAGACATACTCCAGCTCATGGAGCAGGTGGATGTTCTGTTTCTCGGTCAGCCGAATAATCCGAACGGTGTACAATACGGCGATCAGGAGCTGCGCGAGCTGGCAGAGGCGGCAGGGAAAATGGGCACCGTGCTAGTGGTGGATGAAGCGTTTATTGATTTTATCCCGCAGGAACGGCAAATTTCACTATTGCCTGTGCTGGATCGGTATCCCCATGTGATTTTGATCCGGTCGATGACGAAATTTTATGCCATTCCGGGCTTGCGCTTGGGCTATGCGATTGCTCATCCGGACTATATCCGGCGAATGACGGCCAAGCAGGTGACCTGGAGCGTGAACGGACTGGCGTTGCTGGCCGGAGAGGCGTGTTTGCGGAGCGATGAAGCGTACGAGCACCGCACGCAGAAGCTGATTGCTACGGAGCGTAGCCGTCTGCTGACCGCTTTGGCGGAATGGGGTTGCGGTGTCATCCCCGGTGAAGCGAATTACGTGCTGGCACGGGCGCCGGGGACGTGGAGCGCATCAGCTATTCAGCAGGCGCTTGGACAACGCGGAATTCTTATACGTAGCTGTGCTATGTATCCGGGGCTGACAACGAGCCATTTTCGGATTGCGGTCAAGGATGCAGAAGCCAACGATAGGCTGCTGTCTGTATTGGGTGAAGTGCTGGAGGAGGAACGGCGGCGTGACAGTTAGCTTGATCATGATGGCTGCATATCTTCTGGACAGGCTGATCGGCGATCCGAGGTGGTTGCCACATCCGGTCATCGGCATGGGACATGCCATTTCTGCCTTGGAAAAGGCGGTTCGCCGCCGGGTTCACAGTGACCGTGGTTTGAAACGCGCTGGTTTGCTGCTGCCACTGATTGTGGTGGGCGGCTCCTTTGCGCTTGGCTGGACGTTACTGCGCTTGCTTGCCTGGATTCATCCGTGGCTGTCTGTCGGAGCGGAAATTGTGCTGATCGCAACCACAATTGCTTCCAAAGGACTAAAGGACGCCGGAATGGCAGTGTATCGCGAATTAAAGGCGGGTGATCTGCCTGCGGCACGCCGGGAGCTGGGGATGATCGTCGGGCGGGATACGCAGCAGCTTGATGAGCCTGAGATTGTGCGTGGTACGGTTGAAACGGTCGCTGAAAACATCGTGGACGCGATTATTTCCCCGCTTTTTTATGCCCTGATCGGGGGAGCACCATTAGCTCTGGCTTATCGTGCCGTGAATACCCTCGATTCCATGGTTGGCTACAAAAATGAAAAGTATCTGCATTTGGGCTGGGCCTCGGCACGTCTGGATGATGTCGCTAATTACATTCCAGCACGCCTGACAGCGTGGATGCTGGTAGTAGCGGCGTGGGTTTATCGGCATGATGCTGGACGTAGCTGGCGTACGGTAAGGCGAGATGCTCGGCTGCATCCCAGTCCGAACAGCGGCTTTCCAGAATCAGCAGTTGCGGGTGCATTGGGGATTCGCCTCGGAGGCTATAATGTATATCATGGCGTGCGCTCCTTTCGCGCATATATGGGAGAGCTGGTGCGACCGATGGAGCCGGATGATATCCGGCATACGATCCGGCTGATGTTTGCCGTGTCCAGTATGTTTGCGGGATTGTGTCTGTTCGTGTCCGCCGGATGCTATGCGCTGGGGTGGATACAGTGAAGCGTGAAACACTGAATAATGATCGAGCAGGAAGTGACATTATCTTGAAACAAGATATAGCAGCAAAAAGGACAGTAGAATACGCACAAAGTCCGAACTCACAGGAGGATAAGGTGCCGTATTATGCTAAAGAAGTTCTGCATCGGGACTTGGAGCTTGTGCTGGTACGGCACGGCACAACCTTATGGAACAGGGAACGTCGATACCTGGGGCACTCCGATCTGGGATTGCTACCGGGAGCAGAGCAAGAATTAGAGCCTTTGCGGGAAAAATTACAGAGGCATTCCTTTGCCCGAATCTATTGCAGTGACTTGATACGTTGTCGTCAGACCTTGCAGATCATTTTGCCGGAATCGGAACTGAAACCAGAGCTTGAAGTGGGAACCCACTTCGAATCGAAACCGGAATCACGGTTGGAGCTAACATCGAAATGGGAGTCTGAGCGTTTCCTATCTAATATGTCTGTTGGGTCTACCATCATGGAACCACGTCTGCGAGAGCTTCATTTTGGCGAGTGGGATGGAAAAACGTATGACATGCTTAAGGATGTGGAGTTGTATCGCGCTTGGATTGATGAGCCGCAACGGATCACCCCTCCTGGAGGAGAGTCTTGGGCAGATTTTGTGAATCGTCTGCGCAAATTTCTTGACTCTCTGTATAAGTGGCGTGTTGCTATGGAAGTTCAGCCAATGGGTTTGACTGCTGCGCCGCCCTCTATTTTGATCGTTACGCATGGTGGCGTAATTCGTCAGTTGGCTTGCATGCTGATACCGGGCCATGATTTTTGGAGCCTGAATCCGAAGCCGGGAGCGGCAATTAGGATTCAATTGAGGTTGGCAGGACCGCACAATTACATTGCGAAAATGCTTCTTCATTAGGTTAGACATCAACGGATAAAGAGGCTGTTTGGGTTGTAAGCCGTCTCTTTTTAACCTATAATCATCAAGTAAAAGAACGGCTTGATTACCACTACATCAAATATCCAGCAGACGAGGTCGGCGCAGTGTGATGAAACTATGGTTTGCCTTTCCTGCGCTGTTAAAAGGGAAGTCGGTGTGAGTCCGGCGCGGTCCCGCCACTGTAAATGGAAAAATGCCAGCCCGCTATGCTTTATGTGCCACAAAGCATATGAAGAGTAGCAGGCTGTCGCATGTTTCTGTAAGTCAGGATACCTGCCCGTCCGCCTGTCACCATAATCCTTCGAGGAAAGGATGACGTGTTCGCAGTGACTGTCCATGCGGAAAGAAGCTGCCGCCTGCGCACGATCTGCGCTAACGTGACCCCTGTGTCCTGAGATGAGGATGCGGGGGTTTTTTGATAGGAAAAGAAGGCTGGATTTAGAAGATATCGGATGATTCAAGTAACGCTCTTAACGATTTTTTTATGAAGGGGTGCAAATCATGGCAGGGAAAAAAATAAAGGTTTGGACAACAGGTCTATTGGCTCTGATCTTGGCGGTTGTGCTGAGTGCATGTGGTGCTAATGGAAAGAATGCTGAAAATAAAGAGGGTCAGGCTTCTTCACAGCAGCCGGGACAGACAGTTACCGCACAAGAGCCTCCGGGCAAAACGGTCTACCCACTCACGATTAAGGATGCAACAGGACAGGAATTTACATTCAAAAAAGCGCCGGATAAAATCGTTTCCGTCTCCCCGGCAGAAACCGAGGCGCTGTTCGCCATCGGGCTGGATAAGGAAATTGTAGGCGTCTCCGACTACTCTGATTACCCGGAAGCAGCTACGAAAAAGCCTAAAGTAGGCGGTATTATGAAACCGAACGAAGAGGCGATCATTGCTGCAAACCCGGAAGTCGTTTTTGCGGGAATTTCACTTAGTGAACAGGCTACGACCAAGCTGCGTGACATGGGAATTATGATTTTTAAAACGGAACCGAAGACAGTTGAAGATGTCATGGCTAACATCGAATTGTATGGTAAAATCACCGATCATCAGAAAGAAGCGAGAGCGGTGACCGACAAGATGAGAGCAGATGTAGCGGAAGTGAAAGAAGGAGTTAAAAATATCGGTAAAGGGCAGAAGCTGCGGGTATACGTCGAGTTTTCACCAGGCTGGACGGTTGGTAAAGGCGAATTTATGGACGAACTGATTACGTTGGCGGGCGGAGAAAATGTAGGTGCCACGCAGAAGGGGTGGTACCAAATCAGTGAGGAAAATATTATTGCAGCGAACCCTGACGTGATTTTGTACAGCAAAAGTGTCAAGGACGACAAAACAGGCCAGACGCTCGGCGATATCATTAAAGCTCGCAGTGGATGGGATCAAATATCGGCTGTTCGTCACAACCGGGTATTTGCCGTGGATGATAATTTGATCAGTCGTCCGGGTCCGCGCGTAACGGAAGGTCTCAAGGAAGTGGCCAAGGGCGTGTATCCTGAAATTTTCAAATGAACCGTAAACTGATCGGCTTTGGAGGGACAGGTCTTGTCCTGCTGCTGCTGACGCTGCTACTTTGTCTTGGCATCGGCTCGGCCAAGCTTCCGGTCAGCCAGATCACGGGTATTCTGGTTAACCACCTACCGTGGTTAGGTGATACGTTTACACCGGATTGGAATACATCCTCAGAGCAGATTATTTTGAAGGTCAGACTGCCACGAGTGTTACTGGGAATGCTGGTAGGCGCAGCGCTGGCGCTGGCGGGAGCCGGATTTCAGGGTGTGCTGCGCAATCCTTTGGCTGATCCGTATACACTGGGGGTATCCTCTGGTGCTTCGGTAGGAGCGGCGGTGCTGATTTATTGGGGGCTTCAATTTTCATTTGTTGGCATATGGACGCTGCCGCTAGTGGCGTTTACGACCGGAATGCTGACGCTGTGGATGGTGCTGACGTTGGCACGGGAAGGCGGAAAAATTCCAACACAAAGTCTCATTTTGTCGGGTGTGGTGATGCAATCCTTTCTGGGAGCGGTTGTTTCCTTTCTGACAGCCATGTCGAAGGAGACGGTCAATGAAATATTGTACTGGACGATGGGAAGTCTTAGTCTGCGCGGTTGGTCATATACAGGAATCCTTTTACCTTATGTGGTCATAGGACTGGTGTTTCTATGGAACCGGGCACGTGTGCTGAATATTCTGGCTTTGGGTGAACGTCAGGCGGCTCACATGGGAGTTCATGTAGATGCGACGAAGCTATCCGTTCTGATCATATCCACGCTGCTGACGGCTGCGGCTGTCTCGGTATGCGGAGTGATTGGCTTTGTGGGACTCGTTGTACCGCATATCATCCGTTTGGTGACGGGTCCCGACTATCGGATGATCGTTCCGTTATCCGGGCTGGGCGGGGCTATTTTCATGGCTTGGGCCGATACTGCGGCACGTACGCTACTGGCTCCGACCGAAATTCCGCTTGGTGTCATGACGGCCTTTGTCGGTGCACCGTTCTTCGCATATCTCCTGTACCGGAACAAGAAGCTGCGCAGGGGGGGATTGCTGTGAAGGAACCAAGTAGACCACAGGCACCGCGAGTCCGGGCGTTGGAGATTGCCAGTCTGACTCGTGATTTTGGGGAATTCCATGCGTTAAAAAATATAAGCTGGAGCGTAGACGAAGGAGATTGGTGGGGCATCATCGGCCCGAACGGGAGTGGAAAGTCGACGTTGCTGCATCTGCTTTCCGGTGTGGATCACGCGACTTCGGGAAACGTTCTTGTATATGGTAAAAAGATCAGCAGCTATGGCAGAAAAGAGCTTTCCCGTCTTGTAGCTGTGCTCCAGCAAGAGGGGCTCCCCCCGGTAGGTTACACAGTAAGGGAAGTCGTGGAAATGGGACGCTTTCCCCATCAGGACTGGTTTGGTAGAGAAAAGGTGGATAAGGAAAAAGGGATTGACCCGGGAATCATTGCGGATCGTGTGCTGGAGAGGCTGGATCTTACCAACTTGGCGGACAGGTCGTTAGACCGTTTGAGCGGGGGACAGCGGCAGCGTGTGGCTTTGGCAAAGGTGATGGTGCAGGAGCCACAGATTTTGCTGCTGGATGAGCCTACAACCTATCTGGATCTGCGCTATCAGCTTGAATTTATGGAGCTGCTGGCGGAATGGCGGCGGGAAACGGGCGTGACGATTATCTCTGTCCTGCATGATCTCAATTTGACTGCCCAGTTTTGTGATGATTTGCTTGTACTCAAGGACGGGATGGTTGAGGGGTTAGGAGCTTCATCAGAGCTGTTAACTGAGGAACGAATTCGCCATGTGTATGGTGTTGAGCCTGTAATGTTGCCTCATCCGGATAGTGGTGTGCCGCAGCTTTTACTGCGGAGAGGTGCACGGGATACAACTGGTCGGGGCGAACGACTGGAGTCATTTGAGTAAAGTATTGAAGAAACAGAATTTATGATGAGGTCGCTAAACACATACAGGGAGCAGGGAGTGGAGGGCATGAACGAAAAATTACAGCAGTTGATCGCCAGCATTGCACAGCCGGATGGGGCGGCAGCCTTGGCGGCCTCGGAGCATTTGGACCAATTAACGAAGCCACCGGGGAGTCTTGGAAAGCTGGAAAGTCTGGCTATACAGTTGGCAGGCATTACGGGGGTGGACAAGCCTGAGTTTAACCGCAAAACGGTTATGGTCATGGCAGCGGATCATGGTGTGTGTGAAGAGGGGGTCAGCGCCTTCCCGGCAGAGGTTACACAGCAAATGCTGTATAACATGCTGTCCGGCGGCGCGGCCATTAATGTGCTTGCACGTCATGCAGGCGCAGATGTCAAGGTGGTAGACGTGGGTGTGAATGCAGATGTCGCTCACGCGGATTTGGTGAACCGCAAGGTGCGTATGGGGACCGCGAACATGGCGAAGGGGCCGGCGATGCTGCGTACGGAAGCCGAGCAAGCGATTTTGGCTGGAGCTGAAGCTGTGGCGGAAGCAGTCAAAGGCGGCACACGATTATTCGTAACCGGAGAGCTGGGCATTGGAAATACGACGGCCAGCGCTGCGGTCGTATGTGCTCTTACCGGGCTGGAGCCAGAAATGGTCGTCGGCCGGGGCACGGGTGTGGATTCGGCGGGGCTGACCCGTAAAATAGCGGTCGTCTGCCGCGCATTGGACGTGAACCAGCCTGACGGAAACGACGCCCTTGTCGTACTGACCAAGGTCGGCGGTCTGGAGATTGCCGCATTGGCAGGCGTCATCCTCGGCGCAGCCGCTCATCGCTGTCCGGTCGTGCTGGACGGCTTTATCTCCGGCGCAGCTGCGCTCGCTGCGCGTACACTTGCGCCTGCAAGCGCAGCGTACATGCTCGCTTCGCACGTCTCGGACGAGCGCGGGCATGCGGCGGTGCTTCGCGAGCTCAAGCTGGAGCCGATGCTTCATCTGGACATGCGGCTCGGTGAGGGCACAGGCGGTGCGCTTAGCCTGCACCTGATTGATGCGGCGTGCCACATTATGCGCGAAATGGCGACCTTTGCCGATGCAGGCGTATCGGACGGTCAGGGAGCCGCGCAGCGATGAAGGCGCTCGTGACCGGCGGTGCACGCAGCGGTAAAAGCGGCTTTGCCGAGCGATTGTGCATGTCGCGCGCCTCGCGCGCCTGCTACATTGCAACGGCGCAAGCCTATGACGTGGAGATGAAGGAGCGTATCGCCCTTCATCGGCTCCAGCGCGAGTCTGCCGGGTATGACTGGCAGACGCTGGAGGAAGCGCAGGCGCTGCCGGAC
>NZ_ASRY01000046.1 GCF_000520815.1 Paenibacillus maysiensis | reverse complement strand
CGCACCGGGTTCGAAATGGTGGATGGCGAAGCATCGCAGCGGATTTACCAGGACGTGAATTTTGCCGTGGAGTTCTATCGAGCGGATGAGCAAGAGGCCGAAGAGACGGTTCGCCGTTTCGTCCGTCCGTTTGACTTGGCGAAGCCTCCGCTGCTGAGGGTAGGCCTTGTCGAGCTGGCTCCAGAACGCCATATTCTAATGTACGACATGCATCATATTATTTCCGACGGCGTCTCGATGGAAATCTTTGTTGAAGAATTTGTCCGTTTGTACGACGGCGAGCAATTGGAGCCTCTGCGCATTCAGTACAAAGACTACACCGTTTGGCAGCATTCGCAGGAGCAGAAGGAACGGCTTCAGCGTCAGGAGGCGTATTGGCTGGACATGTTCCAAGGCGAGCTTCCGGTGCTGGAAATGCCGACCGACGATCCGCGTCCGGCCGTGCAGAGCTATGAAGGCCAAACGCTGGAGTTTTTCTTCGACGCTTCGAAAACCGACGGCCTGAAGCAGCTGGCCTCGGAAACGGGCACGACGCTGTTTATGGTGCTGCTTGCGGCGTATAACGTCCTTCTGCATAAATATTCAGGTCAGGAAGACGTGATCGTCGGTACGCCGATTGCCGGAAGGAATCATGGAGATGTGCAGCCGTTGATCGGGATTTTCTTAAACACGCTGGCTATCCGCAGTTATCCGGCTTCGGAGAAGACATTCCTGTCATACCTGAACGAAGTCAAAGAAACGACCCTCCACGCCTTCGAGCATCAAAACTATCCGTTCGAAGAATTGGTGGACAAGGTGCAAGTCACCCGTGATTTAAGCCGCAATCCGCTCTTCGACACGCTGTTTACGATGCAGAATACGGAGAACGAGGAATTTGAGCTGGAAGGGCTTCGCCTGATTCCTTATCCGAGCGCACTGGATACCGCGAAGTTTGATATCAGCTTGGATGTGGGCGAGGAGAACGGCGGCTTGGATTACAGCTTCGAATATGCGACGGCTCTCTACAAAAGGGAGACGATCGAACGGCTGGCGAAACATTACGAGCAGCTGCTCGTAACGATCGTAAGCCGTCCGGATGCGAAGATCGCCGAGCTGAACTTGCTGACGGCAGAGGAAAAAGAACAAATTCTCGGC
>NZ_ASRY01000045.1 GCF_000520815.1 Paenibacillus maysiensis | reverse complement strand
TGATCGTGCCGTTCCTGGAGTACGTGCACGAGCAGCAACTGGACATGAGCCGGGTGGAGCTGTTGATCACGAGCTCGGACAGCTGCAGCGTGGCGGATTACCGGACCTTGCAGGAACGCTTCGGCTCGTTGTTCCGGATCATCAACGCATACGGCGTGACGGAAGCGGCGATCGACTCCAGCTTCTACGACGAGCCGCTGACGAAGCTGCCGCAGACAGGCCATGTGCCGATCGGCAAAGCGTGGCTGAATGCGAAATTCTACATCGTGGACGCGCATCTGAACCCGGTGCCGGTCGGGGTGCTGGGCGAGCTGGTTATCGGCGGAGCGGGTGTGGCCCGCGGTTACTTGAACCGCCCGGATTTGACGGCGGAGAAATTCGTAGACAGCCCGTTCGCCGCTGGGGAGCGGCTGTACCGGACGGGCGACCTGGCGCGCTGGATGCC
>NZ_ASRY01000044.1 GCF_000520815.1 Paenibacillus maysiensis | reverse complement strand
TGGCGGCAAAACAGCTACCGCTACGGTATCCGTAAACGTGCCTGGTGATCTGGCTTTAGCCTCCAAAACCGCAACGATTGATATTAATGAGGACTATGTTGCGACTCTGACTGCTACCTATGCAGATGGTCGTAAGGAAGATGTTACACAGGATGCAGAATGGACTTCAAGTGCGGAAGATGTTGCTTCGGTATCCAAAGGTACAATTACAGGTAAAGCAGCGGGTAAGGCGGTTGTTACAGCCACTTATAATGGCAAAAAGCTGACCATTAATGTACAAGTCGGTCTCGTAGACCGTTTGGAAACAGACACACGCGTGATTGCGCTTGGTGCCCAGGAAACGAAGCAGTTGAAAGTAGCAGGCGTCAAGAGTGGCGGTACAAAAGCAGATGTAACCAAGGATGCCACCTGGACTACCAGCAATGTGAAAGTGGTTGAGGTTAGCGAGGGCTTGATCAAAGCGAATGGCAGTGGTAAGGCTACTGTTACAGCTTCTTATGGCAAGCAAAGCATTACATTTACAGTAGAAGTGGATGTAGCGCAACAGATTGAGGCGGATGCTATCGCGTTATCGCTTAAATCCGGAGATCAAAAAACCATCGCAATTGTGGTCAAATCCAGTGATGGCAAAGAAAAAGACGTTACGGCCCAAGCCGAATGGAAAACGCTCAATTATAAGGTAGCTACGGTCAAAAAGGGCCAGGTTACCGCAGTAAGCTACGGTAAAACCAATATTCAAGCGAAGTTCGGCGGGAAATATATCACCGTACCGGTGGATGTCGATACGCTTAAATATTTGCAAACCGACGAAGTCTCGCTGAATTTGAAAGCAGGACAGATAGCTAAGGTTACGGCTACAGCTACGTATAAGGATGAGTCGGAGAAGGATGTATCCAAGCCGGCTGTCTGGTCCTCGTCCCGAATTATTGTTGCCACGGTTAAAGACGGCAGCATTAAGGCACAGGGTAAAGGTAAAGCTGTGATTACCGTGAAATATGCAGGGAAAACGACGAAGGTACAGGTGAACGTTCAGTAAAAAAAGGGGTGTCCCAAAAGCCATGGAAATGGCAATGGGGCGCCCCTTTGCTTTAGAGAATGATATTCGTTGGCACTCAGATGGACGCTTCGCGAACGGACCGTTGTTCCAATCGCTGTTGTGACCAGATTTGTGGCTGGCCAGACGGCAGCTTCTCTCCCGATCTACATGCGGGAGGAGGTTTACCGCTTAGAAGCTACGACTTATCCTTCTTGGCTGGTATGTTGCGCGTAAGCGACTCCGTCAGACGCTTGCCGGTCGGCGTTTGGGCCAGGCCGCCTTTGGCGGTCTCGCGGTGCTTGGACGGCATCGCGCTGCCGACCTCGAGCATCACGTCGATGACTTCGTCAGACGGGATGGCGCTGCGCACACCCGCCAGAGCCATATCCGCAGCGGCAAGCGCGGTCACGGCTCCCAGCCCGTTGCGCACGATGCAAGGAATCTCCACGAGCCCGGCGACGGGGTCGCAAATCAGGCCGAGCGTGTTCTTGAGCGCGAGGCCCACTGCATGAATGGCCTGTTCTGGCGTACCGCCGCGCAGCTCGACCATAGCGCCTGCGGCCATCCCGATGGCTGAGCCAATCTCGGCCTGACAGCCTCCCTCCGCACCGGAGATAAAGGAATTGTTGGCGATAACATAGCCAATCGCTCCAGCGGCGAACAGTCCGCGCACCATATGCTCGTCATCCCAGCCAAATCGCTCCTGCGCGCTGATGAACACGCCGGGGATGACCCCGCATGAACCCGCGGTAGGCGTGGCAACAATGCGACCCATGGACGCATTGACCTCCGACACGGAGAGGGCGTACGCCATAGCGAGTGCCGAGGCATCGCCGGAGCAGGTTTCCCCTGCGCGCAAATATTCCGCCAGGCGCTTGCCGTCGCCGCCCGTCAATCCACTGCGGGATACGGTGTCCTGTGTTTGCCCGCGATGAACGGCTTCCTTCATGACTTCATAATAATCAGCCATTTGTCGGAAGATTTCTTCCTCCGGTGTGTTCGTTTCTTGTATCTGTTCCTTGATCATCAGGCGCCCAATCGTAGTGGATTCCTCGGCGCACAAGGCACCTAATTCATGCAGATGGCTAAACCGCATCGGATTCAGCTCCTTTTTTCAAATTAATCATTTTGATTTCATACATATGAGGCAAAGCCCGCAGCTCGGCAATTAATTCAGCCGGAGCGGGGCTATCGGTTTCAATAGCAGTGAGCGCTTCGCCATCCCGGCCTTTGCGATCCACGTGCATGTAGGCAATGTTAATGTTAGCTGCACCCAGCGCCGAAGTCACCGCGCCCAATGTTCCGGGCTTATCCGAGTGAAGAAGCACCAGCGTAGGCAGCTCTCCGGTCAGATTGACCCGGAACTTGTTAAGCTGCTGGACATGAATGCTGCCGCCGCCGATGGAGGAGCCTAGCAGCGTGCGCTGGTCTTCACCCTTCCATAGCTCGAAGCGGACTGTGTTCGGATGGGGGGCGGGCAGTCCGCTGACAGCGAACTCTACTTCCATCCCGGCTTGCTCTGCACATTGCTCCGCATCCGGAATCCGGTGGTCGTCTGTATCGTAATTCAGCAGTCCGGCAATGAGTGCCAGGTCTGTGCCGTGTCCCTTGTACGTATCGGCAAATGAGCCGTACAGCGTCAGGCGGACACGGTCAGGTTGCGCACCGAGCCAGTGCCGGGCAACGCGTGCGAGCCGCACTGCGCCTGCGGTATGCGAGCTGGAGGGTCCGGTCATAGCCGGACCGATAATGGAAAATACATCTTTGAAACGCATGGTGTGGCCCCCTGTATGTTTGAATACCATAGTATATGGTGTTGCCGCGCCCTTGCGCGGGTGTGACAGTTTCTAATGCTGACGCAGCATGTAAGCACAAGAAAGGACAGGATAAGGAAATTTCCCTTATCTCTGTCCTCGTTACCTGAGAGTTTCGTGCGGTGCACTACCGCCTTACCCCTTGGGTGGCTTGCGCTCTCTCCAGAGTTGCGTCAGATGGCGATACATGGACCTGAGAGATTATCCGCCAGCCGGGTGCTGGCGTCTTGCTCCTTCGGTGCCGCCGGGATGTGCTTCCCGGACAGACTCTCCCGTCATCTTCATTCGCGTATACCGTTCAACATTTCCTCCTAAGCGTAATGTATGCCATGCCCGGTGTCAATCACAGGTTGAAATTTTACATAATCAGGTACCTTCTCAATAAAAAAGATTAAATTTTACATAATTATGGATGAAAACAGGAAGGGGTTAGAAGGTTGATAGCTAATCTGATAGAGGACAGGCTAATTTATGGAATAATGGGAGGGACATTTACGTATGGTAAAAGGTTTCCGGTTCACAGGTTCACGCTTAAAAGGAATGCTGCATCTGGCGGCAATCGTATCACTGCTGGTAGGACTCTTCGTTCCATTCGGCCAGATCAAGGCAGAGGGCGCGTTGATGGTAGCGGAAGCGCTTCAGCGTCAAAGCAGCGGAGGTACGGTGACGGTAGAAGGCTACGTCGTCGGACATGCCACCGGATCGAAAACGGCTAATTTCTCTGCCCCGTTTGCAAACGATTTTAACGTACTGATTGCGGATCAGGCGAGTGAACGCAATACGTCTAATCTGTTAAATGTACAACTGACATCCGCGTATAGAGGACCATTCGGGCTGTCAGGCCATCCTGAGCTGATCGGCAGTAAAATTCGCGTGACAGGTACGCTCGGTGCCTATAACAATTTTGGCGGCATGAAAAGCCCAAGCGCTGTGGAGCTAGTAAGCGGAAGCGAGCCTGGAAATCCTGGTACCCCGGGTCAACCCGGTACAACATTACCGGATGGACAAGGCAAAAAAGTGCTGTTCGATAATACGCACGCACAGACCGCTGGTGCAGCAGATTGGGTCATTGAAGGCGCCTTTTCTGATTTTGCGGGCGGACTGCGTAATGCAGGCTTTACAGTGGACCAATTGAACCGCCCCATTCCTTTCACCTATGGAGAGCAGGCTATAACGTACGACAAGCTGCGTCCATACGATGTGTTCATCATTGGTGAAGCCAATGTTGCTTTTAAGGCATCCGAGCAGGCCGCACTGGTGCAATACGTGAAGAATGGAGGCAGCATTTTCTTCATTTCTGACCACTATAACGCTGACCGAAACAAAAATCGTTGGGATTCCTCCGAGGTTATGAACGGCTACCGCCGTGGAGCCTATTCCAATCCGGCCAAAGGCATGACTACAGAAGAAGCTGCATCACCAGCTATGCAGGGATTAACCAGTTCCGACTGGCTGGCGACGAACTTTGGCGTTCGTTTCCGCTACAATGCACTTGGTGACGTGAACGCTACGGACATCGTAGCGGCAGATCAATCCTTTGGCATTACGAAGGGTGTACGTTCGATTGCAATGCATGCTGGTTCTACACTGGCGATTATTGACCCGACCAAGGCGAAAGGAATCGCTTATATCCCTTCGGGCACGAACAAATGGGGCAATGCTGTGGACCAGGGAGTTTATAACGGCGGGGGCCGTGCGGAAGGACCTTATGCCGCTATCTCCAAGCTGGGCCAAGGCAAGGCAGCGTTTATCGGTGATTCTTCGCCAGTTGAGGATGCCACGCCGAAATATGTACGTGAGGAAAACGGACAGTCGAAGAAGACGTACGATGGCTTCAAGGAAGTGGACGATTCCACCTTCCTGGTACAGACGGTCCAATGGCTCGCATGGAAGCAGGACTATACGAAGCTGTCCGATGTGGCAGACCTGACGCTAGACCAGCCAACACAGCTGCTACCGTTCGAGGAGCCTGCGGCTTCCACGGAACCGCAGCCTGAGCCTTGGGCTGCTCCGGCAGCGGGCTACAAATGGTACGATCCAAGAACGTTCAAATCCGGCTCCTATGGAGCGGCCTCGTAACTAACGAAGAGTGCACAATTTGAGCTGGACCAGCCAGTCGCTTGATCCCTTTAAGGGGGTCAAGCGGCTTTTTTTGTGCTGAAAATTAACCTGTGGTTGGTTATTTTATTATATTTTGTGCCAGAAAGGTCGCGCTGCTGCTGAATCATTGGTTTTATCAATGATGGTGATAGTCTAATCTTAATTGATATATCCATATACTGGTGATAGGATGAATTCAAATTATTCCGACTAAATCAGTGTGTAATGTTTATGAGAGGTTTAACATCAAGCGTGGCGTGCATTAGCAGGACAAGGCCATGGAGAATGGAGGAAGCATATACATTGAGTAGCGAGCCGATGTTGGAGATCAAAGGGTTAACGGTATCTTTTCGCATTAAGGATCAATATTACCCCGCAGTTGACCATCTGGATCTGACGGTCAACCCCAATGAGGTGCTGGCTGTGGTCGGGGAATCCGGCTGCGGCAAAAGCGCGCTGGCGCTTTCGATAGCACAGCTGCACGATCTGGAGCGTACCCGCGTGGAGGGACAGATTCTTTTTAAAGGAACGGATCTGAATCGCCTCTCTACAGGGCAAATGAACAAAATCCGCGGAGCAGGCATCGGCATGATTTTTCAGGACCCGCTGACCGCGCTGAATCCGCTAATGTGCATTGGTAAGCAAATTGAGGAAAACCTTGATTATCATACGACCTTCTCTATGAAGCAGAAAAAGGCACGTGTGCTGGAATTGCTGGAGAGTGTGGATATTCCGAATCCCGTACGTGTGTACGACCAGTATCCGCATGAGCTGTCAGGGGGGATGCGGCAGCGTGTGATGATCGCCATTGCCATTGCTTGCCGTCCTGCCCTCATTATTGCAGACGAGCCGACTACAGCGCTCGATGTAACCATTCAATCTCAAATTCTCGACTTGCTCAAGCAGCTTCAACAGGAGAGTGGAAGCGGCATTATCCTGATTACGCACGATCTTGGCGTTGTGGCAGAGGTGGCGGACCGCGTAGCGGTCATGTATGCCGGAGAAATCGTGGAAAGCGCCAATGTTTTTGAATTGTTCCGACATCCACAGCATCCGTATACGCGTTCTTTGCTCGCATCCATGCCGGGATCGCATACCAAGGGAGAACCGTTACACGTCATCGGAGGAATCGTCCCTTCCTTGCAGGATATTCCCCGCAATAGCTGCCGCTTTGCTCCACGTATCCCCTGGATTCAACATGAAACGCATGAGGATCATCCTTATTTAAGTGAGGTTTCTCCCGGGCATTGGGTCCGCTGCACATGCTATCAGCATTTTCATTTTGAAGATGAGGCAAAGGGGGAAGCAGCTCATGGCACTGCTGGAGCTAAATGATCTGAGAGTTCATTATCCAGTGCGTGGTGGTTTCTTCCAGCGTGTGGTCGATCAGGTAAAAGCGGTGGATGGTGTGTCCATCAGTATTGAGGCGGGTCAGACGTACGGGCTGGTGGGAGAATCCGGCTGTGGCAAAACGACCACAGGCAGAACGATTATCGGGCTGAACAAGCTGACGAGCGGGCAGGTTCTTTTTAACGGAAATGACCTAACGGCCTTAAGCCGTAACAACCGCCATCCGCTGCGGAGAGATATTCAGATGATCTTTCAGGACCCGTATTCCTCGCTGAATCCGCGTAAGCGTGTGCTGGATGTCATCGCTGAGCCGTTGCGGAATTTTGAAAGGCTGAGTAGTGAGGAAGAACGCCGAAAAGTTCAGACGCTGCTGGAAAAGGTCGGCTTGAACGCCGATGCGGCCTACAAATATCCGCATGAATTTTCCGGGGGACAGCGGCAGCGGATCGGCATTGCGCGTGCGCTCACGTTGAATCCAAAGCTGATCATTGCCGATGAGCCGGTATCAGCGCTGGATGTGTCCGTTCAGGCACAGGTGCTTAATTTTATGAAGGATGTGCAGCGGGAATTTAATTTGACGTATTTGTTCATCAGCCACGACCTCGGTATTATCCGCCATATGTGCGACCAAATCGGGATTATGTACCGGGGGCGTCTGGTGGAGCAGGGAAGCGAACAGGATATTTATGAGCATCCACAGCACTTGTATACCCAACGGCTCATTGCAACCATTCCAAATATAGATCCTGCCAAACGGCTGGAAAATGCTCAAAAAAGGCGAGCCCTGTTGTCCTCCTATAAAACGGAGCTGCCGAAACATCTGGATGAGAACGGTAAGCCGTTTGCATTAAAAGCGATAAGCACGTCCCATCAAGTCGCGCTACCATAAGGGGGTACAGAATATGTGGAAATTTACACTGCGTCGGCTGCTGATCATGATTCCTCAGTTGGTTGCTTTGAGCATACTTATCTTTTTTCTGGCAAAGGCCATGCCGGGGGATGCCCTGACAGGACTCATAACCTCGACACCCAACCTGAATCCGGCGGCGCTGGAGGAGCAACGGCAAAAACTGGGGTTGAATGATCCGGTGTGGGTACAATATGGAAACTGGCTTGCCCGATTGGTCCATGGGGACTTGGGAAAATCTTATGTACATAAAATCGGCGTCACTGATC
Source organism: Paenibacillus maysiensis (assembly GCF_000520815.1). Taxonomy (GTDB): domain Bacteria; phylum Bacillota; class Bacilli; order Paenibacillales; family Paenibacillaceae; genus Paenibacillus; species Paenibacillus maysiensis. The sequence continues at coordinate 17,213 of NZ_ASRY01000044.1, read as the reverse complement.
TGATCGGCAGCCGTCTGGGGAACACGTTCTTTTTGGGCGTAGTGATCCTGATCTTGACGTATCTGATCGCGATTCCGCTCGGCGTACTTAGCGGTCGTTATCAGCATAGCCCGCTGGACAAAACCGTGGTGGGTTATACCTATCTCAGCTTTGCGACTCCCTTATTTATACTCGCGTTGCTGCTGCTGTACGTGTTCGGATTCAGGCTTGGCTGGTTTCCGACCAGCGGCAGTGTGGATGTGGGCGTAGAACCGGGAACCTCAGCATATTACATCAACAAGGCTTACCATCTCATATTGCCAGCGGTTACAGGCGCATTGCTCAGTACAACGGCAACGATTCAGTATTTGCGCAATGAGGTCATTGACACACGACTGAAGGATTTTGTGAAAACGGCGCGTTCCAAAGGGGTACCCGAGGGAAAAATCTATTCCCGCCATATTTTCAAAAATTCGCTGCTACCAATTGCCGCCTTTTTGGGCTATGACCTGACGGGAGTGATTGCGGGCAACATTTTCCTTGAATCCATCTTTGGGTATCCGGGGCTGGGGCAGCTATTTCTCCAGTCCATCACCCAACGTGATTTTTCAGTCGTGACCGCGCTGGTGATGATTTCCGGCTTCCTGGCATTATTGGGAACCCTTTTGTCTGATGTCATCCTGAGCAAGGTCGATCCCCGCATTCGGATCGAATAACGAACAACTTCAGAGGAAGGGGAGGGATGTAAGGTGTCCATGCAGGTGGAGGAGGTTTTCACGTCGGAGATCATTCGTAAATCACCATCCAGCTGGTCTGTACTGCGCCGCGAGCTGTTGCGTGACAAAACAGCGCTGGTGTCCATCGCGTTTGTGGTTTTGTTTTTGATCTTTATTTATTCATCTGTTCTGTTTGTGAATCAGGATGTAGTCACGACGGTGGATTTGGGCGCGATCCGTGAGGCTCCAGGCTCAGTGCATTGGCTGGGCACGGATCGAGCGGGCAGGGATATTTTCGGTCAGCTGGTCATTGGAGCACGCAATTCCTTCACGATTGGCTTCACGATTACACTATTGTCCGCTGCCATCGGCTTGACGCTGGGACTGCTGGCCGGTTTTTATGGCGGTTTGGTTGACAACATCATCATGCGGATCATTGATTTTATTCTGGTGCTTCCGTTTTTGATGCTGGTCATCGTATTCGTCAGTATTGCGCCCAAGAGCGGCATAGGGTCCTTTATTTTCATCATGACCGCCTTTTTGTGGATTGGAAAAGCACGCCTGATTCGGGCCAAGGTGCTGTCGGAGCGGGAGCTGGACTATGTGCAGGCCTCCAAAACGCTCGGCACACCCAATTGGAAAATTATCTGGTTTGGCGTGCTGCCCAATCTCAGCTCGGTTGTGATCGTCAATCTAACGCTCAGTCTTGCAGGGAATATCGGGATTGAGACTGGGCTTTCCTATCTCGGCTTTGGTTTGCCGGAATCCACCCCAAGCTTGGGTACGCTGGTGAGCTACGCCAATGACCCGGATGTATTACAGAATAGCTGGTGGATGTGGTTGCCTGCTTCTTTACTTATTTTGGTGCTGATGCTGGCGATCAACTTTATCGGTCAGGCGCTCAAACGCGCCACGGATGCCAGACAACGATTGGGTTAACCGAAGTTCAAGGATAAGGACAATGACAAGGAGGGGTTTACAATGGTTAAACGCTGGAAAAAAGGAATTCTGCCTGTTCTATCTGCAACTTTGGTGCTTTCTCTGGCCGCGTGCAGCGGCTCGCCTTCCGCTTCGAATGGAGGAAAATCGTCTGACGGTACAGGCGGTACAGGATCAGACAGCAAGCAGGTGAATGCGACAGCGCTAGCGAAGGCGGTCAAGAACGATAAGGCACCGATTAAGGGCGGCATCATCAATTATGCACTCGTGTCCGATACCCCTTTTGAAGGGATTCTGAATCCTGTATTTTATGATGGCAATCCGGATTTTGAAGTTTTCCAATTTTTCTATCCTTCTTTGTTTTCAATTGACTCCAATCTGAATATTAACGATAAAGGGGCGGCGACGATTTCCTTTTCCCCAGACAATAAGGCGGTGACTGTCAAAATTGATCCCAAGCTGAACTGGACGGATGGTAATCCCGTAACGGCGGAGGACTATGCCTTTTCCTATGAAGTGATCGGTCATAAAGACTACGAAGGTCCGCGTTACGATAGCTTTATGACCAATATTGTGGGTATGGAGGAATATCACGCGGGCAAGGCCAAAACGATTTCCGGCATCAAGGTGCTGAATGAGAAAGAGGTTACCATTCAGTTCAAGGAGCCTAATCCTTCGGTGAAATCGGGACTTTGGTCTACGCCACTGGAGAAAAAGGTGTTTCAGAACATCCCGGTGAAAGATATGGCCGGATCTGATCCTGTCCGTAAAAATCCGATTGGCTATGGGCCGTTCAAAATTAAATCCATGGTCACAGGTGAATCTGTGGAATTCGTCAAAAATAAGAATTATTTTCACGGTGAGCCCAAGCTGGATGGCCTTCATTTGAAGGTTGTGAACCCGAATGTCATTACAGAAGCGCTGAAAAGCGGAGAAATTGACTGGGCCAGCTATCCAACCACCCGTTACGATGAAGCCAGCAATCCGAAAAATGTACAGTTTCTCGGTCAGGAGGAATTGTCTTATAGCTATGTCGGCTTTAAACTGGGCAAATTCGATCAGGCCAAGAGTCTAAATATCATGGACCCGAATGCCAAGCTGGCGAACAAGTCATTGCGTCAGGCCCTTGGCTATGCGCTGAATAATGAGCAGGTCGGCAAGCAGCTCTATCACGGGCTTCGGGTTCCGGCAACGTCCCTGATTCCACCTGCCTTTAAGGGATATCATGACGTGAACGCAAAGGGTATCACCTATGACCCGGACAAGGCGAAAAAGCTGCTGGACGAAGCTGGTTATGTAGATACTAATGGAGATGGCTACCGTGAGGACCCTAAGGGTAAGGAACTGGTGCTCCATTATGCAGCGATGAGCGGGGATGCGACAGCCGAATCCCTGGCGAAGTTTTATTTGCAAAACTGGAAGGATGTTGGGCTACATGTCGAGCTGGTAGACGGTCGTCTGCTGGAGTTCAATTCTTTCTATGATCGTGTGCAAAAGGATGACGTCGGCATTGATATTTTTGGCGGCGCATGGGGAACAGGTTCAGATGTAAACCCTAGTGGGCTGTATGGACGTGGAGCCAGCTTTAACTATTCGCGTTTTACAAGTGAAGAGAATGATAAGCTGTTGAAGGAAGGTGTGTCGGTCAAAGCCTTTGACGACAACTATCGTAAAGATATATATAATCAGTGGCAGGCGTATATGAGTGAGGAAGCGCCCATCGTACCGACGTTATTCCGCTATTCGCTGGAAGCGCTGAATAACCGTGTAGCTAATTATGATATTACCCGTGGCAAGGAGTACGATGCAGACACGTTTGCGAATATAACATTGACTGCGGAAAAAGCAGAAGTAGCACAATAATCAAAAAAGAAGCGCGAACCGGAGTGATCCGATCTCGTGCTTCTTTTAGCCTTTTAATTTAATCATTTGCGGAGTTTCGAAGGGAGAGAAAGAAGACGGAAATACGCCAGCTTCAATACTTCATAGCCGTATGCGAGGAACTGCATTTTACGAAAGCTTCTGAAAAGATCGGAATCTCCCAGCCTACGCTCAGTCTGCAAATTAAGGCATTGGAGGAAGAACTGGGGATGGCCCTCTTTAATCGTGCAGGCAAAAAGATCAAAATGACCGAGGCTGGAAAACTGTTGCTACAGCACAGCGCTCATGCGCTCAAGGATCTACAGCAGGCGAAGGCTTCCATTGAGGAGCTTCGCACCGAGCAACGGGGAAGCTTACGAATCGGTATCGCTTTGCCGGAGCTTGAGGAACCCTTGCAGGAGATATTTATGGATTTTCATCGTTTGTTTCCTAAAATCAGTCTGCACATCCGTCCCTCGTATGAATTACTGGAGCAGGTGCTGGATAACCGGATGGACCTTGGCATTACGCTGCACGCGGGTATGGATGAAAGGCTCGTCCAGCTACCTCTTCGGACCGAGAGCTATTATCTGATTGTTCCGGCAGGACATGCGTGTGCCAACCGTTCCTCGATTGTACTGGACGAGCTGAGGCACATCCCGTGGGCTATGCAGCCAGTGGATCATCCAGGTAGAAGGCATATTGAAAAATACTTCTGTGATCGCGGGTATCCTTTTACCACGGTTATGGAGAGCCATTCGATTCCTGCGATCCTGCGCTGGGTACAGGAGGGACTTGCAGCGACTATCCAGACCAAATCCCTCGCAGCATCTCTGGACCGTTCATCTCTTTGTGCAGTGCCTATTTCACGAGGAGTGCCCGAGGTTTGGCTGGAGCTGATCCATCGGTCTGACCGTTACATGGGAGAAGCAATTAAGCGACTGATTGAAAAAATACATGCTGTGCTGACAGAACGTTCAGGCTGGCGGCAGCCCTGATCAAGCTATGGTGCTGAATGCTAATGTGTGCGCACCTCCAGCCTGCGCGCAAGCAGCGACATGCTGTAATTGACAGCGAAGTACAGGAAGGCGGCGAACAGCAGAGCCGGAATGACGAAGGATTGATTTTGACCGCCGACAATCTGAATGTTATGTGTCAGCTCCGGCAGACTGATAATGACTGCGAGAGAAGTATCCTTGAACAGGGAAATGAACTGGCTGACGATGGGCGGCACCATGCGGCGAAGCGCTTGCGGCAAAATGATATGCCATAACGTTCTGGAATAGCTCAGCCCGGAGGAACGTGCGGCTTCGATCTGTCCTTTATGAACGGAGTTCAAACCGCTACGGACAATCTCGGCGATCATGGCACCCTCAAAGATCGACAGGCCCGTAATGGCTGCCCATTTGAGCGAAATGGAAAGGCCAATGGACGGTAAGACCATACCAATGAAGAAAATAATGAGCAATAACGGAAGATTGCGAATCAGATCAATCAAAAAGGCCGCTACCTGTGAAACGACAGGTAAGCGCGTATAGCGCAGGATGCCAAACGCGATACCGAGCGTGAAGCTGAACACGATGGAGTACACGGCGACCTCCAGTGTCAGCAGGAAGCCCTCCAGTATAAAACGCACATTAGGCCATACAAACAAGCCACTGAAATCCATACGGGCTTCCCTCCTTAGGATGTTTTGGACAGACGACGCTCCATGTATAGAACAAGAAAGCTGAGCGGAACCGTCAATATAAGGTATAACAACGCTGTAATGGCATAGACGGTGATGGGCATAAAGGTATCCGAGTTAATCAGATCAGAGTAATACATCAGGTCCAGTCCGGCTACTATGGCCAGTACGGAAGAGTTTTTGACCAGATTGATGAATTGGTTGCCAATCGCAGGCAGTACAATTTTAATAGCTTGCGGCAAAATAATGCTGATCATCGTCTGGTTGTAGCTCAGTCCGGAGGAGCGTGCGGCTTCAAATTGCCCCTTCGGTACGGACTGGATGCCGGCACGTATCGCTTCTGCAATAAAGGAGGCTGTGTACACGGTCAAACCAAGCGTTCCAGATGTAAATCCGTCCAAGGGAACGCCCAAAGTGGGAAGTCCCAGATAAAAGAACAGCACAACGATCAGCAACGGGATATTACGAATGACCTCTACATAGATGGTGCCAATCCAGTTCAGCCATTTAAAGGGCGCAATTCGGAGGATGGCGATGATCGCCCCCAGAATAAAGCTTCCGATCAAGGCAATGACACTGGCTTGAACGGTATGAAGCAAGCCTTCTCTAAAGCGGTCGCCGTGGTCGAAAAGTACGTTGATATCAAAAGTAAGCATCTGCGGATTTACCTCCTTATCCAGAGCGATGGGCTTTTCTAAAGAAAGGAAGGAGCACGCAGCTGCGGCTCCTTCACAAGAATATTATTCGGGTTTAACCCCAAGCCATTGCTCGTGGAGCTTATCGTATTCACCGTTGCTTTTCAGTTCCTTGAGCGTATCGTTAATGGCTTGCAGCAATTCGGTTTGTCCCTTCTTCACCGCAATGCCGTAAGGCTCCTCAGTGAAGTTTCCGCCTACGAGGGTGTAATTCGGATCTTGCTGTTGCATGCCGAGCAAAATAGAGTTATCGGTGGTCAACGCCTGCCCTTGACCTGCCTTGAGTGCATTAAATGCATCCTGGTAGTTCTCAAACTCCAGTACAGTCGCTTTGGGTGCTTTTTCGCGGATATTTTTGGCGGAGGTGGAGCCCTTAACTGCGAGTACCTTGGTATCCGGAGTCAGGGACTCCAGACCGGTAATCGGGCTTCCTTTTTTCACAAGCAGGGATTGCCCGGCGTTAAAGTAGACGTCGCTGAAATCGACCTGCTTTTTACGTTCGTCCGAAATGGTCATGGTCGCGATAATGGCGTCGATGTCCCCGTTTTGCAGCAAGGGGATTCGTGTTTTGGATGTGACTTCCTTCAATTCAAGCTTGGTTTCGTCTCCAAAAATATGTTTGGCTACTGCCTTGGCAATGTCGATATCAAAGCCTTCTACTTTCCCGGTGGCCGGGTCCTTCAGACCGAACAGCTTGGTGTCGTATTTCACACCAACAACCAGCTTGCCACGTTGCTTGATGGCTTCCAGCCCGTTGGCTGCCGGCGCCTCATTCCCCGACGTTGCTGTTCCCTGCTTGCCTCCACAGCCAGCCAAAACGAGTAGACAGGACAGCATAAGCAGCATAAGGGCACTCCATGAATATCTTTTTCTCATTTGAACAATCCCCTTTCGATTTACGTTCTGAATTTACACTCCAGAGGAGTTTGAAAAAATCCTGAATCCATTTAAAGGTCTGTTTAATGATGAATCAGACGGCTCAGGAACAGGCGCGCCCGCTCCTCACCCGGATTCTGGAAAAACTCGGCAGGCTGACTGTCTTCTAAAATCTGTCCTTTGTCCATGAAAATGACGCGATCCGCTACTTCACGGGCAAAGCCCATTTCATGAGTCACAATGACCATGGTGATGCCTTGATGCGCGAGCGAACGCATAACATCCAGTACCTCCCCGATAGTTTCAGGATCAAGAGCGGAGGTAGGTTCGTCAAACAGCATAATTTTCGGATTCATCGCGAGACCACGGGCGATAGCAACCCGTTGCTGCTGTCCGCCCGACAATTGAGCGGGGTAGCTCTGTGCCTTTTCCTCGATTCCAACACGCTTCAAATAGGTGATGGCTGTTTGGGTAGCCTCTTCCTTCGAGATGCCCAGCACCTTCATGGGTGCAAGTACAATATTCTCGATTACCTTTTTATGGGGATACAAATTGAAGTGCTGAAATACCATACCGATATTGCGCCGGAAGGCGTTAATATCAATCTTTTTGTCATGTACAGGTATCTCGTTGACGATCAGCTCCCCGTCCGATATGGTTTCCAGACGATTGATGCAGCGTAGCAGGGTGCTTTTACCCGAGCCGGAGGGTCCGATGATCACGACGACCTCGCCCTCCTTAATTTGGAGATTGATGTCTTTAAGTACATGGAAGTGACCAAAATGCTTGTTGACGTTACGAAACTGGATCAGAAGGCTCACCCCTTTCAGGCTTGGATACATAGCTTGGTAGATTGGCTGGCATGATCAAGCTCTATCAAAATTTCAAAATTTTCTCTCATGATACTATAAGCTTACAATAAAAAACAAGATTTTATGTCATAAAACTTAACTCTAAATATATTTTCATGTAATTATTCATGAGAAAATCGCTATTTCCACATGTGAATGAGCATGAATGCACAATTAAATGTTACTAAATATGACACAAAATAACGACCTTCGACATTCCAAGGGAGAAACGTGACAAAAGCAACGCTATGTTTTACAGTAGGGGAGAAGGAATTTAGGGTAAAGGAAGGTTAGTGCAATGACGAAAGCTATTTCACCGCTGGTAACCGCATTGGGCATGGAGCCCCATCCGGAAGGCGGCTGGTACAAAGAGATGTGGAAGGCCCATTTTCAAATTCCGAAGCCTGTACTGCCGGATATGTATTCCGGTCCGCGTTTTGCAGCTTCGTCGACGTATTTCTTGCTGCATCCGGGCGAGTTCTCCGAGTGGCATGTCGTACATTCGGATGAGCTGTGGCTGTATCATAGCGGCAGCCCTGTGGAGTTGAAATTGGGTGGAAGCGGAGAACAACCTGGTGAAGAAACCGTGATTATCGTCGGTGCCGATGTGGAGGCAGGACAGCATCCACAAGCGCTGGTGCCGGGCACAGTATGGCAAACGGCACGTCCGCTTGGGGATGAGCCTGTGCTGGTAACCTGCGTTGTCGCTCCGGGATTCCACTTTGACGATTTCAAGCTGATTGCAAAGGGTACTACGGGTCCAACCGAATAATTGTAATGATGTGTGCATTTGGCGGGTGTATTTCTTTGAATCAACAGGAATCACCCGCCTGATTTATATTCTCCGCTGGGCTTAGATTGTTGCATGGCTTATAGAGGTGCAGGTTGTTTTTTGGCATGGATATTATGGCGCTTTCGAATGTCTTTTGCGAGGTTTTTGATCCGTGTAGAGCTATATGAACTACTCTGTTTCCGGTTGATCTTGGAATACAAGGCATAACGGTTTCTTCCCATTCGTTTGGCATGGTACATGGCGATATCCGCTTCTTTGAGCAATGTCTGCAGATTCTCCTTCTGGGATGGATTCATACTAATGCCAATACTTCCCGTGACAGATAGTCTGTGTCCATGAATGCTGTAGGCTCTGCTGATTTTTCTTAGGAGGAGTTCCGCCAAAACCTTTACCTGGTCGGAATCAAAATTTTTTATGATGAGCAAAAATTCATCCCCCCCAATACGAAAAGCCTTTTGGTTCGCATTCATGACTTGTAGCAGATGAAGGCTGACTTCATGTAACAGCATATCGCCTACCCTGTGCCCATAAGCATCATTAATGGCTTTGAAGCCATCCAGGTCAATGTATAAAATAGCGGTGCTTTCTTTGCCTTTATACTGCTTCCAGAATTGGTTGAGCGCATTCCGATTGAACAAACCTGTTACCGGGTCTTGATAAGCAAGTTTCCTTAGCATAGTTCTTTCCACAAATACGGACCTTAAAAAAATCCCAAGGCATATCCATACGATCAGGTTTAAGATCAATAAACATAAGAGCGTATAGGAGTTTTGAGTTAAATTCAAGTTTATGTCACCACCCATATCATGATAGTACCCCTTCCTCGCTTTGTATAAGCCGAGAAAGGGGATTGTTTGATTATTTTATTCTTTTATTTTTATGCATCCGTCTGTATTTCAAATAGGCACCCAGAAGAATGAAAGACATTCCGCTCACATAGAAGGAAGCAGGACTGTTTTCTCCTGTCTGCGGTAATTTCTTTACCTGCGGAGTGTGACCTGGATCACTTGGGTCCTCGGGGTCCTCAACAGGGAACTTGATACCTCCCTTAGGGATGGGATCATCTTCGATCTCTACAGGTGGAGACGATTCCTGAGGAGGATCAATTTCTGGCGATTTCGGTAGCGCATCGGGTTCTGCAGGGGGCTGCTCAATCACTGGAACACCCAATGGCACATCTTCATCTTCAACGATCTGTGGTTCATTGGTTACTGGCTTAACGGGTACAATCGGTATTTCTGTGGGTTCAGGATCTTTATCGCGCTTTTTACCTGAACCCGGATTCGTAGGCGTTCCCGGATTCGTAGGCGTTCCCGGATTCGTAGGCGTTCCTGGATTCGTAGGCGTTCCTGGATTGGTAGGTTTACCCGGATCGACAGGGGTCTCTTTTTCATTGGTTACCACAATCTGCTTAATACCTGAGCTTTGTTTAACCGTGGCGTCTATTTTGACCGCTGTCTTCGAGGTTGTTATTTTATAGCCTGCTGGAGCCGTAAGTTCCTCCAGAATATAATCATCATACAGCAATGAATTGAACAAAATTTTCCCGTCTGCATTGGTAGTTTGAATGAGCGGGGCTCTTTTTTGGCTCTTATCATAGAGTGCAAAGCGTGCTCCAGACAACACCTTGTCAGGATGATCCTGGTCGACCTTGGTCACTTCCAGGCTTCCTGTTATGCCTCCCCCTGAACCTGAACCGGAGGATGTCCGCACGATGATTTCTTTACTGGTTTCTCTCAGCTCCGTAGTTAAGCGGTCGCCCTCAAAATAGACGCTGTTACTCACTTTCGCTTTATCATCCGCTTGAATAAAGGATTGATATTCCAAAATATAACTGGATGAAATGGCCTGTGTGAAGCCAAGCTCAAAGGATTGCTGACCTTGATCGTTTGTCGTAATTTTCAGTTTATAATCCTGATCTTTGGCTAATTCAGTGTCTTTGGCAGCCTTTCCGTTGGCTGATACTTTGGTGGAATACAAATGAAAGGAATCTTCAATCAGGATTTGATTGCTGCTGGGTGTATCCACGATTTTGGCGTTGGAGACATAAGATTGCCCTTCATTGATCCGGATCTGCCAGTCAATCTTATTACCATTCTGGCTACCGGATTTTGTAACGTATTCTCCCCCATGGGGCACAGTTACTTTGGCTGCCCACTCAGAGATAATGTTTTTTCTATCCATCAGCAGAGCCTTATTGTTGATTTCTTTATCAATAAGCTCTCCCTCCAATGTGGTCTGAAAAGTGATCCAGTAGGGAGTGTTGATCTGTTCATTAAAATGAATACGCAGCTCATTGCCGTTATCAGCGGTGGGAAGAACAAGGGTATATTGGTCTGCTGGCAGTTCAGCTCCCTTTTCCACACCATTCCACCATCCGAGCAGTGTCATGTCATACACTTTGACAGAGCCGGGAACCAGCTTCTGCCCTTGCTGTAGCGTATCCTTTATTTCAGCCTGATTCAGGGTTTTACGGTTATAGTTCGTCAAGATGTCCCATGTGATGTGCTTGGATGTAGCGTTATAGCTTCCTTGCTTGGCACCGTTCTGCTGTGTCAGATTGTCAGGCCATAGCCGGGCTTCGGCTTCAGCAGAGTAGGGCGTTCCATTTTGCACCCATGAGATGGAAGCTTTATTCCAGAAATCCGGCTTGCTCGTATCCTTTTTCCATTCATTATTAAACGTTGTTGAATAGCTGATGGTATACGCGTCCTGGATCGTTTTATGGAAACGTATCGTGAATCCTTGCTTATAGTCTTGCGATAAAGGAATCAATTCATAATCTGCTGGTGATGTTAGCGTTGATTTTCCGTCCGCGCTTTGGATCTTTAATGTATCCGGTAAAAGAGCCAGACCGCCATTCGGAAACGTATCGTTGATCACAACCTGATTCATCGTGTATTTATCCGTATTGATGGCAATAACCCAGGGAATTGTTTTTGTGTTGTAGTTCGGTTCCTTGAAGCCTTTAACAATGACCCCGCTTTTTAGCTCGGTAGTAGTATCTTTGGTTACTCCATCAGACGTTACGGTATTCGTTATCCGTTCATTTTTAAGTACACGATCTATGGCCTTGGTTTGATAACGGATCGTGTATGCTGCCTCCACATCGGAGTTGAAGCGTAAATCGAAGCCGTTGGCCGTTTCGTTGTTAACCAGTGAGACGGTATATTCGGAGGATGAAAGTTCCTCAGAAGTAGCTCCTTTGTACACTTTAAGCGAACCGGCCATGAGCTGCTGGCTTTTGTTGAAGCGGTCAGCTAACACGGCTTTCCCGGCGGGAATTTTCTTTTCGCCAAAATTATACTTGATCGCCCAGGATACCGTTTGAGTAACCGGGTCGTATTGCTCCATTTTTTTGGACAAAAATTCGCCGCGTTGAACGGTTACTGTAGCTGTTGCAGAAGCGTCTTTCGTATTGTTGCCTGAAAAAGTGGCTGTGTTGGAAAAACGGGATTCTTCGCTGGTGATGTTAGTGGAGTATTGGATTCGGTATGCGCTGCTGATGTTTTCATCTTTAAAACGGATGATGAAGCCGGTACCAGCCGAATCGGCTTCCAGCGTATACGTATCCTTATCCACCGGATCACGTAGCAAGGTTGAACCATCCACGTTGATTTGTAAATGGTATAACCGAATAGAATCCCTTACCAGCTCCAATCCTTGGGGAGTCGGGTCGGTGACTACAGCATGTTGAACCTTATCCAATTGTTTATTTACGTCAATCGTCCAATCAATCTGATGGGTTCCATTGGCTTTCCCTTGCTTATCCAAGGAAGAGCCTGCCGCAGGCTTGATATTTACGACTGCTGTTTGTACGCCACCCTTGATCGGGATGGCGATAATGACCTCTGTACTGCCTTTTTCTATTTGCTTGCTGAACTCGGTCTTAACCTCCAGTTTTCCGCTGACATTGGAACGGCTCTCCACGTAATCGTTAAAAGTCATGACCACTTTGCCTTGGCGGTCTACCGTGAAATGGCCAACATTTCCATCTGTCGTAACCAAAGGAGAGGAGATATCTGTGTAGATTACAAATTGCTCGGGCAATTGAAAGGTAAAAGTGTCTCCGGCTTTGTACGTATTGTTGGGAAGCTCCCAGTCATAAATGAGATGGACTGCATCGTCAATGTCCAAGCGACTATCGGGATTGTATACCGCATCAATCACTTGACCAGTCGCATCGGTCAGGGTAAGTTTCGTTAAAATACTTGCTTGAGCAGCTTCTTCAGAATTTGTGGCGGCCGCTGCCTGAGCAACAGGAGCTGGTAGGGAAGGCGGCTTCTGTTGTTCTGGTTCTATGACTGGTTCTGTTTCGGGTACTACGATATCATAGACATCATTTGTAACGGTTCGCCCTGCCTCGGTTCCGGCAATCTCCGGCTGATCCGGGGCAGGAATTTGAGCATAAGCCTGTGTGATACCAAAAAAGCTTTGTATTGTGAGTAATAATGCAATAATCATTACATTCCATTTTTTTCTCATACTCTATTTAAGTCTCCTTGTCTAAGAATTGCTGTATAAAGATTACTGTATATTGTATTCATGTCGGGGCGTTTATAGCATCCCTCCTTCTTTCCCGGAAGTAATATATTCAACGGACTAAGAGTCTGTCCAATGAAATAGAGATAACCCCTAACGCTGCAAATTAAGTAAATCTGAGCAGCAAGGGTGTTCGGATATGGCGAACAGATCCAGCTTTAGGTGCTTTGTCGGGCCTGAACAATGAGGCGATGTGTCGGATTTACAAGAGGGTCACATGTAATTAATGTGAGCAGCTTTTGATTTTCAAAGCTTTTCAGAACGGAGACGTCTGTAGGATCGACAATCGAAATTTTATAGACTGTATAACTATATTGTTCACCCTTGGTATTAATAATGATTTTATCTCCAATCTTCACCTCGTTCAGCCGATTAAATAAACGTCCTGCTGTACGCGCACGGTGGGCTGCTATGGCGGCGTTTCCTGTCTGACCCAGAGCTGCCGTTTCCGACATATGTACAGATGCGTGCTTCATATTATCCCAAGTTGCACCCTCCAGCACAGGAAGCTTCAAATCAATACGATTAATGCTAATGGTGGCAATGGGGAGCTGCTTAGGGTCTGGTTCATTTGCGGGTACCGAAGGACCTCGTGTGGTTTCGATGCCCGTGTTATCTCCAAGCTTGCTGGACAAGCGCTTATAGCCGTCGATAATGCTAGGGTTCAGTACTTCTGCCTCTTTCAAAAGCTCGCTCTGCTTCCGATCTTCGTTCCATTCATTGGCTTTAGGAAACAAAATAATGAGTATTCCCAAGGCGATGAACAAGTATGATAGCTTACGCAATCTAAAAAACCTCCCTAACTTATGTAAGGTGTATCACATACTGATTTTAAAAATCCTCCCTTTCCATTTAGTGTAGTCTGAGAAAGGGTGCAGGTGTAGATTCAGGCACAATGCTATCTAATACCGGGTTTACATCATCCACAGTTACCGGGCGCTCACCATCCACAGCCTTCACATTAATGGCCCAGTCAAATTAGTATATTCAACACGGTAGGTTTTAAATGACTGACTAGGTATACAATACCTTCCTTATCTCAACAATTTCTCAACAAGAATAGAAAAAAGCCCTGATCGCAGTGATCAGGGCTTTCTAAAAAAAAATTAATATTGCTTTGTTTTTGTGTATTTGGAGGGTTCTTTGACCATTGCAAACTTCTGTTTTCCGCTTTTTAGAGCGGCATCTACTGTAGTGTCAACGATAACCCATTGATTGTTGATATTGACTTCATTCCAAGCGTGGTAGGTATTCACATAGGAGGATTCGCCCATAACCAGTTTCGTTGGAACATCCACACTTCGAAGCATGGCGGCGAACAGTGAAGCGTATCCATAGCAAATATCTTTTTGCGAAACTAGTGTACGATCAATTTGTGGAAGATAGTCGGGTGATAAGGAAAAGGGCTGGTTGGAATCGTATTTAATATGACTAATGACATATTCGTAAATACGTTTCACCTTTTCATCATCTGTCGTTGCACCCTTGGTTAATTCCTTGGCCTTCCGAATCGCCTGATTCGTATCGCTCCAGTCAATATTTTGAATAGAATTGAGGTATATGGTTTTACTGTCATTCAAATTTAACTGGACCGTTTCTTCACCTATCACTTTATACTGATTGCCAGTTAGCTGTTCCAATAAACGAATGTTATAATTGCCATTGCCCATTTGAAGAGCGAATGCTTCCTCAGGTTTGCTCGAATTCAGATAATAAGAGTATTTCTCCGCATCCTTGGTAATTACGATCTTGGTTTTGACATTGGACTTGGCAGGATAACGTATATTAACAATACCGTGGTTTAGGTTGTTTTGATTCAGCCATTCCTGACTTTCGGCAGCAAATGCTGTCGTATGTAGGGGGATGGATAACAAAAATACTAAAATTAGTAAAAAAGACGACATTTTCCTCATAGAAAAACTTCCTTTCGGCGGCCAGGCTGCCATCTTAAAAAAGAAGGCCCTATAGCTTTGCGTCCCTGCCTTTCGACAGGTTTGCTATTATCGTATAAAGTTTTTCAGGAAAAAAAGACACGACAAAAAGCCTCTCCAACCGGTAGCTGGCTACCATCTTAAAAAAGAAGGCCCTGTAGCTTTGCGTCCCTGCCTTTCGACAGGTTTGCCATTTATCCTGAACAGTCTATATCTATCATTCTATCAGTTAGGCTTCCGATCAGGCAAGCATAATCTCAGATTTTCTCTGTTTTTCGACAAAGTCATCCGATAGATGAGTTTATGGCTTTGCTCGATTTCCCCATTTTTTGCGGAAGGAATGTGGGGTTTCTCCGACATGTTCCTTGAATAGGTTGATAAAATGGCTGGTGTTGGGAATCCCTACAAACCGTGCGATATCCACAATGGATTCGTCACTGGTTTTAAGCCAGCCTTGAGCCGCTGTGATGCGGACATTAATGAGATAATCGATAGGAGAAAATCCGATCTGTTTCTTGAAATTTTTAGCGAGATTAAATTTGTTTAACTCAAACATGTCTGCCAGCGAATCCAGCGTAATTCGTTCACTGTAGGATCGATCCAAATATTGCTGAACCTTGCGTATCTCGGTGATCGTATCCTGGTTTACATACGGATGATCGTAGGGGTGCTGCAAAATATACGTCAGCAACTCACCGATGAGTCTGGATGTAAGCAACTCAGCAGAGAAGCTTCTGTCAGATTGTACGTATAACAGGGAACGCAGCTTGTCCGATATGGTGCATGGATCGTTGAGTGATATTACAGGCTTGTTGTGCTTGGCAAATTGTTCGTAGAAATTGTCGATCAGATTGCCGTACACATGTACACTGATAAACTCCCATGCTTCATGACCAGCGGTGCTGTACTGTACGTATTCCTCACAACTAACGAAAAACATATCATGAGGCTTCAATATGTATTTTTTCTCCCGGTACAGTAATTCCCCTTGTCCTGATAACGTAAAAACGAGCAGAAACGAGGTGAGTTCCTTCCGTTCCATGGCATAAGCAGATGTTTTTTTGAAATAACCTATTTCCTGTATATAAAAAAGGGATTGCTTGGCAAAAGCGGAGGGAGTACGTGCAATGACGACTGGATCGCTGCTCCAAGGGGTCCCATTCCTGTTGTTTTTTTGGTCTGTTGTCATATTCAATTCCTTTACAAAAGAGCAAATTTATCAAGCTAATCACTGTTTGTTTAACAAAACAAAATGGTGGTTTACACATGATTTCCTATGAATACGGTTTATTTTATCACATCACATAAATGCGTGTAGCGAATAATATTTTGGATTATTTTCCATTCGAATTCAGGTGTACTATTATAGTGAAAACAGCCTCGTTTCCTCCATATTTTTAACTCATTCATCCATACGAGAAAGTTAAATCATGTTGAAAAAATTTGGAGGTGCCATGGGTTCAATTCATTTCTGGAATAAAATCCAGGAAAGGATGCTAAAGGTATTCTATGCCCATTCCACCTTCCGACGCGCATATCCTTTCGTTTTGAAAAAAATGGGTCTTTGTTCTATCGAAATAGTTCATTAGGCTTATCATGAAGAAAGATAGATTGGGTCCAATGTTGTGATGTTGTTCACAAATATGTAGACGCACGAGGAAGATATATGAACTCTTTTTATGCTGATTAGCGTACTGTAAATATATGAATATAATATGATAAAAAACAGCATAAAAGTACAAAATTACACAAAAAGTATATTCACTTATTTGCGGATTTTCTGCTCTGTGTATTTCCTTATTTTCAATGGGGAGTGAAATTAAAGTTAAAGTTATCTGGGTCTGCTCCGGTGCGTTCTAATGTAATAGGAAATAGAGTGCCGTTAGCTTTGGAATTCACACAGGCAATGATATGATGGGTAATACAGATATAGTGTTTTACTTACTCGACAGTCAGTTTGGAGGATTATAGGATGGGAAAACCAAAAAATACGAAAACCGCAGCGGCTTGGTCGCTCGTTATTCTGGGAGCGGGCTTTGCAGCTACGTTGCCTTTTCAGCAATATGGCTGGGCTCGGTTGTTAGCAGGTGCTTTCGAGGCCGGACTTGTCGGAGGACTGGCGGACTGGTTCGCCGTCACCGCATTGTTCCGTCACCCGCTGGGCATTCCGATTCCGCACACGGCGCTTCTCCCCAAAAACAGGGACAAGCTCACGAATGCACTGGTGAGTACGGTGGAAAATAACTTGCTGGGCAAAGACAGTATCGCATCTAAAATTGCCGATATCCGGTTGGCCGATTTGATGCTGGGTGGTGTGGAAAAGGGCTTGCGCACGCCGGAAGCG
>NZ_ASRY01000043.1 GCF_000520815.1 Paenibacillus maysiensis | reverse complement strand
AAGAATCCCGTGGCAACAGCGATCGTAAGATCAAATGGATCGCGTAGCGTCCTCAGCAAAAGAAACCGCCCCTCACAAAATTGTCAAATTTCAATAAGCTCCGCTCCTCCTAGCATATACATATAATTCCGCCAAACGGACAAGCTAACCAACGTGCAACAAAACATTTAAGGAGGCACAGACCATGCAATCTACGAACATGCAACCTTTGACTGGTAAAGAATTGGAGTATATCGCAGACTCCATTTCCAATGAAAAATTGCTACTCAAGCAATGTGCGGCGACAGCGGCATCCGTTCAGCAGCCTGCTATTCAACAAGCCTGTTTGCAACTCGCTAGAACTCATGAGCACCACCTGAACTTGCTTTCAAATGCTCTCCAACAGCACCAACAGCTTGCTCCTATGCAACCGCAGCAGTAATAAATGCATTAACCATAAAGGAGGTATGACAGGATGTATTCACAGAACAATATGTCATTTATGCCCGAAGAAGATTTGCTCTATACCATTCTTGCTGATATGAAACGTACAGTGCGCGAGTACACAACGGCGACAACAGAATCCAATTGTCCGTCTGTGCGTCAGATGTTCACTGACCTTACGAACGACACATTACGTCTGCAAGGTGATTTGTATCGTCTGATGAGTCAGAACAATATGTACTCCACTCCATCTAAAGCACTGCGCATCGATTTGGACAAACAGATTCAAGAAGCTCGCAAGACCCAACAGGAATGCCAACAGTTCATTCAGCAAAAGTCGTCATCAGCAGGAGTATACGGTCAACCTATGCATCAGCAAGGCCAGCCTACTCACCAAAACAACCCTTACTATATGTAAACGGGACAATCTGCTTTTGAAGCTTTTTCTCACAACAAGCCGTCCGTCTGCCGGGTTTACCGGGGCGGGCGGTTTTTCTTTGCAGGTTTAAAGCGCGTATTGTATGATGTATAGTAATCTCTTTTGATGGAGGCCTTATGTAGAATGACAGAACTGAATGATTTGAAATTAAAAGTGCTGGAATTGTTAAAAGAAGATGCTAGAAGGACGCCGACTCTGCTTGCTACCTTGCTGGGAGTTGCCGAACAGGATGTACGTGCCGCGATTAAAGAGCTTGAAGACCAACATGTGATCGTCAAATACGCCGCTGTGGTCAATTGGGATAAAGTCGACGACGAAAAGGTTACCGCTTTGATTGAGGTGCAGATTACACCGGAGCGGGGAAGAGGGTTTGAAGGCATCGCCGAACGGATTTATTTGTATCCACAAGTTAAATCAGTATATCTCATGTCCGGTGCGTACGACTTGCTAGTGGAAGTCGAAGGACGTAACCTTCGCGAGGTAGCGAACTTTGTATCGGAAAAGCTGTCGCCTATTGATTCGGTCCTGTCTACCAAGACTAATTTTACGCTCAAAAAATACAAACAGGACGGAATTATCTTCGAAGATCATCAGGAAGATAATCGTCTGATGATTTCACCGTAAAGGAAGATCATGATGAATATCAAACCTGAAGCATTGACTGACAGTAATAAAGCCATGAGCTCGTATTTGTCTCCATTGGTGCGCGAGATCCCATCCTCGGGCATCCGTAAGTTTTTTGATCTGGTGGGCGGCAACAAGGATATTATTACTCTCGGGGTAGGCGAACCGGATTTTACAACCCCTTGGCATATGCGGGAAGCCTGCGTCTATTCATTGGAGCGGGGGTTTACCAGCTATACTTCCAACGCGGGAATGCCTGAACTGCGTGAAGCAATTAGTGAATATCTGGATGAGCAATTTGCAGTCCGCTATGATCCAAAAAGTGAAATTATCGTGACGGTGGGCGGCAGCGAAGCGATTGACCTGGCTTTACGTGCGTTAATTGTACCCGGCGACGAAATTCTCGTTCCAGAGCCATGCTACATCTCGTATTCTCCGATCACTTCCATTGGCGGCGGTATTCCCGTAGGAATCGAAACCTTCGCCAAGGATGAATTCAAGCTGACAGCAGAGGCGCTGGAGGCTAAAATCACACCTAAATCCAAGGTGCTGATTTTATGCTATCCGAGCAATCCAACCGGGGCGACCATGACCTATGAGGATTGGCTTCCGATTGCGAAAGTTGTAGAAAAACATGATTTGATCGTCATTTCTGATGAAATTTATGCAGAACTGAATTATGGCGAGAAGCATGTCAGCTTCGCGGCTATGCCGGGCATGATGGATCGCACCATTCTGGTCAGTGGTTTTTCCAAAGCCTTCGCTATGACGGGCTGGCGTATTGGGTATACATGCGGGCATCCTGATTTAATTGCTGCTATGCTTAAAATCCACCAGTATACCGTGATGTGTGCGCCTTCGATGGGTCAGGTAGCGGCTCTTGAGGGGTTGCGCAATGGTTTGGGGGAGAAGGATCGCATGGTGGAAGCTTACAATCAGCGTCGCCGTCTGATGGTTGAGGGGTTCCGGGAAATTGGTCTGGAATGCCACGAGCCGAGAGGGGCTTTTTATGTTTTCCCAAGTATTCAAAGCACAGGGCTGAGCTCGGATGAGTTTGCGCAGCGTCTTTTGGCAGAGGTCAAGGTTGCGGCTGTGCCGGGGAACGTATTCGGTTTGGGGGGCGAAGGATACCTTCGTTGCTCGTATGCGACCTCTGTTGCTCAACTGACGGAAGCATTGGATCGTATTGGTCATTTTGTAGAAAAAGTAAAAAAAGAAGGTTAAAAATTATTTTTTATGGGTAAATCATAGAAAATAGTCTTTTATTTCTAAATTTATATGCTATAATTTGAAATCGAAAGCAGGAAGTTTAATTTTTCAATTGCAGGAGGAATGCTCATGTCATATGTTGGATATAATTCGTCGGTGTCAACTGGATACGACATTTCCCTGGAAGATGAAATTTTATTCCTGCGCAATGAGATGATGCGGACGTTTCAGGAAGAGAAGTCCTTTACCTCTGATCTTGTCATTGAGATCAGTTGCAAGCTCGATTTGAAAATTAACGAATACATGAAGCTGTACGGTTCGGAATGCAAGGTGTAACCGTGTGAAGCCAAGCCGTATATATAGAGAAGGCCGCAGGGCCTTCTTTTTTTGCGTTCACAACTTATGATATATTAGTGGCATGGAAGAGGGGGCGTACATATGAGAGCAGGGCTGAAAAGGCTGTCGCCATGGATCATCGGAATGCTGGTACTCGTGCTGTTGGCGGGATGCGGGGGGCGAGACAAGGACAGTTTCACCATTTTTATCATGGATAAGCAAGGGGATGCTTCAGTTCTTCGTGATGAACTGGCGCAAAAGCTTAAGGATAAACTGGGCGAACAGGCTCCAACCATTGAGATTGCAGTTAGCCCACTGTATAACCAGCAGAAACTGGTCGTTGAATATGCAGCCGGGGAAAACGATCTGTTTATTTTACCGGAAGAGGATATGAAGTTGTATGGACAGAATGGTTCGAATTTGCCTTTAGACGATGCTTTTGACAAGAAAACGTATGCTCGGGGTGTGTTCGAGGGCGGCGTATTTAAGGAGAAAGAGCAGGGGGAAAAAGGAACAGATATGATCAAGGAAACTCATTTGTTCGGGATTCCGGTGGAGCAGATGAAGATGTTCAAGGATGTAAAATATAACTCCAAAACATTATTTGCTACCGTGCCACCGCGTACGAGTAATAAGGAAGAAGCCATTAAGGTATTAAAAGCACTGACGGAATGATAGGGGGATGAGATACCATGGGGATTTATACAAGAACAGGTGATGAGGGACAAACCTCGGTGATCGGCGGTCGGGTGGCCAAGGATGATGACCGTGTGGAGGCATACGGTACGATTGACGAACTGAACAGCTTTGTAGGACAAGCGATCAGCTTTGCCGAAGGGGAAAAGTTTGCGGATATTCGGGCTCAATTGGAGGAAGTACAGCAGGAACTGTTTGATTGCGGCTCGGATTTGGCGTTTGTCAAAATCAACGAAAGCAAATACAAGGTAAAGGATGAACTGGCAGAGCGGCTTGAAGGCTGGATTGACGCATGTCAGGAGGAAAATCCGAAGGTGGAGCGTTTTATTATTCCGGGGGGTAGCACGTTGTCTTCAGCACTTCATGTTTGCCGTACGGTTTGCCGCCGCGCGGAACGTCGTGCTGTCACACTGGGTAAGCATACGGAAATCAATCCTGCGGTACGTCGGTATTTGAACCGTCTGTCCGATTACTTTTTCGTCGTGGCCCGCACCGCGAATGTACGTCAAGGGGTACCGGATGTCGAATATGTGCGCAGCAAAAAAGTGTTTCGCAAATAAGGAGGCAACCGGGAATTTGTGATGAGCTTGTATTATGAACCTATCGTGTATACGATCCCTCCTGAGGAGGAGGGAATGCTGTTGAAGACCATTTTGCAAAAACGTATGAATGTTTCACGCAAGCTGATATCCAAACTTAAGCTGACGGAACAAGGCATTATGCTGAACGGAACACGAGTGTATATCAGCGTAAAGGTACAGTCCGGGGATCGGGTGGAAATTCGTATGGAACGCGAGCGTTCCGATGATATTTTGCCTGAACCGATTCCTTTTGACATTTTATTTGAAGATGAGCATTTATTGGTTGTCAACAAGGCGGCGGGTATGATTGTCCATCCGACTCATGGTCATTACACGGGAACGCTGGCTAACGGGGTTGTGCATTATTGGCAGGCCAAAGGCGAGCTGTTCAGGTTCCGTCCCGTTCATCGTCTCGATCAGGAGACGACGGGTGTCCTTGTGGTGGCTAAAAATCCATATGTACACCAGCATATTTCCGAGCAAATGATTGCGGGGACGGTGGATAAGCGCTACACGGCCCTGGTGCACGGGTGCCCTAATCCACAGGAAGGAAGGGTGGATGGGCCGATTGACCGTAATCCGGATGATCCGCATTTGCGAATGGTGACCCCTGATGGTTATCCGGCCCTTACACTCTATAAGCTGGAGGAAGCCTGGAATGAGGGGAGCCGTATCGGGATCAAGCTGGAATCCGGACGTACACACCAAATCCGGGTACACATGACTTCTATTGGATGTCCGTTGATCGGTGATAAAATGTACCGAAATACGCCTGCTGACGCTGCGCAACGTGAGCGTTATGATCAGCTGGATGCCCAGATGCCCCGACAGGCACTGCATGCCTCAGAGCTGTCCTTGGTGCATCCTGTGACCGGAGAGCAGTTGACGTTATGCGCCCCATTGCCGGACGATATGACCCAGTTGCAGGAGCTGTTAAGAAATCGAAATGGAGGGTTAACATAACGATGAGCCAGTTGAAAGTATACCAGTACTCCAAATGCAGCACTTGTCGCAATGCAGTGAAATGGCTGCAAAGCAAGGGACATGAAACGGAATTGATTCCTATTTTTGAACAACCGCCCGGCCCGGAGGAATTAGCTGATTTAATCAGCAAAAGTGGACTGGAGCTGAAAAAGTTTTTCAATACGAGCGGTGAGGTATATAAGGAGCTAAAGCTGAAGGACAAGCTGGCAGACATGAGCCGTGAAGAGCAAATCTCGCTTTTATCCTCGAATGGAAGATTGATCAAGCGCCCGATTGTAACAGATGGGAACAAAGTAACGGTAGGCTTCAAAGAGGAAACATTTGAGGAAGCATGGAGCGCTCAATAACGCCCAATTTGGCTCCGCGTTATGTTATACTGTTGGGGTTAAAATAATATGATGAATGGGAGCAATACAATCTGTGACACAACGTAATGAACAATCCATAATGCTGGTTGACGGCATGGCTCTGTTATTCCGCGCTTATTATGCAACTGCTGCAAACGGTTATATAAGGCGCACAAAGGCCGGAGTGCCAACGAACGCCATATATGGTTTTATTCGATATTTTTGGGATGCGGTACAAACCTATAATCCGACGCATGTCGTATGCTGCTGGGATATGGGAGGAACGACGTTCCGCGGAGAGCATTTTGCTGCGTACAAGGGGAATCGCGCTGACGCGCCAGATGATTTGATTCCTCAATTTACATTGATCCGTGATGTGATGGATAGCCTCGGCATTCCTAATATTGGAGCTGCAGGCTTTGAAGCGGATGATTGCATCGGTACGCTGGCACGCCACTATACGCAGAATGAGGACATGGATGTAATGATTCTCTCCGGAGATCATGATCTACTCCAATTGGTGGATGAGCGGACACGGGTTATTATTATGAAAAAGGGTCACGGCAATTATATGGTGTATACCCTGGAAACGTTACTGTCTGAAAAAGGGCTCAAACCCCGCCAAGTTGTGGACCTCAAGGGCCTGATGGGCGATGCAAGCGACAATTACCCGGGAGTACGAGGCATTGGTGAAAAGACGGCACTCAAGCTGGTACAGGAATATGACTCCATTGAAGGTATTCTGGAGAATCTGGATCAATTGACGCCAGCAGTACGCAAAAAGATCGAGAGTGATCTGGATATGCTGCATTTGTCACGTAAGCTGGCTGAAATTCACTGTGGTGTACCTGTAGCATGCGCACTGGACAGTTGTCTGTTGACGCTGGATCATGTGCAAATTGTAGACAAGTTTGAGGAGCTTGAAATGAAAAGCCTGTGTACGTTAATGGGTGTGGCAACTGGTTCATAACGAAGCCAGTTTGGCTTCACAGGTACAACTCGGAACTCGTATTACACATATGAGGATGCTGGCGCTTGGTGCGTTAGTGTCCTTTTTTATACACAGTTATGTCAAGGGAGATATATATTGTTGTGAAGGATTATATACAATTGGGATAAGGGGATTGACCTTGGACACGTTTCAGGCGAATATAGGATAGAGAGAACCGGATCATGACCGAGAGGGGACAACAGCAGCTATGACAGTATTGGGAGCAATTGAGGCAGGCGGTACCAAATTTGTATGTGGAATTGGCAACGAACAGGGAGAGGTGCTGGAACGCGTGAGCTTTCCGACAGCCACGCCAGCAGAAACGATGGCGAATGTCGTTGCATTTTTTGAAGGGAAGGGCATTGAAGCGCTGGGCGTAGGGTCGTTTGGGCCGATTGATCCTATCGAAGGCAGTGATACATATGGCTATATTACAACAACGCCAAAGCCGCATTGGGACAATTATAACCTGATCGGCAAACTGAAAGAGCATTTTGACGTACCTATGGGATTTGACACGGATGTGAACGGTGCAGCATTGGGCGAGTCCATCTGGGGGGCGGCTAAGGGGCTGGATAGCTGTCTCTATATTACGATAGGTACAGGTATCGGAGCGGGTGCTCTGGTCGGTGGAAAGCTGATTCATGGATTGTCCCATCCTGAAATGGGCCATATCCTGGTGCGTCGTCATCCGGAAGATACCTATGAAGGGACATGTCCTTATCACGGAGATTGTCTGGAGGGACTGGCAGCGGGGCCTGCGCTTGAAAAAAGATGGAAGGTCAAAGGCCATGAGCTTTCTGTGGATCACCCGGCTTGGGAGATGGAAGCTTATTATCTGGCACAGGCTTTGATGAGCTATGTATTGATTCTTTCACCGCAAAAAATTATTATGGGCGGCGGAGTGATGAAGCAGGAGCAACTGTTCCCACTCGTTCGCGCCGAGTTTCAAAAACTGTTAAACGGGTACGTACAGCATCCGAGTCTGACTACAGAAATTGATCAGTATATCGTGGCCCCAGGCTTGGGAGACAATGCCGGATTGTGCGGCGCTCTTGCTTTGGCAAAGGAAAAGCTGAACAAATGAGAATTACGGGTTGACGACAATCCGAGGTACGGTTATCATATAGGCAACAGCATAGTACGGCTCAAAAAGGGAAGCACCTTTCTTGCAAATACGCGAGATAGGTGCTTTTTTGCGTTTGGCGTTGTACCGGACTGTAACCCAATTATAAGCATGGAGGAAAAAAGCATGGAAATTTTATTTTTAAATCGCTTGTCCAAACGGAATGAACAGGGTCATGAGCAATTTGCCCAGGTATGGATTGGACAACATGATGGGGTATGGAGTGCAGGGTGGAGCACACAACACAGTTTGGATGAAAGCACAGATGATCTGTGGTATGAGGGCAGCTTGTGGCAGGAGTTGCTGCATGTGTACCGTCACGAGCTGGCACTTAAGATGGCAGAGGGCTACAGACCCTTAATCCATGGTGTTTTTCATGAGCAGGAAGGGGCAGCAGGACGTGGGCAAGCATTACAAAAGCTGTATTGTTATAGTGATTTGTTTCCGCGTGATGATGTGTATGAGCAATTGACGATGTGGAGACGACAAAAGGCGGCTACCGAGCGAAAAGCACCTTATTTTATCGCTACCAATCGTCTGCTCCGGTTGATTAGCGTCTATCTTCCCCATACCGAGGAGGAGTTGCTGGAGCTACCAGGGATAGGGCAAGGTAAAATATCTCAATATGGTCAAGAACTGCTGGATATTACGACACAAAATGACCGGACTACCCCATTTCCGCTAAATTGGGTTACAGAGACGTTGGATGAGGAAGTTTTCTTATCATGGCTGTACAAGCAAAAAGAGAGCCAATATAAGCAGGAACTGAATAAATTCAGTCTGACAAAAACCATTATTGAAGGTATTTCAGATGGTCTTGCGTTGGAGCACATTGGACTGAAGGCGGGGTTACATCGTAGAGAAATGATTGAAGCAGTGGAGCATTTGGATCGAGATGGAATCGATATGGAAAAGCTGATCCGTCAGGAACTGGTGAACGTATCTGAGGAAGAGCAGACGGCGATCTGGTCTGCATATGAAGAACTGGGAGATACGCTGCTCAAGCCCGTTATGCTGCGGGTATATGGTGAGGAACAGGCCGCAGAAACGGGGCTGGATCAAGTTTATGAGCGGCTGCGTCTGATTCGTATCCGTTTTCGCCATCAGGTGGCATCAGATCGACATGCGGGATAACATCGCGCAAATATAAAATAATCACACAAAAAAAGCAGTAGCTATATCCTGTGAGGATACGCTACTGCTTCAACCTTTTCTTTTCAAACCCAATCCTTCTTGCGGAAAATACAGAACATGCTAACCCCCAGCGCCACCATAATACCAATGACGACAAAATAACCATAACGCGTATGAAGCTCAGGCATATTATCAAAGTTCATACCATAAATTCCGGTAATCACCGTCAACGGCATAAATACGGTTGTAATCGCTGTAAACACGCGCATGATTTCATTCGCACGGTTAGCGATACTGGATTGATAAGCTTCTCGAAGGTTACCCATTAGATCGCGGTAAGTTTCGAAAGTCTCCGAAATTTTCACGGCATTTTCATAAATGTCGCTAAAATATTTTTGCAATTGATCGTCGATCAGCCGTAGATCCCGTTTGTTCAACGTATTGATGACTTCTTTTTGTGGACCAAGCACTTTTTTCAGCCACAGAATCTCACTGCGTAAGCCGATAATTTCATTCAAATGCGATTTTTTTGTATGCATCAGAATGTCTTCTTCCAGCTTCTCAATGCGAACCTCAATCCGGTCACCAACCAGAAAATAGTTGTCAACGATCAAGTCGACCAACAGATACATAAAACGGTCAGGCTGGCTGACCTCCTGCTCCCACAACATAGGCTTGAGGGTGCGTAGCTCATTGATTTTCTGCTTGGTCACCGTAATGATGAAATGGCGGCCGAGAAAAATGTTCAAAGCACGTAAAAATATTTCTTCATCATCAAAACGAATGCTGTTTACAACGATAAAATAATGGCTTTCGTAAATTTCAATCTTCGGGCGCTGCTCTTCTTCACTCAAACAGTCCTCTACTGCGAGATCATGCATGGAGAATAAAGGCTGGAGCACTGCCAGATCATCGACATCGGCATCAATCCAATAAAAGCCTTCTGCTGGCGGAGTAAGCGCCATTTCAATTTCTTCGACAGGGGTAAAAACCCCGTTGTTTACCAAACGGATTTTCATATATGTCACTCCTTATGCTCCGTCGAAACGGAAAATACGTGTACCTCAAGCATAAGGAATGGACTCAGTTAGCCTGTTAGCCGGATCGAGTAAGCGGCATCCCCATCAAAAGCCAGAGGCTTTTGGAGCATGCAGAGCCTGGCGTCCCGTCTTTCGGCAAGCTGAAGTCATTCCTATGCTGTTGTTCAGGGATCGCCGCCTATTCGGACTCGGGTCGCCTTCCATTCCGGATTCACCTCACAAGTGTTCTTTTTTAGGTTGCCACAGTACCGCAGAAAGCACTATAAATCTGCACGACTGCTTTATATTTTCGGCCTATAGCACTTGTATAGTATAACGCTCGGCCTACAGCCTTTCAAGCGCAAAATCATGGGCTAAATCAACAGTAGTGACAAGAGCTTCAGCGATAGGGTAATGTATGATTTAACATATGGAAATATAAGACGAAGTGTGAATGCAGGGCACAAAATTACAAGTCTTATCTTGACGAAGCACAGCGGATGCATTAAAGTGAACAACAAGAACATTTTATGAACCCAAAATGAATATAGCGAAATCTTATCAAGAGCAGGTGGAGGGACTAGCCCGATGATACCCGGCAACCGGCGATTTTAATCGCACGGTGCTAATTCTTGCAGGACGCGCGCTTTTTACAAAGAGCGATGCCCTGACAGATGAGAGAGGCGCATATGGATACAAATATGACCTTTCTCGTAACCGAGGAAGGTCTTTTTATTATATGCCCGGCATCTCAACATGACGATTTTCGCAAAAAACTTCACCGAACAAGGAGTGAGTTTACATGCCGATTAAAATTCCGGATACACTACCTGCCAAGGAAGTGCTGGAGGGCGAAAATATTTTCGTAATGGATGAAAGCCTGGCCTATCATCAGGATATTCGTCCGTTGCGCATCGCCATTTTGAATTTGATGCCTACCAAAGAAACGACGGAAACTCAACTGTTGCGTCTGGTCGGCAATACCCCACTTCAAGTGGACGTTACGCTGGTACACATGAAGTCGCATGTATCTAAAAATACATCGCAGGAATATTTGAACATGTTTTATAAAACGTTTGACGAGATCAGAAACAGCCGCTTTGACGGCATGGTGATTACGGGAGCACCCGTTGAACAGCTTGAGTTTGAAGATGTGAACTACTGGGAGGAAATCCGGCGAATTTTTGAATGGACGAAAACGAATGTAACTTCGACCATGCATATCTGTTGGGCCTCGCAGGCGGGTCTGTTTCATCATTTCGGCGTTCCCAAATACAGACTTGATTACAAATGCTTTGGCGTTTTTTCACATAGCGTTAATAAACCTAAAGTGAAGTTGCTACGCGGTTTTGATGAATTGTTTTATGCACCTCATTCCCGGCATACAGAGGTTCGGCGCGAAGATATTGAGCATATTGCCGAACTGGAGCTTTTATCCGAATCTGAGGAAGCCGGAGTGTATCTGGTAGCTACACGTGATGGCAAACAAATCTTTGTGACAGGGCATTCCGAATACGATCCACTTTCTCTGAAATGGGAATACGATCGTGATGTCGCCAAAGGGATGGATATTGAAGTGCCAAAGAATTATTTTCCCAACAATGACCCTGAGCGTACACCGTCCTCAACCTGGCGTGCGCATGCCAATTTATTATTTTCAAATTGGCTCAACTATTATGTATACCAAGAAACCCCTTTCGATATCGGGTCCCAGATTTAAAAAGGGGCTTAACGTTTATATCTACGCAGTACCACCTTGCAGCAGCGCAGCAGTATAGATATGATAATCCTATTTTGCAGCATATGTTACAGCACCTATTATGGGAGCGGACAGGAGGAAACATATGAGTGAGAAACAGTGGAAAATCGAAAGCAGGTTAGCACAGATTGGTTCAATCGAAGAGCCGATAACCGGAGCAGTGAATTTTCCAATTTATCAGTCTACAGCGTTTCGCCATCCCCGTCTAGGACAAAGCACAGGTTTTGATTACATTCGGACGATCAATCCGACACGTAAAGTACTGGAAGAGGCGTCCGCTGCACTGGAATCCGGTGATGCAGGCTTTGCATGCAGTTCAGGTATGGCGGCGCTGCAAACGGTATTTGCCCTGTTTGGACAAGGAGATCATCTGATTGTATCGCTGGATCTGTATGGAGGCACATATCGCCTGCTGGAACGTATTTTATCCAGATTCGGCGTGACGGCGAGCTATGTGGATACGAATGATCTTGAAGCCATCGAGCAGTCATGTCGACCAAATACAAAAGCAGTATTCATAGAAACGCCTACGAATCCATTAATGATGATTACGGATATTCGGGCTGTAGCTGAATGGGCGTCACAACGTCAGTTGCTTACTATTGTAGATAATACGCTGTTAACACCATATTTCCAGCGTCCTTTGGAGCTGGGTGCCGATATTGTGGTACATAGCGCAACCAAGTATCTGGGCGGACACAATGATGTACTGGCAGGCTTGATCGTAACCAAGGGTAAAGAGCTGTCAGCCGAAATTTCCTTCCTGCATAATTCCATTGGGGCTGTACTTTCTCCGAGCGATAGCTATCAGTTGATGAAGGGCATGAAAACATTGGCGCTGCGTATGGATCGGCATGAGCATAATGCGACAGTGCTGGCCAATTATCTGCTGACGCATCCAGCGGTGGCTGAGGTGTTTTATCCAGGGCTTGAGGGTCACCCAGGTCGTGAGATTCAAAACAAACAATCCAGTGGCAACACGGGTATTTTCTCTTTTAAAGTAAAAGATGCCCGTTATGTGGAGCCCTTGCTTCGAAACATTAAGCTTATTGCTTTTGCAGAAAGTCTAGGCGGTGTGGAATCGTTAATGACTTATCCTGCTGTACAGACACATGCCGATATACCGGCTGAGATTCGGGATGCGGTCGGGGTGGATGATCGGTTGCTGCGCTTCTCCGTCGGTATTGAACATACGGATGATTTAATTGAAGATTTGCGTTCAGCGTTGGAAGCGGCACGTCAAGAAATCGAAGGTGGGGAACAGCAATGATTGAGGACGTGCGGAAAATCGGGCAGGTAACGGAAAAAGAACGGAAGTTTGCTACCAAGCTGCTGCATTTTGGCTCTGAAATTGATAGTGTTACGGGTGCGTCTAGCGTACCGATTTATCAGGCGTCCACCTTTCACCATCACGATATTTTCGATCCTCCGCTGCATGATTACAGCCGTTCCGGCAATCCGACACGGCAAGCTTTGGAGGACTACATCGCCTTACTGGAGGGAGGAGCGAGAGGTTTTGCCTTTGCATCGGGCATGGCGGCTATATCCAGTACATTTATGCTGTTGTCTGCTGGGGACCATGTCATTGTTTCGGAAGATGTATATGGAGGGACCTACCGCCTGCTGACTTCTATTTTAAAACGGATGAATATCGAAACCACTTTCGTCGATATGACGGACATCAACCTTGTGAAAGAAGCGTTGCAGGAAAATACGAAGGCTGTATATATGGAGACACCTTCCAACCCAACCCTCAAAATCACCGATGTGGCAGGGATAACGGCTTGGGCCCAGGAGAAAGGGCTTCTGACGCTGCTGGATAACACATTCATGACACCCTATTATCAACGTCCGATTGAGCAAGGTGTCGATATCGTGCTACACAGCGCAACCAAATTTCTCGGCGGGCACAGCGATGTACTCGCAGGACTTGCGGTGGCACGTACGGAGTCGTTGGGCAGACAAATCAAGCAGCTTCAAAATGGACTCGGAACCGTATTGGCCCCACAGGAGTCGTGGTTGCTTATGCGCGGGATGAAGACACTGAAAGCACGTATGGCTCACAGTGAGAAGAGTGCGGCGAAGCTGGCCAACTGGCTGAACGAGCGAAGTGACATTGAGGCGGTATACTATCCGGGCCTGGAAAATCATCCGGGGCGTGCCGTACATGAGAGCCAATCCAGTGGATACGGTGCGGTTATCTCGTTTGATGTAGGTTCCGGTGAGCGTGCAAAAGAGGTTCTCAATCGCATACAAATCCCGATTGTAGCGGTAAGTCTGGGAGCTGTGGAAAGTATCTTGTCGTATCCGGCAATGATGTCACATGCGGCAATGCCACACAGTGTACGTCTGGAGCGGGGGATCACGGATGGTCTGCTGCGTTTCTCCGTAGGTCTGGAGGATATTGACGATCTGATCAGTGATCTAAATGAGGCTCTTCGCTAAAAATTAGCATATGGGGAGAGAATATCCCGTTTTTCACACAGGAATCGAAGATGTATTAGAACAACAGCAAGCTCCAGCTCAATAGGAGACTTGCTGTTTTACGTATGTATGACTTGGAGGACAAGGCGAATGGGGCACGCTTTGCAATCACCTGTTCTCAATTATTGGTTACGTTTATCATGGAGTTATAGCCTGTTCGTTGCATCATTCACTGGGTTAAAAAGCAGAAAGAAACGGGAATAAGTATGGTTCCTTACCTAAAGATATGTTAGTATTATCATTAGGTTTTACTATGCTATATAGCACAGACAAATACAAAGCCAGTCATGAACACATATAATACGACAGGGTTCGAACGCAGGTTTGTGAAATCATTCTCGTTCATAAGTCCTGTCTTTCATTTCGTCCCCCTGTGAAAGCGAAGGAGGATACACCATGAGTGTAATCGACCATATTTTAGATAAAGCTTTGCGCGGCGAACGCCTGAATTTAGAGGACACCGTTGCTTTGTTCGAGTCAGACGAGGTAGAAAAGATCGGTCACGCAGCGAACAAAGTGATGAACCGTATGCATCCTGATCCGATCAAAACCTTCGTCATCGGACGAAATATTAACTATACGAACGTCTGTGACGTATATTGCCGCTTTTGCGCTTTTTACCGCAGACCGGGTTCAGATGAAGGCTATGTCCTGCCCGATGAAGTGATTTTCCAGAAAATCAAGGAAACGCAGGAAGTAGGAGGCACTGAAATTTTGATGCAAGGTGGAGTGAATCCTAACCTGCCGTTCAGTTATTATACCGATTTGCTAAAAGCGATCAAGGAGCGTTTTCCCGATATTACGATGCACTCCTTTTCGCCGGCTGAAATTCATAAGATGAAGGAAAAATCCGGCTTGTCCATGGAAGATACGATGCGAGCCATTCATGAAGCCGGATTGGATTCCTTGCCAGGCGGCGGCGGAGAAATTCTGGATGACCGCACACGCCGCAAAATCAGCCGTCTCAAAGGCTCGTGGCGGGATTGGATGGACGTGATGCAGACAGCCCATAAGGTTGGTATGAACACGACGGCCACGATGGTTATCGGCTTTGGCGAGTTGATGGAGGAGCGTGCGTTGCATTTACTGCGTGTTCGTGATGCCCAGGACGAATGCATTGAAAATAAATATGATTCCGAAGGCTTCCTGGCCTTTATTCCATGGACCTTCCAACCGGATAACACGAACCTGAAAAAAGAACGCCAAACGCCGGAGGAATATTTGAAGACTGTTGCAATCAGCCGCCTTGTACTGGATAACATCAAGCATATTCAGTCCTCGTGGGTAACGATGGGACCAGAAATCGGCAAAAAATCACTGTACTATGGTTGCGACGACTTCGGTAGTACGATGATTGAGGAAAACGTCGTTTCTGCTGCAGGCGCAACGTACAAAGTCAATATCGAGTCCATTTTACAGCTGATCCGCGAAACGGGGCACATTCCGGCACAACGCAATACCCGCTATGATATTATTCGTACCTTTGACGGTGCCAGCAGCATCGAACATGATTTTATCATGCAAAATTAGGAATACTTTCGTTAATGTATCGTAATCACTACAAAACGCTTATCTATCATTAATCCGTGTAGAGGGATTAGTATAGGTAAGCGTTTTTAAATGTGTTTATAATTACAGATTCCCTAAACCGCAAATGGAGCATTATCGGAATTAATGTCTCTGATGCTATTCAAGTATTTGAACAAGGGAACGGCAATGTGTGGACACATATTATTGAGCCAGAACCGTTTAATTCTTATCTGACGATTAACGATTTAATCAATATACTCAATCTTGGCCCAGATGTTCGTGATATTCGCAATACTTTACAAATCATGCTGAATAATGTCGAACGGCGCAATGCATTCCTTAAATCGAATTGTAAATGTTAATGCTCAAGATATATCCATTTTGCTCATAAAATGAAGAACGATTATCTTAAGTATGATCAACTTTCCAACGAGGATTTTATAAAATTGTATGCAGTTAATCGAAGGGTACTAATCTCAAATTCAGACTTAAAACAGGCGTTTTTCTTCCTCTAAATAATATCTATATGGTATAATATCCCTTAACAACAGAATGGCTTAGATGGGCGGTTGGCTAGTCTCCTGCAAAGGAGGTGATGCCTGTGGAGGTTAAAGATACGCTGATGTTGATGATTCAATTTGCAACGTTAGTGATCTTGATTATTTCCTTCAACAAAAAGAAATAGACCGCCCTCTCCAAAGGTAAACGGTCTATTTCGATCGACAAATCTTTGAACAGCCACCGCCCTTATAAGCGGCTGTTGCTAAAGAGTAAGGATGCTACAACATCCTTACTCTTTTTTAGTGTATACATCTTAGCTATATTTTATCACATCGCCAACCAGCATGACAATGGAGTAAAGGCGTATTACGGTAAATATACTTGGCTTTGCTATACTTCCCATCGCTTCATATACATAATCTCTGCGCTGGTTTGGAGTGATGCTCCAGCCCATGAGAGTCCGTTTCCAACGAAGAAGTTTCTACAATCGGCATGAGAGAAGATCCCACAGTAAACTGGAGGGATTGAGTAGTATCTTCCGCATGAAACGTCACAGGAAGGGACAAAATCTGAACGAGGCTCAATATGACAATCATGAGTGTACGCAGCATGTTCAGCATCGTTGACTATAACCTCAACATACCCAAGCCTAAATATTCAAACGTCTTCTGGTTCTGTCCTGAGTCGCAGCCATTCTGCATAACACCGAACCCTTCTCTTTGAACCCGATTATTCTCATTTTACGCTGTATCCTGTTTCCAGTCGTTCACTTCGTATAACCCTTTCGAGCCCGCCATATACTGTAATCAGTGATCGAAAGGAGTGAGCCAATGGAACTGTTTACAGTGTGGACCCATACAGACGGAAATCAGGAAAGCGACCGTTTTTATCAGGTGGTCAAGAGTAGAAACAAAGGACTACATATGTCACGGCGCGGATTTCGATTCACTTTCAGACAACTCGAAAACAAAGTGGCATGGACCTGCAAGGGGACAGAGAGCAATCCGGCGTTTGAAAGCTTTCTCCCCTGTGTATACAGCATCATGGCTTCCGCGATAGCGGATTATATCATCGAAGTCAAGGAATGGGGAATGCTTGATCTGATCCTCGCCAAAGCCTGCTCGCTGCTGGAGGAAGAGGATACAGAGCGGGTTCGCAGCATGGTGCATTCTTTGTTAAAGGACGATGGCCCAAGAGGGTGTAGGAAGCGTCACGGCAAACTGGCGGCTTTACTGGAAAAGGATTTTATAGAGCTGCGAGTGATTAACCTGGAAGGTCTTATTCAATTCAGATTAAACGCATACAAAAAAGAGCTTGAGGAAATCGTCGACTATGCCATGGAAGAGTTTTGGGCGGATCGGCAGTATGAAGAATTTATGGGATTGCTCAAGTACTTTGTGTTTTTTCAGGAAAGTAAAGTTCCACTGGTGCATGTGCTTCATCAGGGTGGACATGATTTTACCATCCTCGATAGCTCCATGGTGCCGATACCGACACCCGATGGAGATGACATTATTGTGGAGATGCCGGGGATTGAACTGGAAATGGAGGTCGAGGATCGAATCGTGAGTACCCTTATTTCGATTTCTCCTGCTTCCATTATATTACACACAGACGACGAGCACACCCCCATTGTACGCACGCTCCTGCATATTTTTGAAGATAAAGTGAAGCTGAGCAGACTTTATCCAGGTCAGGATGTTCAAAAATAATAATCTGTTCGTATAAACCAATGGATTTCTGGAAAGCCTTTGCCTCAAGGGGAGGTTTTTTATGAGATCCATGTTGGTATGGAAACGGATTTTGGGAACCGTGCTAATCGCAACCTGTCTGGTATTGCCCGGCAATGAAGTTTACGGTCACAAAGAACCGGTCCAGCATAAGAAATGGCAATCCACACCTGTTTTAGCTCCACGCGAAGAGCAGGTTATTACGACCATGACGGTCACGGCAACAGGATATACAGCAGGCTATGAATCCACTGGCAAACGGCCAAGTCATCCCGGTTACGGTATTACGTATTCCGGTGTAAAAGTGCGTCGTGACAAGAACACACTGTCCACCATTGCGGCTGATCCCAAAACGTTTCCTTTGGGCAGCATTTTGTACATTCCAGGATATGGCTACGGGATTGTAGCAGATACAGGTTCAGCAATTAAGGGCAATAAAATTGATTTGTATTTTAAAACAACCCGGCAGGTGTATTCTGAATGGGGCAAGAAAGATGTGGATGTTCAAATTATAAAAAAAGGGAACGGAAAATGTACGGAAAAGATGGTGAAATCGCTCCAAAAGGCGATAGAAACGCATAAATCCATTCCGACCGCGACGCTGGATGCTTCCATATAATCCTTGCATATTGTCCTTTCTGACTTCACATACTATGTTGCGGGATGAGCTTATCCCGCAAAACATACTGGGAGGTTGAGAATTATGCCAAATCAAGGCGGAAGTTCTTTCATGAACAAAGGCTTCAAGGCAAGCACAGGAAATCAGTTCAAAGCGGAATTTGCACAAGACAATACGGTAGGTGTCGTTTCACAAAAGGTAAAGCAGTCTGAACAAAATAAAATTCAAGACAACTTCCAGACACCAAATGAGAAGTATGATGAAGAATTTGCAACAGATCAAGGCGGTACAGGTGCAGTAGCACAAAAGGTACAAAACTCCAGTCGCAGCAAAATTCAAAACAATGCTCAAACACCGAATGAAAAATTTGACGAAAACTTTAACACGAAATAAAAAAGCATATACGATTGGCAATGCTCCGGATTCTTATTCGGGGCATTTCGTGTTTGAACAAGGGGTCAGCGAGTTGGGGTTAAAGGTTTTATCTCCTTTTTAATTGTTTTTAAGGTGGAATTAAGGTTTAAAGTGCAAAATAAAGTCAGCTAAACAACACCACCTTGAAGCATAGGGTTTGGGAGGAGATATACAATGGACGAATTTAAAAATAATAATTCCGGACGCCGGGATGACAACGATCAGGTTGAATCCGATAAAACAACTCGGCGAAATGATTCAAATTCCTCATATTACTATTCGTACGGTCCCTTTTCTTCAGTTCAATCAGATGGACAACGCAAGGATGGGAAGCTTGTAGAGAAGGACGTTGAGATTACGCCACCGCAGGCGGTAAGGCCACTTCCTTCCTCATACCATCGTGCCGAGGCTGAGCAACAACAAGACGGCTCGGGTCGGAATAGCGGTAACTGGCAATTTAAACAGAACAAGCCCAAGTCTCAGGTAAAGACGATTTTCCTATCTTTTTTGGCCGGGATGCTGGTTATAACTGTTTTGATGTATACAGCCGACCGCACCAATATGTTTA
>NZ_ASRY01000042.1 GCF_000520815.1 Paenibacillus maysiensis | reverse complement strand
CTTGTCAGGTTATGATCTTAATTGCGTCTTATATAGCATATACTTTTTTTGCTTGAAGCGAGCTAAGCGCAACTTGGACCACATTTTCTGGAGTGTCTCGATTCCCGACAGAAGCTTCATCGGCCCCCACAACGTTGAAAAATTCTGTTTCCGTTGACCCGGGACATAACGCAAGAAATTGTACTTGTTGATGGAGGGAAAATTCGCACTGCTGTCACAGGGAGAATATCTCCGATTCATGCGGCAAACTTAAAACTTGCTCATGCTAAAATAGAATCTGGAAAAACAATCGGAAAAATTGTTCTTGAACATTTTGATTAAGTCAGACGAAAAAAGGCATTCGATGGATTTATTCTCTCGAACGCCTTTTTGCTTATTTTACTATATTCCTTGTGATTACAACAATATTCGAGTTGTATTTTGTTTGCACACATTTACGAGC
Organism: Paenibacillus maysiensis; assembly: GCF_000520815.1. GTDB lineage: Bacteria > Bacillota > Bacilli > Paenibacillales > Paenibacillaceae > Paenibacillus > Paenibacillus maysiensis. The sequence continues at coordinate 4,716 of NZ_ASRY01000042.1, read as the reverse complement.
AGGATCTTTAACGATATTATAAGAGCATACCAACCAGTATGCTAATAGTATCCCCACTAAAAACTGAGGGTGATGTATTGGATGCAAGTACAAAGATTTTAGAGGCAGCTTTCGATTTGGCGGAAAAGCGTCCGGTTGACCAATTCACCTATGCCGATTTGGCGGAGGCCTCGGGGGTACACTGGACACGGTTCGTCGTCATTTGGGCAGCAAGCAGGAAATGAGAGCATTATGGGCAGAGAAACAGGAAGCGTCAGGGCGATCAAACACGGATACACGGACGCGAATCCTGGATGCGTCGATGCGAATATTTGCGAAATACGGTTATGCAGAGGTGACGTTGAATGATGTGGCGGCAGAAGCAGGCATGACGAAAGGTGCGGTTTATTGGCATTTTTCCAACAAAAGCGATCTGTACCTCACTCTCTGCGAACGCAGCCTTTCGCAAAATTCGAAGCGGATTCCGTAGCAAGTGGAAGGCATATTAGGCGCGACTAACCCTCAGAACGCCTTGGATGCCTGGATAAGGGCCCAATGTGTTATGGACCCGGGAACGTCTATGCTGCTTTTCGAGTTTTTGACGTCGAGCCGAGTTCCAGTCATGAAGAGAAAGCTTAGTGAAGCATTTGACCAATGGTATGGACAGATCGGTGATATTTTACAATCGTTCCAGGAACGCGGCATGCTCCGAAATGATGCCAATCCAAAGTCGATGGCCATGTTTATCCAGTCTCTATTAAACGGTTTGCATATGGCTTGGCTCATAGATCCTGCGGGAGTGGAGTCGGGTCATTTGCTTAAGGACATTTCTCGTGTATTGTGGCGTGATTTAAACCAAGAGAGGAGAGCGCAAGAATGAGCGAAAACAAACTCACCATCACTGCCATATGTGGAAGTCTTCGTGAAGGTTCTTTCAATAGAAGGGTGTTAAAGGCTATGGAAGAGCTTGCGTCAAAGCATTGGGAGATTCATCACGTTGACCTATCGACGATTCCACTTTACAATTCGGACATCGAGAGCCAAGGCGATCCCCAGTCGGTTGTCGAATTTAAAGAAAGCATTCGAAAAGCGGACGGTGTACTGATTGTGACCCCTGAATACAACATGGGAATCCCGGGCGTTTTGAAAAATGCCTTGGACTGGGCTTCGCGTCCGAGTAAAAGCTCAGTGCTGATTCAAAAACCTTTTGCGATTGCAGGTGCTACTCCGGGCAGTGGGGGGACAGCGCAATCACAAGCCCAGGTGAGACAGACACTGCTTGCCATGAATGCCTATACGATGGCGGGTCCGAAGATTCTCATCGGCAGCATTCACGAAAAACTGAATGAAACCACCGGAGAATTGGACGACGAATCAACGCTTCGCCATTTGGAAAGATTTCTGACAGCTTTCGAAGAATGGATCTTGGTCTTTAAACAAACTCAAAAGTGAAAGGTGTGAAGGAATTATGATTAAGCAGAAATTATACTACGGTAAAGATATCGAGGTAATGTTTAATTCGGAGGTATGCACTCATTCCGGTATTTGCGTAAAGGGCCTCCCTGGTGTTTTTGATTTAAGCAAGCGTCCTTGGGTTAATCCCGATGCTGACACTGCGGAGGCAATTGCCCGACATATTGACACATGTCCAAGCGGAGCACTAACGTATAGACGTCTGGACGGTGAATATTGAACAAGGAAAGAGGGATGAACATGCATATTGTAAATCATGATACCGCTAATAAAAGATTTCTTATTCGAGATAACGGCATTGCTGCGGTAATGACGTATGTAATCTCAAGTCCGGAGCTTTACATTATTGATCACACCTTGGTCGAAAATGCTTACCGAGGACAAGGGCTTGGCGATAAGCTTGTCAAAGCTATGGTGGAATACGCGCGGGAAAACAGTATTAAGATTTTACCCTTATGCCCGTTTGCCAAGGGACGATTCGAACGTTTCTCTGAATACGCGGATGTTCTCAATAAATAATCACTAATCATATGGTTATGACAATAATAAGAGAGAATAGCCTGAGGGTACGAGATTTCTTCGTCCCCCTCAGGCTATTCTCCTATCTGTCAATTGATCCCCGTATGCGTATAACTATCATAATACAATCATTTCTTCTTTTTTAATTTACCTTCTGCTTTTTCAATGTTGCTGGCAACTCTGAATTTAACGATTCTGCTTATAATGTCATAGGGCAGCGGCTTATCAATGGGGAAGAACTCATCTATTCCGCTAGGGGCCGGATAAAAACCGATGTGATTCTTGAAAGCCGCAAAATGCACAAGATTTCCATGGAGCTCGAATGTAGGCATCTGATAACTGATCTTTGCCTTCGCATCCGGCGCCGACTCTTTTATCACTTGCTTAACGTTTGAAGAATGTCCTGAACCTCGGGAGTAAACGTTGAAATATACTGGTCGATCGACCCATAAGTAATTTTGTTAGCTGTGGAACTCGAAACGGACCTGTTGTAATAGCTTTTGACATGTATTTCATTCCTCTCTTTTTAAATATGTAATAGCATATGTATGCGTCATTCGCAATGAGATGGACAAGAGCTGAGCTGTAGTAACAACAACGAAGGATAAAGAGCCTATCAAAAAAAGAAGCGGAACTTCTCCCGCTCCGTTGCTGTATACGCCAATACATCTCAACTATTAGTCTTTCTTGACCAACAGTGAGCAACACTCCACATGTGTCGAGACGATGGAAAGAATATACTTATGATCAGAAATAGCATGTCTATCGAAAAGAATAGAATCATTGATTAATCGGGGCTGTTCTCTAAACATAGTCTATGACTACAATCCGAGGCAATCAGATAACGTGAGTCTCTGACAAGCGAGCATAAATCCATTGGTTGCCCTTCTGTAGCGGACTCATCATGTTCACCAGCAAAGATGAATACCAACTTCTACAAGAAAGGTTATTTTCATTTACACATAGTTCTTGACGCTACCGTCTAAACTTATTGAGAAGGAAATTCCTAATCAAAACAATTATAATTTCTGGTAGAAACACAATAAATATATATAGGGGTATGATGAATGGTAAAGATGCAATGAAAACTTCTGCTCCCTGCCCTCCCTCAATCAAAAACAACCAAATTGGTACTGATAAAATCCATAACAATGCATTGGAAATCATTAGATGTTGAACATTCTTCCAAAGAAAACAAAACAAAATTGCAATGACTGCTGGTATCCCCCATGAAACTATCTTATCACCATTACTTAATATGATGAATGCCGAAATGGGATAGAGTATTACGCTTAATATCTGAACCAATCTATGATTATAAAAATTCAATTTTTCATCCCCCTCATCTTATTCAAACATACAAATCTTCTTTTAGGATAATCATACCTTATTATTCTATTTACTTCCAGAATATTCTGTGTATAATTAGTATTGCATTTAAATTTATGGAAAATGGCGGTGCATTATGAAAAAAATCAAAGTTTTTTTACCTGCTCTACTAATGCTTCTCTTCTTTACCTCTTTTTTTGGTATAACGTCTGTAAGTGCTTCTGAGGTTGATCCTTCTGTAAGTGCTTCTGAGGTTAATCCTTCTGTAAGTGCTCCAGAAGTTGATCCTTCTGTAATTGCTCCAGAAGTTGATCCTTCTATAAGTGCTCCAGAGGCCACGTATGACTTTTCTCCATCAGCGTTAGAGCCAGATTCAACCTACCCAGGAACCAATATCAGAGTTAAGGTAGGAGATGTACTTTATTCATCAAAAGCATTAGGCGGAAGCGCAATGATTGTTGGACATGTTGGTATCATTGGACCTGATTATATGGTTTATCATGTAAATCCAGTTAATGATAATCAAGGAGAAGGCGGAAAAAGGGATACCATTTCTTATTACCAAATGAGGCATAATCCTAATGAATCAATCGCTGTCTATAGAGCGACTCACGGTCGTAACGCAGCTAATTGGGCAAAAAACAATTACTCTTCGGTAACAAGTTACCATATACCTGTTTATTCTTGGGATAACTTTCAACTTAAAACTATAAACCCTAATTACTGCTCTAAATTTATTTGGCAAGCATTCTATTATGGAAACTATGACACAGACTATATTATAGGTTACTATACTCCAAATAAAGAGGCTTTTGTAACTCCAGCTCAAGTCATTAACAGCAACGATCTTACATATGTGGGTTCATTCAGAAGTCGTTAATAAAACATAAATATGCATTTTTAAATCTAAAAAACGTATTTAGTCGAGTAAACTAAATGCGTTTTTTTGTTTACACAGCTATTCGACCAGGTAAGTAATGAAAGTATTGATAATAACCGCCACTGTACACAACTTAACCCCCTCTCATTTCTCCTACTTCCAAAAATACACATAGTAAATACCCCAACCAATGGGTCATTCTGTAAACTAAATCTCTCTTTCAACCGATATATACATATGCTGGACTGTTATTTAAATATCTCCTCTTGCCCTTTTGTACCTTGAATGAAAGCTTACTTGGAACGCCTGTATCCGAATAAGCACGTTTTATACCCAACAAACTCAATGATACATATGGGTCTTGACTCAAAGTTGTATTCATCCATTTCTTCTATTCGTCAGACCCGAATTAAAATTGCTGCACTTTACTCTTGTAATCAGCCATCACATCTAGAAAGGAGTCATGAACTCACTTGAGCCTATTATCAGATGGGATCGGGTATGAAAGCCTACGCTTTTATGGTCCCTTTCAGCCA
>NZ_ASRY01000041.1 GCF_000520815.1 Paenibacillus maysiensis | reverse complement strand
GCTCCTCGCCGCCGGTGTAAGCCGGCTTGTGCCTGTAGACCGGGATGGAGCTATTGTACGTGGCGGGACCTATTCCCATCCGATGTGGCAGTGGCTGGCGGATCAGCCTCAAGTGGAGCCGGAGCCAGGCATGTTAAAAGAAGTCATTCGTGATGCGGACGTGTTCATTGGCGTATCCCGGCGGGACCTGCTGAATGCCCAAGATGTTCAGCGCATGGCCGCGGATAGTATCATTTTTGCTATGGCCAACCCGCACCCGGAGATAGCGCCCGAAGAAGCGATACCGCATGTTCGCGTGTTTGCGACAGGACGCAGTGACTATCCCAATCAAATCAACAACGTGCTTGTATTTCCGGGAATTTTCAGAGGAGCGCTCGATTGCCGCGCACGCCGTATTAACGAGCCGATGAAATTAGCCGCCGCCCGCGCCATTGCAGCCGTTGTGAGCGAACGGGAATTAAACGAGCAATACATTATCCCAAGCATATTCAATGAGCAGGTTGTTATCAAGGTGAGATATGCTGTGATTGAGGCCGCTATTTTGACCGGAACGGCCCGTCGTATCCCGCCAGATTTCAGATAGTCCGATGGAACCAAATAGAATAACATGGTTCGGTCTGTTAAACTGTGAAAATAGAGCGGTTGCAGATAAGTTGCCATGTTAGCCTTATCTATTTTGCGGAGGTGCGGGGATGAACGGAAGTTTGTTTGAGCAACGGTTACGGGACGGGGATTATATTCCCCGTTTTTTTGCTTACTATTACAAGCAATGGCACGATTACACCATGCCGTACCATGATCATCATTCTACCGAAATCATGTACATGATTTCCGGCTTGTGCAGGGTGGATGTACAAACGGGAGGGAAGGCGGAAAGCATTACGCTGCGTAAAGGTGAGTTTATTTTGCTGGACGCTGGCGTATCGCACCGGCTGGTGGTGGAGGGAGATCAACCGTGCCGGATGCTGAACGTAGAGTTTGGTTTTACGGAGGGAGTGAGGGTAGGGCCGTCTATCCGACAAATGGCAGGGGAAGAGCAGGAGGTTACGGACTTACTATCGCGTCCATTCCCGTATCTGGTACTATCGGACCCGGAAGAGGTATATTATGCGCTGAAAAGTCTCGTGCTGGAGCTGGACCAACGAAAAGAACAGCCGGGTGCAATGGCAGAGCTGCTTTTTATGCAAATGCTGGTCCGAATTGCGCGTCTACGGGAAGAGGCAGAACGTAGCAACACGCAGCAAATGGATCTGTATATCAAACGGTGCCTTGAATTTCTCCATCTGAACTATGACCGGGATATTGTGGTCAAGGACATGGCAGCAGCCGTGAATCTGCATCCGGGGTATTTGCACCGTATTTTCAAAAAACATACTGGACAAACGCTCACCGCGTATTTAACGATGCTGCGAATGGACAAGGCCCAAATGCTGCTTCAGCAAACGGACATTCCCATTCAGGAAATTGCCGATTACGTAGGTGTGGGCAGCAGGCAGTATTTTCATATGTTATTTAAAAAGCACACAGGCAAGACGCCCGTTGAATACCGCTCTGCTGTGGAACGCCATGTGTGGAACTATGCGGAGGAGGAAAGAGGCTGAATTCACTATAAAATTTTCAATTTAATACCTATTCCTGAGGAGCTCACCTGACAGAGAAGGGAGCTTTTTTTGATTTGGAAATGATCGTAAGGCCATAGAAATCCGTTAATTATTCGCTATTAATCTCGGAAATAGGAAATTTGATTCAGGTTCTAAAGAATCATTTTTTGGGAGTTAAAATTCATATGATTATATTAAATTTAAGAGGAATATAGGTAAATTACCTTTGTTTCTATGTAAATGAAGACGTGTTTTCACAAATATGGATGCTTACTCTGGGTAAAAAGAATCTGAATCATAGTAAATATTTCATTTTTATGCATGAAAATAGGTCTTATATCTTATTTATCTTATAATAGTTATAAATTGACAATAACAAAGACGCTCCGTATGATACCTATAATGTAAGGGATAAATTGGAATTCAAATGGTTCTTTGGATTCAATTGTGTTAAAAAGTTCCACGAAATGAGTATCAAGATTAGACATATAAAGGAGTATTTATCGACGATGGGACATATGGATGAGAAAATTGTAGCCATGATCAATGCGGCACGGAAGGAACAAAAGGGTGCATCAGGTCTTCCAAAATCGGATTTACACAATTACATAGAGTCTGAGAGCAGCTTGGAACTGGAGAAAAGGGAAATGGAGCTTCATCCACTTATGATGCTGGACGGAGAACGAATTGCTTTTGCAGAACGTCCTTTGCTAAACGACAAAATTTCGATGTGGTTGCCCCGAACATTCACCGAGATGAGCGAGCGGGAGATCGAACTTAAATATCCTTCGAGTTATCGTCCACCGCTCATTTTGACCGATCCAACTGGGGAGATCAATTTTTCTTTTAACCTGACAGCAAGCGAACTGATGGATGAAGAGCTAGAGGCGTTCACCAGCGAGATGATCTACATTTTGCACCACACGCAAAAGTTGACGGAATGGTATGCAGACGGTATGTACAAGGTGCACGGACGACGGGTCGGATACTGTGAATTTATGACTCCGGCTTTGAATACGCGTCTGTATAATTTGACCTTTTTTGCAGCTCTGGAAGGGCATGCGCTTATATGCTCATTTAACTGTACGGAGGAACGTATGGACACATGGCGTCCGGTCGCTCAACGTATGATGACCACACTAAAAATCCTGCCTAGTGAGGCTGAAGGAGAAGGAACATGGAGCAGATAAGCACCACCTATTCTAATCTAAAAATCACGCCTTATTTGCTTATCAATGTACAGGAGCTCTATCTGGTTAAGCGTCTAAATGACCATACCCGGTTGCGTTTTACCGCTATCGTGCCGGAGGAACTAAAAGACACTTATGTGGATATGACCAAATTTGACTCACCTGTTGGAATCTCGCAGCTGGCAGAGGATGGCACAGAGGTTCCCTTGTTTAGCGGAACAGTGCTGGCAATTGAAGTGAAGGCGGTACGAGATGTGTACTACCTGGAGGTAGAGGCTGTGTCGCATACCTACAGGCTGGATGTGCGCCCCCAAAGTCGTTCTTTTCAGGACAAAAATATGAAGGTGGGTGAACTGCTGCGTCGTATTTCGCTTCTTTATCCTAGCTTGGACATCATGGATTCGGCCACCGGGGGAGCGTCGATCGGGCGGATGTGGGTGCAGTACCGCGAGACTGATTGGGCTTTTCTCAAGCGGCTGGCTTCCTATTACCATACCTCCCTTATGCCCGCGGCCATATTTGATACCCCAAAGTTCCATTTTGGCATTGAGGAAAGCGGAGCAGCCGTTCAACTGGACAATTATCATTACACGGTAAGCAAAAGAATCTCGGCATATCGCTACTTTGCAGGAAATGATACTACCTCGGTGGATGAGCAGGATTTTCTCGATTACACCGTTGAAACAGAACAGTTGCTGGAACTGGGCAATGAAATCCAATTCCGTGGCAAAACGCTATATGTATACGAGGCACAAACTCGTATGACCCAGAGCGTGCTGCTGCACACATATACCTTGACGACACATAAGGGGTTGCGACAGAAAACGTATTATAACGAGCAGCTAACGGGTCTGTCTCTGGAGGGAAAAGTGATCGCTGTCGAACGTGATCGGGTTAAAGTACAACTGGATATCGACCCGGAGCAGGACAAAAATACAGCCCACTGGTTTCCGTATGCAACAGGGTATAGCGCCGAGGGGCATAGCGGCTGGTATGTGATGCCTGAACTGGGGGATAAAGTGCGTATTTATTTCCCGAACCATCATGATGATGAGGGCATCGCCAGTAGCTCGGCCCGGCAGGATCGGGGGGATGGCGGTCACAATGACTTGAAGCATCCGGACGTAAAAATATTCCGAACGCCTCATGGTAAGGAAATCCGATTGACACCAGACGAGGTGGTAATTACTGGCAAGGACGGTGCTGTTTTCATCAAGCTGAACCAAGGTGACGGTATTCATATGGTGAGCAACAAACATATTCATTTTTCGGCAGGCGGTAATATCCATATGGAGGCAGGTCAAAAGGTAACCATTTCCGCTGGTCAGGAAATCAACCTGTCCAGCCGCAGCAGTCATATTACACTCGGTGGTGACACATCGGTCGTTGGCAGCGAGGTCAAAACGAATTGACGGAGGAAGCAGACCATGACAAAAGAAAAAGCACCCATGACCATCCAGGCCGGATCAGGTGCAAAAAAAGGATATGTGGTTGCAGGGGCTATTTTGAAATGCAATTGCGGTACACAACCCACCCGGCTCAAGCGTCCGCTTAGCCACGGTGTTTACATCAAGGACAAGGCCCAGATGAATGTGGGGGATCACGAACCGGGAGTTCATATTTCTGGGTTCGGGAACTGTTTTAGCCCGGCTAATCCGGCGGTTCAAAATAGCCAGATGGTGGACATTTTCGGTGTGAAGAAGGCGCCTTGTGTTCCGGTCATTCTTCGACCTTGGATTGGGGGCAAGCAGGATGTGCTCGTCGAGGGACAGCCTGCCTTGCTGGAGCATTGTACCAATACCTGCCTGTATTGCGGAGCAATAACGATTGAAAATGACGGGCAGAATCTGGACTGATAGTGGGGGTTTCTCATCAAATGGATAAGGTGCAGGAAACATCCGGTTACCGTCATGTGGAATTGCTAAGTAAAGTTCCGCTGCAAACCATGACAGACATTCGCATCGAGCGCAGATTAGGTGACCATGTTCGTTTGGTAGTAAGTGGCATCGTGCCGGAGGAAAAGCAGGAACGGTTTATGGAGCTGGAGAGTGAAGCCGAACCGGTTGAAGTCATCGAAAGGGACAAGGATGGCCAGCGGCTGCGTACGTTGTTCCATGGACAAATGACGCGTATCACGCTGAAGCGGGTACACGGCATTCATTATGTGCAGTTAGAGGCCATATCGCATACGATTCAACTCGATGTTAGGCCCGTGACCCGGTCTTTTCAAGACCATACCATGACGTATGGGCAGCTGCTGAAGCAGGTGCTTGCTGGTTATACAGGATCAGATGTGATCGATACAGTCAGCGGGGATACCCGACTGGGCGCTTTGACATTGCAGTACAGAGAAACAGACTGGGCATTTTTGAAAAGGATGGCTTCCAGATTTGGAGCTGTGCTTGTGCCTGAGGCTGCCGCAGATGGCCCCAAGTTCTGGTTCGGTATTCCCGAGGGACGACCCGCAACACTGGATGAGGTCCCGTATCACTCAAGAAAAAGCTTTGTCGACGCAGATGGAGCTTTTTCTGACGGGGACGATTTGTCATATGGAGCATCGTCGGTGTACGAAGCCGAAGCAATCCTTGGCGGCCCTCTTCCAGGATCGGGGCCTGTGGACGACGGAATAAAATATTTTTGGAGTGATTCAAGCAGCAGTGAGGGGCTATCTGCTGTCAGCGTGGATGGCTTCATGGGTAGAGCATTGCCTGGGGGAGCAGACCTGTGGCATAGACAGCCGGGGATTCAAATAGGTATGCGCCATAACGAAGCCAACACCCCCTATGGTACGTCCTATACTGTGGAGAGTGCACGATATTTCCGCCCCGGAGATGTACTCTCTTTTAAAGGCAAGGAACTGCTCGTTGCGGATATCGTGTCCCGGATGGACCGGGGGTTGTTTTTACATACCTATACACTGGTTTCTGAAGATGAAATTCGGCAAAAGCCTATCTGGAACGGTTCAGTGAGGGGAGCCTCCCTAGAGGGTCGGGTATTGGAAGTTGAGCGGGATCAGGTTCGTGTACATCTTACCATAGATGCTGTACAGGAACGGGAAAAGGCATGCTGGTTCCCCTATGCAACAGGCTATAGTGCAGAGGGCCATAGCGGCTGGTATGTGATGCCCGAAAAAGGAGACATGGTGCAGGTACAGTTCCCGACCTTGCAGGAGTCGGATGGTTTTGCAGCCGGGTCTGTGAGGCGCAGTGGCAAGCCTGTACCCGAGTTGGGCAATCCGGACATTAAATACTGGGGCACTCCTCATGACAAGCTGGTTAAGCTAAGCGCGCAAGAGTTGCTGGTATCAGCTAAAATGAATAGCGTATATATTTCACTTGATGCGAAGGGAATACAGGTATACAGTGACCATGCGCTGTCAATTGCAGCCAAACGGGGGCTAACGATCCACGCGGAGGACACATTGGACATTACGGCAAACGAGGCCATTTATTTGCAAGCAGGCAGCAGCAGTATGGTGATAGACGGAGAGACGGATATTCGTTCGTCGCGAGTGAAGCTGGATGGGATAATCAAGCGTCCGGTTTTCGTCGCTGATCTGGAACCCGTGCCAGAACCGCCGCTGATGTCGATCAAGGCGTATCAGGCCGCCCATGCGCCGAAGAGTACTGGCGGAGCAGGAGCAGGTTCTCCGAGCGAACAGGGTTCAGGCAGCAGCAAGGCTGGGAAGGCAAATACCTCCCCCGCTGCTTCTGCATCGCCGAAGGCAAACCTGCTTGGAGGGATACTGAACGTAGCTCAGAAGGCGCTGAGTATCATCGGTACGGTTCCCGTATTGGGAACGCCTGCGCGGATAGTGAGCAGCAAGCTCACCTCCATTCGCCGCGATGTTGCCAAGGGAGGGCCAACCCGTGCCTTGAAGTATGCGGCCGCTGGTTTATCCATGCTGGCAGGCGTGCCATCAGGAGGCTGGGCTGTGCTGGGCGGAAGGAATCTGGCGCGGGAAGCCGCAGCCTTTAACCGCCGGGTAGCTGCTTATAAAAAGAACGGCGTCAGTCAACGCTACGCCGCCGCTTACAGAGGCAAAGTATGGACGTCAGCCCGCAACGTCGCCAGTTCCAGATCATTAGGGGAATTAATCAAAAACCTAGCCCATAATATGGACAAGCTGAACACGGAGTATCACAAAGTTCCGCTTGAAGTAAGAACGGGCTGGAAGCCCAAAAAGACTGAACAACCTCAAAAACAACCTTGGGGAAAGATGAGTGCACAGGAAAGGATAGAGCCTACTGAGGAAGATAAAAAGAAGTGGGGGATTCGTGGAACGTATGTTTATAAAACAGTTAATGAGGACTACAGACCTGATATACCGGAAGGAAGTTATTGGGCAGCAAATCGAGTGGTGCTCAAACAAAATGGTGATCCTGATTTAAAATATTATAAGGATTGGAAGGAAAGTTATCCTGGCGACTTTTTGATTTTATCGAATAAAGAAGGTATATCTAAAGAAGAGCAAAAGTGGATGTCATTATCTAACATGACGGAAGGTCCTTTTGTATTTGATGGACGAGGCGGAGGACGTGGTCCAAGTGCAGAAGAATTTAAACAGTTTTTCTCACAGTCGAGCAAGAAACAAATAACTGAGGAAATAATTTCGAATAGTGTCCCAGTGAAACAGCAATCGAAGAATATACTCGAGCAAGAAGTTAAACTTGGGACTAAGGGGACGGGGAATGTTAAACCTGTTCAACAAATCAATAATAGGTTTCCAGATGATATTCAAACTGGAAAAGAGTTTTCTTTCAATATCGAAAATGGATACTTGAAAAATACCAATGGTCTTACCGAAGTGGATTTTGTTGTAGACATGAATGGAAAACTTCATATTGGGAGAGGGCATTCCTTTTTGGCAAATGGGGAGTCTGTTCAATCAGCAGGAAAGCTAAAACTTAATGGTCAAGGACAAGTCCGAAGCATATCTAACTTATCCGGTCACTATACTCCTTCAGTTGAGCAAGCAAAATTATTCCCACAAGTTCTTGAGCAAGCAGGGGTAAAAACTAAAAATGCATGGCTTGAAATTTACACCATAGAAACAACTCCTTCGGGTTACGTTAACACAAATGAACTTGTTAAGATTTCTAGCACTCAGATAAAGTAGGTGATGAACGTGGAAGAGATAAAACAGATGAATAAAGATATTTTCAGAGAAAATTTATTAAAAACTATTGAGGAAATATCAAGAAAGAAAGGGCTGATTTTTACCGATTGTAAATTTGTTATAGAGCCTGTGAAAGAAAAGGACAAGCCGCTAAACGGTGCAGATGATATGATGAGGCTAAACATTTTAAGTGAAGAAAACATTGGGAATAAGCGATTAACATTAGATAAAACTGTAAATATACTTTGTGGATTACAACCATTAGTACCAATATGGATAGATGTAATCTTCGTCGAAATGAATGAAGACACGGCTATTTATAAGTTGCGGTGCAGTTTAAGGTTTAGAAAGCCGACTTTATTAAGGAATGCAGAAACCGGACACGCTCCTTTTAAGGCTGTAACAGAAGAAACTTTCTAAGTATCGCTCCAGTTTCTTCTTTTGGTGGGGCTACCCAGTGCCGAATAAACCCGTCATTCAACTAATAACACAAATAACCCATGTAATACCCGTATAAAGATTTCTTCATTTCGGTTGTACGCACATAAATGCTTGAATTTTATACCCTAAAAAGTGCTATTCCGACACATTGAACAGGTCGATTATGGTCAGATACCACCATAATTGACCTGTTTTTTGTTATCTTCGTTTTCTCACAGATTTTTCAAAATGCTACGCAACTGTAGAATACGCCGCCCCGATAGGGAGGATGAAAAGGCAAAGCATCTTTTGAGATAGATAGCCCGACCATTAATATTGTCAGGACTTATCTGCAAATTGTCCGCAACGAATGGGCTACTTGCCGCGATGGTTATCGTGAACGAACAATCTGGTGACGACCAGTTGACATAGAACAGGTAAGGATACGTTTCGGGCTAGCCTCCTTCCCTACTCCACAGCCGTCCAGTGGCGGCATAATAGCACAAGAAGGAAGGTATTGCATATGAAGACGAAGTACAATGACTTCTGGCTCGTTAAGAACACCAAAGCCGCTAATGCGTACATGGACGAAGTTGCCAAGGAGAGCAACTTTACAGGACATCACAAGGGATACACCATCCTTCCACATAAAATTCATCGGTGCTACGGGCTTAATCTGTATGAGAAGCTGATTCTGGTCAGATCATCTACAGCATGATGAAGAATAGAACGCCGTACATCGCGGCGGCGGCTCTGACAGAACGTCAAGCAAGCTGATATAATAGTTTTAATTGGCAACTAAGTTGCCACCTTCCTTATTTCCCAGTTTAAGATTACAACTTAGGGGACGGGGAAAGCTAGTGAATCTTACTTATCACCAGAGATGGAGCAAAAAATATTAGGGGGAGAGAGAATACCAGGTAAAAATGGACTTAGAGGGGGGCATTCGTCTAATGTGGTAAATGATGCAAATCCTAATTATGCAGTAGAAGTTCTCAGGGAGAATCCAGATGGAACTAAATTTGTTCAATTTTATTATCAGTTTCCAGATGGAACTCTCGCAAAGCTTAAAAAAAGCACAGTATTTCCTGATTCATGGAGTGATGAGAAAATTATAAGCTCTACAAAAAAAATTAGCGATACACCAGCAGTTGGAAGTCGTACTTCAGATGGGGTAACTACAACTTTGCATAGCGGTACTGTAGATGGTGTTGAAATAGATGTTATTAAAGAAGGCAATAACATTACTGCTGGATATCCGGTGGGAGGTAAACCAACGCCAGGATTTGAACCGATAAATTAGTGGAGGCAAATTTATGAAATATGAAGAATTTGACAAATTAATAACTGAAATGTCTGGAGAGAATGCTTCAGATGATTATTGGTATGATGTTGGAGTAAATGATGCGATGACCTTGTTGGAAAAATTTTCTGAAATAGATTGGGAATTGCTAGGAAAAAATATAATGGATAAGTCGTTAGAGTGGCAAAAAAGAGTAGTATATTGCTTTGAAGAAGAAAATGATGCAAGAGAAATTAATATAATATTATCACTTATTGAAACAACAGACAAAGAACTATTTGAAATGTGTATTGATTCTTTAAGATTTTTAATTAATGATAATAATAAAAATTGTATAATAAATAACAATGAACTTATGGAGAAATTGAGAAAAATGGCATCAATTGATAATATGTCAGGTAGAATATGTAGGGAGTTTCTTAATAAATTACAATAGAGATGATAATATATGAGTTGTTAAATTTTCATAACAATAGGCTGCAAAACTTATTATTTCTAATTGACTTATAATGATATTTATTAACACTGCTTCATATAACGAAATCATTATGAACAGTTCAGATTTCTATAATTGTTTGAAAGAAATGTATGGAATTTATTGGTGAATATCCGAAACAGTAAGACCAAATGCATTTACTTATGGACAAGATATTTAAAATTTGTGAAAATTCCACACTGAGTTGAGTAAACCAATCAATCAATCAAAAAAGTGAAAAATTAGGTAGGTTTACAAAGTGACAACAAGATCATACAATACAACCAAAAAACCAAACACTAAATGATTCAAACACTTGATAAATTTTCAAAAGCTCTTTCCCACTTGAACCTTGAGTAGGAATGAGCTTTTTTTGCATGTCCAAAATCAAAGGAGGACGAAACGAATGGCAAAACGTGAACAGGTAGTGGCAGAAGAACTGAAGAAACAGCAACCAGTAGAGGAAGGAGAAAAGGAAGTGCGGTCTATTGCACTTGCCCGTGTAGCATACGAACAGTTTATGGACGACATTCGTAGTTACTGTCAGCAAGCAAGGGAATTACGTGAACAGTCGGCAGTGTTACAGCAATCAGCGTACAGATTTTCAGGTTAGCGAAGAGATTCAGCAGTTGTTGAACCGAGCGGAGCATTTGGATACGGTGGCAGAGCAGAAGGATGGACTGCCGCGCCGGCAAGCACTAGAACTCATAGACAGACTAGAAAAAGAAGCATCCGATTGCAAGCAGCTTGTGCAGTATAACCAGACCGTTCTAGCATGGCAGGAGCATGAGCTTGAAGATGCAAAGGCAGCGGCGGTGAAAATGGTTCAGGATGCAGAAGAGCGTCTGGCACAAACAAGGCGAGTATTGGCTGAAAAAGTGGCTCAGCTTGCAGAACTGGAGGGCTAGGTGAATGAATAACGGGATACCTCAAAAATATCAAGGCGTGATGCGCGATCTGTTGCAGAATCTTAAGGGCACAGGCATACGAATTGAACTGATTATGGAGAAGGGAGCCTATACGATGCAGGCCAACAAGAGCAGCGGTAGCTTTGTAATTGAGATCGTAGATGATAGTGAAGTCATTGAAGTTGATGATATAGGCTCAACAGAAGAATTGAGAGTGACGGTTCAGGACGCAATACGTGAAACGATGAATAGCGTTACAGGCAGAACGTAACCAGAGGGAGGAATAGAGAGATGTTGAACCTAAGCCCGGAAGCATTGGAAGCACGTCGGGAATATAGAAGACAATACGAACGAGAATATCGACGAAAATGGCGGCAGAAGCCGGAGAACCGTTTGAAAGCGAAAGAGTACGAGCGCAGATACTGGGAGCGCAAGGCACAGCAATCCCGAGTGTAACCCATGCAGCCCAACGCTCTTTGGCAGTGCACCGATTCAAACGTACAACCAAGGACACTTTACCACAGCAGGCACGAAACTACGAGAGCAACCAAATACGACAGTCGCAGGAGGAAGTAACACAATGACGAACACGAAGAGTTCTTATGGGAAGTGCTACTACATGAGAGCGAAACGTAAGCAGAGCTAACACGTATAGCCTTTGATTGTCTGACGTTCATCGCTCAAACAGATCAGCTTAAGGCATTTCAATTACATCAGAAGCAGAGGGCAGAGAGTAGGAGAAAACTGTTAGAAGAATCATGCTTAATGGATGAACAAGAATATTGAACATGTAGTGAAAACGGATAGACAAACAACTTGGAGGCAAGATGCCCTCCCCCCGGTCAGGGAAACGATACCCCATGATATGAGGTTAGGCGGTGAAAGGATGGGAAAACGGCTGTGCGGAGCGAAGACGAAAAACGGAGAGCCTTGTAAGAAAGCAGCCTTAGGGAATGGAAGGTGCAGGTTTCATGGTGGAAAATCCACGGGGCCGAAGGACAAGGCGAAACATAGCCAGAGCTTAAAGGGCAACAAAAACGCCTTGAAGCACGGATTGTACGAAACGATCTGGATGGATACGCTAACCGAGGAAGAACAGGAGCTATACCATCAGGTTTCAACCGACCCAAATGTACAGGTGGATAGCGAGTATCGGCTTTCAGCATTACGTATCAGACGCATGTTATGGCGCATCCAGCAGGAGGAACAGAAGGACAAGCCTGACCCTGCTGAAATCAGAGCCATTGAAGATGCCATCACCAAAGTTCAGATAAATGTCGCGGCACTGATTCGGGAGAACGGCAAGCTCAGGGATATGCAGAAGCAGAAAAGTGACGGATCGTTAGACCAGTTGGTAGAGATTCTGGAACGAGCGAGAAAAGACAGGTTGCAACGATGAAGACAGGAGCAGACAGAGCATTCGCTTTGTTTCGCTCCTTTTTACTACCGCAGAAGGCTTGACAGCCAAAAATGAATGTAAAAATGCCTTACCGTGATCATGGTTAATAAGCGGCGAAAAGGATAAAAAGGGTTGTAATTGCCTTCCGTAAGGTCGTATGGTGTTACAAAAAACAGGGGGCACATGGGAGAGACAAAGGTTAAGAAATGGGTAGGCTATGTGCGTATCTTCTCGGACAGCCAGATGGAGAATACATCGATTGGTGAGCAAGTGAGACAAATTGAGGCTTTCTGCGTGAGTCAGGGCTGGCAACTGGCAGCGATCTTCAAGGATGAAGGCATCAGCGGCAATACCAAGGAACGGGCAGAATGCTTCCTTAAGGAAAAACGTCCTGGTGGGGAAATAGTAGCGTTTGATATGCCAAAATGGCTTGACGATTTTGTTAAGGAAACTGCAATTCCGCAAAAAGGGTATAAGAAAAATGCATTGAATCAAGGTGGGCATGCTCCTAAGGTTGTAGATCCAAGCACACCAGGTGATTCATACGAGTTTCCTCCAATATGGTCTGAATGGTTTGAGGAATATGCGAAAAATGGTAGGATAATAAAAGATGTGGGTGATTGAGTTTATTAGAAAATTCGATTAGCAGGTGATCTAATGAAAGTAAATATAGAGTACGGTGAAAACATTATCGTTGCAGTAATACTTAATAATGAATGGACTTGGTATGTTACAGAAAAGGAATACTGGTATTTAGATTTAATTAAATTAGAAAATGCATATTTAGATAAAGGGTATAAACTTCCTGACCAAGGTGACTATTCGGATCGTTTTGATATTGCAGTACTCGATGAAAAATCTGCATATAAATTTTTGTATGAGATAAGTGAATTGAAGGTAAGTAAAGTTGAGTTGAGCGAATTAGTATTAAAGCTAGAATATACTAACTCAGAAGACAAAAACTTTCTTACTGGGCTCACTCCGTCATTATTAGTTGATTTTGATAACAAGCTGTTAATGTCATACTTCCCTGAACCTGCATCTTTTGAGAACTACACACCTGATGGTTGGAGTGGAGTCTATGAAAACTTCATAGTCAAAGTACCAATGCAGGAAAGATACTGGGTAATAGATGGAAAAGATTACTTTCACTATTAACAGTAGGGCAATTTAATCAAAAGTGAAGGAGGGATTTATTTGGGGAAATACAATAAATTAAACTTATTAAGTGAAAAATTTGTTAACGGTGAGACTGGACAAGAAGTAGAGGGGATCACAATAATGGTCGATGGGAAATTTAAGCAGGCCTTAGATATAATCATGGACAACTCTGATGAGTACACTAGTTATACAGAGATTATTCGTGATATTATATTTAGCGGAACTCAACAAATTGTCGAGTCAATAAAAAAGTAAACATTAACTTGTATTTACTGAGTCTGAAAAATAGTTTGTGTAAACGGAGTTTACAATCCCATTAACAAGATCGTACAATATACAACCTACAAACCAAACGCTAAACAATTCACAAACACTTGTAACTTTTAAAAGCTCTTTCCAACTTGTTTCATGAGTAGGAATGAGCTTTTTTTTGCATGCCCAAAATCAAAAGAGGACGGAACGAATGGCAAAACGTGAACAGGTAATAGCGGGAGCAGCCAATTGCGGGCGCTCCGACTCCCGGCGATTCGTCGGGTGCTTCTGGTGCGGAAGGTGGCGATTCTGCCTCTGTGGGGACCAAGTTCTCTGCCCAGACCGGAGTGACTGGCGGAACTGATGCTGTGTCAGCGCCCATAGCCAACCTATTAGGGACTCGATTGGGGAAATTGCAGCTGGGGCTTGCGGTAGTGGACATGATTCCGGTCCTGGGCGTGAGTGTGCCGATGGCTGCGGCCGCTGTGGCGATTGCGGGTGCACGGCCTTTAACGGGAAGAACTAGGCCGGTAAGGCCTCGAGGACTGTCTGCATCAGGATTGCTCGAACAGTAGCTCTTGTCCATGATGGGCGGCCCGCTACTGGGCAAGGCGTACACCACCGCCAGTTTGTTCGGCAGAACACCGCTCGCCGAAGAGCTCATTCAAGCTATGAAGGATGAGATGAAGCAGAGGCAGCGGTATAGTACGGATATGGCGCTGCATTGGGAGAAGGATTTGTTGAGGCCTCCTGCGCCTTCTGCTCCGACCTACGACTTTAGTCAATACAGCAAGCGTATGGTCAAAAATATGTGGGTATTGAGTAAAAATGGCTATACCGATCAGGAAGCGGCGGCAGCCAGTATCGCGTATTAATGAAGCTATTAAGCGTGGAGAAATCAAGCTGGATGTTCCGCAGGAAGATACGCTGGAGAAGTTTATTATCGAACAGAACAAGGCGCTGCTGGGCCAGTCAAAATTCCTAAGTTTGATCCCAATAATTTAAACCAAAGCCGAAGCCAACGGAAACGAACAAAGGCGGGCAAGGAGTCAATCGTCCGATTGATGAATTTGAATGATACTCAGCATTATCAGGGTGCTGTAGATAGTCGGAAGACTTAGGGGACGGGTAATTCTGCAAAGATACCTAGAACAGGAGCAGAATGGAATGAATACTACAAGAGCAAGTATGGTAACGGAAATGCTACATGGGTAACAGAGTTGAAATCTTACGATGATATACTAAGTAATCCCAAAGCTTTATGGGGAAAATCAGCTGATAAAGTTGGAAGGACTCTTGGAGATGGATGGACGAAAGGTACGTATGGCTCTGCCGGTACTGGCTGGAAATTTACAAACGGCGATAAGTCAGTATTCTATCATCCAGGAGGAGGAGTGCATGAAGGGTCATACATTGGATTCTCCAGTGGGCAAACAGGTAAAGTCAAGGTGGTAGGATCTGATTATAAACCGTTACCTGGCGATAAAGCTACGATTATTCAAAAATAAGGGAGATTTGTTGGATGGAGAAAATATCTATAGCAAAACTTATGGAGCTATATGTGGATACGATTAATAAGTGTGGAACATATCTACTAAGCGAGGATGATATGGTAATCGGGTATAACATTTTTGAAGAATTTGACACTGGGGTTACTTCTTTTTTACACGCTGATATCTTGCAACGACTAAACGATGCTGGACTAATTAGTGATGAGATGATGAATAAAAGTTCTATTTTAAGAAACTTAGTTGTAGAATTACAACAAGGTGATGAATGGAATATAGACGCAGTTAGAAATTCATCTGAATGGAGGAAAGTACTTGAACTAGCTGACGAAATTAACGGTTACTTTTCTGCTGAATAAATAGCCTCCCTGGGTCTGTTGGGAATTTTTATAAACAACTAACAAACACTTGATAAACCTTCAAAAGCTTATTCCCACTTGAACTATGGAGTAGGAATGAGCTTTTTTGTATGCTCCAATCAAATGTATAAAAGTCCTAAAACTGCCTCTAGTAGAATCTATTACTAAAAATCTATCCAGCAAACAATGAAGATAAACAAAGGATGGAAAATGCAGTTGTATTGACATTCAAAGCAAGCCGGAACAACTAGGGAACACGTAAAATAAAGGTGGAAATTGAAGAAGTAAGCTATCCACACCTCATGTCATAAGATCTACCGCATCCAACTACACTGTTGCTCAATACAAGCCGACTATTTTTAAGTCCAGAAACTGCTGCAGGGGCTTAAGTATAAAAAATAACTTCACTAAATCAGACCATGCCTTTTAAAGCTATGAAACAGCCCATCTTCATCTACAGCGTCCGTGATGTCATCGGCAATGGCTTTGAGGCCCGGCTTGGCATTTCCCATGGCGATTCCTAGCGCACAATATTCAATCATTTCAGCATCGTTCATGCCATCCCCGATACCAATCGTATCTTCCCTGGATATGCCCAAATGCTCAATAAGCTTTTTAATAGCCACGGCTTTGTGGATACCCGGAACCATGAGTTCCCCGCTGTCTTGCCCGAAAGCAGATACAGTACATTGAATAACCTCAAATTTCCCCGCGAATTCCTTTTTGATCTGTTCGAAAGGAACGTTTTTGTTTTCCAAGAAACACGCTTTGTTCACGTCACTACGATACAGGTTGTCCTCTCCTATAGTTAGACCGGTGATAAAAGGATGCGGGCGGTGTTCCTTTTTCTCTCGGGCTACGGGATCATTGTCCACATCACCATAAATAAGCCGTTCCACATGGGGCAGGAAATTTCTGCTCGCAAACAGTCCCCCGTTCGATTCCAGGTAAAAGTCCAAATCGTGTTCATTAAAGTAATCGACCATATGTTTTACATCTTCATCCGATACTTTGTGATGATATAACATCTCACCTTCGATTTCTACAAAGCCCCCGCCAGCTCCAATAATTCCGTCGAAACCCACTTCCATGATGAAATCGTAGATCTCCGCTTTGGAGCGGCCTGTACATAAATAAATGAGATGACCGTTTTTCCTTGCTTCGATACATGCTGCTTTTGCAGATTCGGGAATCATACCGTCATCATCCACTAGCGTTCCATCTATATCTAAAAAGATAATCTTTTTGCTCATTCTCAGGCTGCTCCTTGCTGTCGAACGTTTTCTTTTATGTTACTACATTATGGCTCCTGTTGATATAAAGGTTAGGATTTTTGACACCTAAATACGAATCTGGTCATGATTTTGATAACGCTTCCCTCTGGCAAATTGCTACAATGACGGTATACCACAATTCTAGCGCTGGAGGTTGAATGCCGTGTCATTTAAAGTGGCTTTTATTGGAGCCGGGAGCATCGGTTTTACACGTGGAATTTTGCGAGATCTGTTGACGGTGCCGGAATTTAATGAGATTGAAGTGGCTTTTACGGACATTAATCAGCACAATCTGGATATGGTCACTGAGCTGTGTCAGCGAGATATTCGGGAGAACGGTTTGTCTATACAAATACAGTCCTCCACGGACCGAAAAGTGGCTTTGAAGGATGCCAAATATGTAATTTGTACGATCCGGGTAGGGGGGCTTGAAGGCTTTGCGACTGATGTAGATATTCCACTGAAATATGGCGTGGATCAATGCGTGGGCGATACACTGTGTGCAGGAGGTATTATGTATGGGCAGCGTGGTATTGCTGAAATGCTGGACATCTGCAAGGATATCCGCGAGCTAAGCGCACCGGACGTGCTGCTGCTGAACTACTCGAATCCGATGGCGATGATCACTTGGGCCTGCAACAAGTACAGCGGCGTACGTACGATTGGGCTGTGTCACGGCGTACAGCATGGACATCACCAAATTGCCGAGGTATACGGCTTGGAGAAGCAGGATGTGGACATTGTGTGTGCCGGAATAAATCACCAGACGTGGTACATTCAGGCTTCACATGAAGGCAAGGATCTGACAGCCGGACTACTGGAGGCTTTTGAAAAACACCCTGAATATAGTCGCACTGAAAAGGTACGCATCGACATGCTACGCCGTTTTGGCTATTACAGCACCGAATCGAACGGCCATCTAAGCGAGTATGTTCCCTGGTATCGGAAGCGTCCGGATGAAATTCTCGACTGGATTGATCTGGGAAGCTGGATCAATGGAGAAACGGGAGGCTATCTGCGTGTATGTACGGAAGGACGTAACTGGTTTGAAACAGATTTCCCCAACTGGATGAAGGAAGATCCACTGGAGTACAAGGCCGAGAAACGCGGTGAAGAGCATGGCTCTTACATTATTGAAGGACTGGAAACAGGACGTGTATACCGGGGACATTTTAATGTCGTCAACAACGGAGTGATTTCCAATCTGCCGGATGATGCGATTATTGAGGCGCCCGGATATGTGGATCGTAACGGCATTTCCATGTCTCATGTGGGTGAACTGCCGCTCGGCCCTGCGGCTGTCTGCAATGTCAGCATTTCAGTGCAGCGGTTGGCAGTTGAAGCTGCTGTACATGGGGACGACAAGCTGTTGCGGCAGGCATTCATGATGGACCCACTGGTGGGTGCGGTATGCAATCCGAAGGAAATCTGGCAAATGGTCGATGAAATGCTGGTAGCGCAGGAGGCGTGGTTGCCGCAATATGGAGCAGCGATTGTCGAGGCGCGCGAGCGTCTGTCTGCTGGCAACCTGATCCCGACCCGCGATTACGAGGGAGCGGCACGGATCAAGGTCAAGACGGTCGAGGAAATGCAGTTGGACCGGGATGCCGCGAACAAAAATGCTGGTGAGTCGGACAAAGGCAAGGACCGTGAAAAGGTGCAAACTAGCGAAGCCTGAACGTCCAGAGCATTTTCAATAGTCGTAGTGGTAGAAGGGGATTTTCAGTGCCGTGATGGCCTGGAAATACCCTTTTCTGATATGAGCGCTAGGCATAGCCGCCCCTCACACTTCATATCTTCAGGTTTATGGTTGTCGATTCGGGTCGACGGAAATTAAAGAATACAGCCTTGTTATTACAAATCTCTTCTCCCATGTCGATGCCCCAATTCGCCCATAGGGCTTGCCACAGGGCGGATGCACCTTTAAATAAAGGAACCGGTTCCTGGGAAATATAGCGGTAAAAAAGACCGACAGAGTGGCAATTTATAGCCTAACTAATAATTTAATTCTTGATTTATTCAATTTACAGAAGATTTCCAGCTCACTATAATCTAACATAGGAGGTGACAAAAAGGGGAAAATGTAAGCGTGCGAAAAAGTAGAAAGCGCTTACCTATTACAACTATGAACGCCGCTTTTTTGAAGAAAGTAGGCGTAACACACATAATCATGTAACAATCAGGTGCCGACATAGGAAGATTCAACAAAATTTACGGAAAGATAGGTGAAGCAATTGAAAACCAAGCAAGTGCTTCGTAAAGGCATGAAGTATGCTTTTGCGCTATCACTCGTCGCAAGCAGCTTTCTACCAGGTGCAGGATTTACGGATAAAATACATGCAGAATCCCATGTGGACAATCCTTATCAAGGGGCGACAAAATACGTTAGTCCTGATTATGCGGCTAGTGTCGACACATCGATTGCCAAGATTACTGATGCCAATCTGAAAGCTAAAATGCAAACTGTCAAAACATTCCCGACAGCCGTATGGCT
>NZ_ASRY01000040.1 GCF_000520815.1 Paenibacillus maysiensis | reverse complement strand
CTTCTGCGTGCGCCAGCGGCCTGATCCGTCCGCACATCCTGCTTATTGCGGTCAGTCATAAGATACCCGTGCTACGGAAATGGTCATGTTGCCGCTTTTCTTCTTCTCCAGCAGCCAATGATCTGCACCGGAGGATAAGAGGGCTGAAGGCTCACTGACACCGTACGCTCCTGTATACTTAAAGACCGTTTCCGATGGATTGGAAAGCTGTACGGTGTTTAGCTCTGACGGCGTGTACGTCACCAGCTCCCAGCCGTATTTAGCGCAAAGGGCAAGTAAGCCCTCTTCATCCTTTTTCAGATCAATGGTGGCAATATTGCGCACGCTTTTCACAGACAAGCGAAGCTCATTCAAGGTGTCCAGCACGCCAGCCTCCAGCTCCTCCATAGCAGTGCCCCGATTACAGCCGATGCCGAGCACCAGACTTTTCGGACGATACAGCACGCCATTCGTTAGGAACTGTTCCTTTTCCTCCGACTCCAGCATACGATCACTGACAACCAACGCCGCATTGAACGGCTCTTGTGACGCTTCTGCCATCGAAGCATATACCTTGATATGGGCAGGCACAGGCTTGTCATAACGCCACCAGTTCCGTTCGCCTGTCTCTTGCACAAGCGCCACAGGCTCCTCATTCACAACAGCCGCGCTCACCGGAGTTGCCTTGTCGAAGCTGTCGACCACCCAACCCAATTCCCGACCCAACATATCCACCGGAATCGTGCCCTGCACGTCCGATGCGGTCGTGATTACTGCACGTGCGCCCAGTACAGCGGCTACATGGCGGGTCAATTCATTGGCACCGCCCAAATGCCCGGACAGTACGCTAATGACATGCTCCCCGCGATCATCAATGACGACCACCGCCGGGTCTACCTTTTTATCCACTAGAATCGGCGCAATCATACGGACGACCGCACCGAGGGAAATAAATAAAATAATACCGTTATATTGTTTAAATAAATCCGGCAAAATCAGCTTGACCGAGCCTTCGAACAATTGAATGCCACGCTCCTGCTCGTCGCCACGCTCAAACTTGGACATATAATACACATCCGTACCCGGAAAGCTGGTTCCCAAATTGCGGACCATCTCCACTCCATGCTTCGTGATCGCCACAGCGGCAAAAGGATTACTCACCAGGCTTTACTCCCTTCCGGTAACCATGGGTAAACGACTTATCATACAGCTTGGAACGATGTGCGTCCTTGTCCACCAGTCCCGGGTCGAGCGCCCAGCCTGCCAAAATCATGGCATGCATCGTAATGCCTGCTGCGCGCAGATCGGCAGGCAATTGAGCGAGCGTCGTGCGCACGATCTTTTGGTCCGGCCAGGTTGCACGCTGCACAACCGCTACAGGCGTGTCCTCGCTCCAGCCTGCCGCTAGAAACTCGACAACCACCTTCTTCGCTAGCGTTGCGCTGAGGAACAGTGCCACTGTACAGTGATGGGATGCCAGGTCGCGCAGCTTTTCCCGATCCGGTACAGGTGTACGGCCTTCGGCACGCGTCAGAATGACCGTCTGTGTCAGGTCAGGCACAGTTAGCTCTGCACCCAGCACCGCCGCAGAAGCAAAGACCGAGCTGACGCCTGGTACGATTTCGTATGCTACTCCGCGCTGCTTCAGCAACACCATTTGTTCCAAAATCGCACCGTACACTGCCGGATCACCTGTATGTACGCGAGCTACACTGCGTCCAGCCTGCACAGCCTCGCTCATAATCTCGACCTGCCGCTCGAGATCCATGCCTGAGCTTTGCAGTACCTGCGCCTCTGGCTTGGCCGTGGCAATCAACTCGTCGTTCACAAGTGAATCCGTGTACAATACCACATCGGCCGTGCGTAGAATCCGGGAGCCTTTGACAGTAATCAGCTCCGGGTCGCCGGGACCTGCTCCTACGATATATACTTTTGGCTCCAACGTCATTTGCTCACCACCATTAAACTCAAATATTCAAGCTCCTGTCCGCGCAGCTCATGTGCGTTGCGCCATACCATTTCATAAGGAGAAGTGACCTTGGTAATGACAGATGCACGGTCCCCCAGATTGAGTTCATCCAGCACATCCAAAATCAAATCCAGCACCTTGGCAACCTTGATAAACACAACCGTATCGTGATTCTCAATCGCCCGCTTCATCGCTTCCCGATCATCCGTAGCCGGAATAATACCAACCTGCTGATCTCCGTCTGCCAAAGGCAACTCCAGTGCCGCCGCTGCTCCCAACACGGAGGAAATGCCCGGAATAGATACAATCGGTACCTCGGGATGAAGCTCCTTCATGAGACGCGCCAAGTGAATAAAGGTACTGTACAGATTCGGGTCCCCCTCGGTGACAAAGGCTACATCCTTGCCTTCACGCAGCGCCTCCCAGCAAGCAACCACCGTTTTATTCCACTCCCGTTCCAGTACAACCGGGTCCTTGGTCATCGGGAAAATGAGCCCCAGCATCTCTTTTTCCTCCGGGTTGACGTACAGCTCCACGATTTCATGGGCATACGATTTGCCTCCCCGACGTTTTTTCGGATATGCCACAACTGCGCATTCCCGAATCATCCGGTACGCCTTGACCGTAATCAGCTCGGGATCACCCGGCCCCACGCCTACGCCGTAAAGTGTTCCTGTTGCCGCCGTATTCATGCTGTCTCTCTCCCCCTCTTGATCTACCAAATTACTCCCCCGCTACTTCGTCAGCCGCTTCCACCGACAACCGCCCCGTAATGACATATATCGGATTCAGTCCGTCAAAACGAGTCATATTCAAAATCGGCTTGCTACGCGCTGTTTGCAGTAACGTCACCGAGGTTTCCAGCCCCGCTTCCTGCATCGCCTTCATGCCGTCATGCAGCGTCTCAATCGTTGCGGCATTCACTACAATTCGTCCATCCGTACGCAGACGGGAAGCGCACAGCCGAATCAACTCCGCCAGCTCTCCCCCGCTCCCGCCGATAAATACCGCATCCGGGTCTGGCAGCTCTTCCAGTCCGGCAGGCGCTTTGGCGTGAATGACCGGAAAATCGGTGCGGAATTTGATCTTGTTCGCTTCCACATTGGCGAGATCGCCTTCATTCTTCTCAATGGCAAACACTTGCCCGTACTTCGCCAGTCGCGCACACTCCACAGCTACAGAGCCGGAGCCTGCGCCAATGTCCCATACGATGCTTCGCTCTTTCAGACGCAGCTCGGACAAGCTGAACACGCGCACTTCACGCTTCGTAATCAGCCCTTTTTCCGGCTTACGCTGGTGAAATTCTGCATCCTCGAAGCCAAATCCCCGACGAATTGCAGGCACGTCCGCACCCTTACGGCGGCGCAAAATAACCACATTCAGTGGTTGAAACGTTCCCTGCGCCATCTCTTCCAGCGTATAATGCCGATACGCCTCATCCGGTCCGCCCAAATGCTCGCCAACAAAGGCATCGTATTCCGTCATGCCGTAATGCAGCAGATAGGCAGCGACTGCGGCGGGATGATTCCGGTCGTCCGTCAGCAGCGCGACCTTGTGCTGTCCGTCGATCCGCTGCGCCAGTCCGGTTATCGGACGGCCATGTATGCTTTCCAGCATCGCATCCTGCCAGCTCTCTCCCAGACGTGCAAATGCCAACTGAACCGAGCTGAGATGCGGCACAATATCAAGATGCTCGGCCCCCAGCTTGGCGGATAAGTACCCTGCGATGCCAAAAAAAAGCGGATCGCCTGACGCAAGCACGACAATATCCTTGTCCTCACGCAAACGTCCCAATTCTTCTACCACGGCGGAGAAGCCGCTCTTTAATGTTCTTTTTTCCCCTGCGGCTGCCTTGAAAAAGGCCAGTTGGCGCTCTCCGCCAACCAGCACGTCCGCACGCTCGATTCGCTCCAGCGTCTCCTGCGACAGACCTGCCGCTCCATTTTCACCGATACCAATGACACGGATCACTCTACTCACCGACTCTCGCCCTCCCCAGCACATTCCCCTTCATCGTTACCAGTACCATTTCTACAACGATTCCACCACCTGCATGCTCCAGACAATGCTGACAGCCATAGGTGCACAGCTTTTCAAAAAAGCTCAGCGCATTCGCCTCGGTCATCATATCCGCCACCTGCGTAGCTGTATTCGCCTCGGCCACTGCCGCTGCAAGCGACTCGTCCACACCCGCTTCACGCGCGACCTCGGCCAAAAAGGCAAAATCCACCGGGGCGCTCTTGGAATGAACCATCATGACACCTTGAGCGACCTTCGACAGCTTACCGGGCATGCCGACGAGAATAATCTTTTTCATTCCCAGCCGTTTCCCATGCTTGATCGCAAAGCCGACAAAATCGCCCATCTGAATAAAGGCTTCTTCCGTCAGTTGATCATACATTTGCATGGCATATTTTTCACTGCTGCCGCCTGTGGTCAGGACAATTTCCTTGCAATCCATCGCTTGCGCAACCGATATGGCCTGCACGACACTGGCTTTATAAGCCGACGTGGAAAATGGCACCACCACACCTCGCGTACCCAGTATGGAGATACCGCCAAGAATACCAAGTCGCCCATTCAGCGTCTTCTTGGCGATTTCTTCGCCGTCCGGCACGCTGATGACGACACGGACACCTTTAGCCGATCCATGCTCCTCGAGTACGCCTGTGACGGCCTCGGTAATCATCCGGCGCGGCACCGGATTGATCGCTGCTTCCCCGACAGGTACAGGCAGGCCAGGCTTCGTCACCCGTCCCACGCCGATACCGCCGTCGAGCTCAATGCCCGGTTCCTCCCGCCAGCTAACAGACGCGATAATTCTCGCCTGATGCGTCGCATCCGGGTCATCGCCGCCGTCCTTGATCGTCGTGCAGGAAGCCTCGTCCGCGTTCAGCACAGGCTCAATCAGCTCAAACGCATGATCGAATCCCGCTGGCAGCGATATCACCGCTTCCTTCGGCGGAATGCCCGTGATGAGCAGTTGCACCGCTCCTTTGGCAACCGCAGCCGCACAGGCTCCGGTCGTAAAGCCTGACCGCATCGGCTTGTCCGGCGCGGGAGCTTCACCGGTTTTCATCCGTTTGGGCCTGTCGGCGGACGCCGCTTCCTTTTCCATACTCATTCCTCCTTAACCTCATATGCTGATCATGCTCCAATTCATTTCATGATACAGCAAACGGACAACCGCATCTAGCGGACAGCCATTAAGGAAATCGCATTCAATGCCGCCACGACGATGGTACTGCCGCCCTTGCGCCCAATATTCGTAATGAACGGAATATCCAGCTTGCGCAGCTCGTCCTTGGATTCTGCCGCCGATACGAAACCGACAGGCATTCCAATCACCAGTCCGGGCTTGGCCGCTCCTTCTTTCACCAGACGAATCAACTCCAGCAGCGCTGTCGGTGCATTGCCAATCGCATAGATACCGCCTTCGCCTGCCTGAACCGCTTTACGCATCGAAATGATGGCGCGTGTCGTATTCAGCCTTTTCGCTTCCTCCATCACGTCCGGGTCCGAAATGTACACATGCACATCTCCGCCAAATTGCCGGATACGATCCTTACTTAGACCCGCCTGAATCATTTGCACGTCCGCAACGACCTGCTGCCCTGCGCGAATGGCTGCAACCCCGGCTTCAATCGCCTTCGGATGAAACACCATGCTGCGGCCCAGCTCAAAATCAGCAGACGCGTGAATCACACGTTGTACGACTGGATATTGCGCTTCTGTAAAAGGATGCTCTCCCAGTTCTTCCGTGATCATCTCGAAGCTTTTGCCTTCAATCTCCTGCGGCTGCACCGTTAGCGGTTTAAAATCCGTCTTAAAATCCATCGTCTCGACCACTCCTGTATGAAAAATTAGTTTAGAACATTCAAAGTTACCTATTGTGCCACTACGCAGTCGGATGGTACTTCCCATCGCCACCGCTGCGCTTGCACAACACCATTCCACCTGCTCCGCTTTGATGTGAATTTTTAAAATTCAGCTTATATACGCATTTTAAGATGACTATATTTTAAATACACGCCAGAAAAAGTTCTGGATTTATCGGATTGACTGGGTTGTTAATTACCCGGATCGATCAGATTCACAGGGTCATAGTTCAGATCGAAGGGTCCACCTTGGTTGTGCGCAGTGCGTCGATCACTCCGTCGAAACGATCAAATACGGTGCCAAATTCCACTTCTGGTCTGGAAATCAAAATAACATGAATACCCAGCTCCAGCGCAGATTGAACCTTCTCATCTACCGCTCCCGTGCGTCCGCTTTCCTTGGTGACCATCACCGTCGTGCCGAAATGCTTGTACAATGCCTCGTTCATCTCGCGGGAAAAAGGTCCCTGCATGGCGATAATATTTTTTTGCTCCATGCCCAGCTCGCCGCATTTCTCCATATTGTCCAAGCGTGGCAGCATGCGAGCGACCAGACGAATCTCCGGTTCTCCAAGCAAATGCTGGGTGAACGTGCCGAGCGTCTTGCTGCCTGTCGTAAGCATTACAGAGCCTTTGAGCTGCTTCGCTTCCAATGCGGCTTCCTCATAGGAGGGTACGATGTGAAGCAGCGGATGATTGTCATACACCAGCCCCGCACGTTCGTAGCGAATATAAGGAACCCCGGATTCACGAGCGGCTGTCATGGCATTCGCATGTGCTTCTTCTGCAAAAGGATGACTGGCATCAACGATGGCCTGCACTCCCTGTTCCCGAACTACTGCTGCCATTTCATCGGCTGTCATTCGACCTGTACGTACGTCCAGCCCCACTTCGGACAAGCTGGTTGCCGCGCTTTCTGTTACGACGGAGGTCAGCACTTTGAAGCCATTGTCACGGATTTGCAGCGCCAATTCCCGAGCATCGCTCGTTCCGCATAGCATGAAAATCATGAGCCCTTCACCTGCCCGCTACCTGAAATCCCGCTTCCGTTCACAACAGACGGCGTATGTGAATGATCGTGGTAGTGTTCATGATCATGGTTATCATGGCTGTGCGCATGTACATGCTCATGCTCGTGATCGTGGTCATGACCATGCGAGTGTTCCTCATGATGATCGTGTCCGTGATCATGTGCATGATGATCATGATCATGATGGTGATCGTGGTCATGCCCGTGGTCATGATCATGGTCGTGGTGATGATGGTGATGCTCCTGCGCCTCCAGACGGAACTGGCAGTTATCGCAATTGGCCATGACCTTGCCGACCAAGCCTTCGTTGGCGCGTTCCAGCACCAGCTCGACCAATTGTGGATGGAACCCAAAATATCCGCCCATTTCCACTTGCAATGCAGGATGAGACTCCGCAAATTCCTCTGTCATTTCTCCGATACGCTTAATCAGCACACCCGTGAATAGAAAGTATGGAAGCACGATGATTTTTTTAGCGCCCAGACGTAGACAACGCTCCAAACCATCTGGAAAAGAAGGCTGCGTCACACCGATAAAGCTGCTCTCCACCCACGTATACGGGAGTTTTTCCCACAGCATACGGGTAATTTTGAAAAAGTCGCTGTTCGCATCCGGATCGCTGCTTCCGCGTCCCAGCACCAGCACAGCCGTTTCTTCATCCGTCACCTCGGCAGAAGCCTCCACAGCGCTATTTATACCGGCTGGAACCGCAACCGGTCGGGCCTCTTTCAAGCGGCTTTGCAGAATGCTGACGATTTTTTCGTGAACGCCAATCGGACGTCCGTATACAAATTCCACCTGCGGATATTTAGCTTTTGCCCGGTCAATCGCCATCGGAATATCAATTTTGGCATGTACCGCTGCGAACAAAATAATCGGAATAAGAACGACACGCGTCGCCCCTTTCTCCACACATGTTTGCACCCCTTCAGCAATGCCTGGACGTGCCAACTCCAAGAAACAGGTTTCCACGCACATATCCGGCACGCGATCTGCCACCGCCTGCGCAAATTCCATCAGCTCCTGATTCCCCTCCGGGTCCCGACTCCCATGTCCAACCAACAATATTGCATTCACTGCTGTATTTTCCTCCTCATCAATAGAGATAACCTGCAAGACGCCCTATTTTATCTATATGCTTACATCCATAAAAACAGGCTTTCTAGCGCATTAATCGCCGCAGACGGCATTCACTTCTACTGTTGCAGGTGCATCTTCATGCCGAAAACCCGCTACCACGCCCACACGCTTGAAAAATTTATGAAAACGCTCGTTCGGATGCCCTTGTTCCTTATATTCAGCGATGACGTTCTCAACGATATCCGTAATCTGATCCCCCGGAATGCCCTCCGCTACAGGTTGAGCGGCATGAGCGTTGCGGCCAAATTTTTTGCCGCCGAGAAACAGATCGTATCCTCCCTTGCGGTACACAATCCCGATATCCTCCAGCACCGCTCCATAGCAGGCCATACCGCAGCCGTTCAAAGCAATGCTCGTTTCCTTGGGTGCCTGCAATCCGCCCAGTACAACCTGTAGATGCTCTGCCACAGGCACAGCATCATCCTTCTCCATATTGCAGAAGTCGCACGCCTTCACCTTAAACACATCGCCAATCGGCATCACGATGAATCGTTCATCCCGCAGCCGCCCTACCAGCTCCTCCGGGTCTGCGCATGGCACGCGCAGCACGATCTGGTGATCCGGCGTATACTCCAGCTCGCCTTCATCACCCGCTACCTCGGCGAGCAGCGCCATCTGGCGAGCGGTGAACTTCTTGTTTCCCACGCCGGGGGAAACGCCCACCTCAAACAGCGCAGGCTTGCCAAAGCTGCCTGTCGCTGTCCCGGCCGTA
>NZ_ASRY01000039.1 GCF_000520815.1 Paenibacillus maysiensis | reverse complement strand
TCGGCAGCAGGTCTACGCTGCCCGCCGCCCTCGCTGCTGGTGAATGTGACACCAGCAACCCTCTGGATGTTCCGAAGCTCTGGAACATCCCGTGGCGTGGCGAGCGTTACCGCCACACCTTTGCCTCCGGCACGGCCGGTACGCCCGATACGGTGAATATAGCTTTCGGCATCCTGCGGCATGTCATAGTTAAAGACATGCGTTACGCCTTCCACATCCAGGCCGCGTGCGGCCACATCGGTCGCTACAAGCAATTGAAGCTTCGCTTCACGGAACGCCTTCATCACTTGCTCACGCTTGTTCTGGGACAAATCCCCGTGAAGCTCGCCGCTCTCGAAGCCCATTTCTTGCAACTGCTCATTTAACGCAGCAGCGCGGCGCTTCGTACGGCAGAAAATAACAGCCAAATACGGACGATCCGCATTCAGCATATCCACTAATGCTTGCTGCTTGCCCCGATCCGTCGTCTGTACAACGACCTGACGGATCTGGCTCACCGGAACGGAAGAAGCAGACTTCACTTTTACATCCACAGGCTCGTTCATATATACACGAGCCAGTTTGCGGATACCTGCTGGCATTGTAGCGGAGAACAGCATGGTCTGTCTCCGGTACGGAACTTCCTGAAGAATCGTCTCTACATCGTTCAGAAAGCCCATGTGCAGCATTTGGTCGGCTTCATCCAGCACCAGCATTTTAACACCGCTCAGATCCAGCGTGCCGCGTCTCAGGTGATCGAGCAATCGCCCAGGTGTACCGATAATCAACTGTGCGCCGCCCTTCAGCTTGCGAAGCTGACGCTCTACATCCTGTCCTCCGTAAACAGCCAGCAACGACAAGCTTGGCTCCGTAGCCGCCAATATGTTCGCTTCCTGTGTAATCTGGAGTGCCAGCTCACGCGTGGGAGCAATCACGAGCGCCTGTGGATGACGCTTGTCCAGATTCATTTTTTGCAAAATCGGCAGTAAAAACGCAAGCGTTTTACCTGTTCCCGTATGCGCCTCGGCAATAACGTCCTGACCTTGCATCAATAGCGGAATGGACTCCTGCTGTACAGGTGTTGGTGCTGTAATTCCCTGCTCTTTCAAGGCGTCTACCCAGTGCTGCTCTACGCCTAATGTTGCAAAATTCTTCAAGTGGTATTCACTTCCCTTATCTGTATTCAATATGTGTCACGTAAAATAGGTTCATGTGCCATATGACATCCATCGTTCCATAGTTCAGAATTCCCATTTTTGTATCGGTTCTCTTTCAACCCTTTTCAGGAAGGGAGCTTATCCGTTATCGTTGATTCTGTTCATGTAACCAAAACATACGGCCGCAAGGCGGCTCAGGCCCGTTCCATATATGACTTTCCTAGTATACGCGAATATGAACGGGTTTCCAAACCATTTTAATGAACAGTTGCAAAAGGTGAATTTAGTTGCCCTGTCATATATTATGATAGTAGAAACGGTAATTTATGAAAAAAAGGAATGATGCCCGTAGTCAACAACCTGCATTACAGCTTTATAATGACAGGCCGACTGTCTGAAGAGCGCACTGTATTTGCTGACGAGCGTTTTTCCAATCTGTTCATGGACTCGCTTTTCTTTACCATATCCTTGAAAAATACATTATACTAAACATCAGGAGGTTGAAACTTATGCATATACAGATTCAAAACGTTGAAAAAAAAGGATACGACTATCTCATTCATTACAAATCCGGGGGCGCACTGCCATTCGTTCCGCATGATATTGTTCTGATTCATGGCAAGCAGTATTTTATCGGCACGATTGTGGAGATAGGGGCGGAACAGGCTCTTTTACGTATCAATCCGCAACATGAGAGCCAGTTGGCAGGCTCCATCGGGCTTGAACTGGCTTTCTCACCGACCGTCTCCATTCAAGGAGCAGATAAAATCGTGGAAAAGCTCGGATATTTCCCTCCCTTTCATTATGACCAAATTACAGCAGCTGATATCACAAAGGACCAGATATCCTTGACGATTGAACTATCACCCCCTACTGTACTGATACCCAAATCACCTGATCTGGCTCCTTCGACTGAGGCACCTGTAATCCCTGAAGCTCCAGCAAAAGACGTCCCACGCTATGCAGTGACTTTTACATTTTTGGAAACCAAAGAGCATGTATTAACTCCTATAGGAACAGAAAACATCATCTTGCAGCTTGATTTCCGCTATGAAGAAGCAGACATGGTCGTTGATATCGATGCCTTATCGGGACTGTCAGGTAGCTTTCTGTGCAGAGGTATCCGCGCAGAGATTAAGGAACTGAATGAATAAACAGGAGGCTCGTGAGCTATTACGTTGTCATTCTTTTATTCACAATGATTTGGATCATCCCAAAATGCAAAACGGATTTCTAGGGATGCTTCGTCCCTTCCAAGGCGAACTGATCGAGGACAATTTCCATGAGCTGATGACTATCATTGAAGTTCTGGCAGATGAGTTAGAGAAACCGTCCGTAGAACGGGAGCTGATTGCCGCTCTGTGGGGGATTTGCCAATATACACGGGCATGGGCATTGTATCCTGATAGTATGCTGCAGCGAAACAACCTGCTGACCGTAGAGCAGATCAACACCCTCGACGACTGGATTGATACGATCTCCTATGCGGTTATGGTACTGCTGGAGGGTGGCGGACCGGAAGAAGCCTTATCGAACTACAGACATGAGAAAAGCTAGTATACAATGCCCAAAAAGTAATCTGGATAAGAAATGAGGGGGATATATGTCCATACAAACTGATAATGACGGAAAGACATTTTTATCTGTTTTCCCTACACTATCGTATTTTGCACTGCTCCGCGCACATAAAACCAACCCTTTCGCACAACATGCGCTGAAACTATTATTGCAACATGAGAAATTCGGCGCATCTGCCCAACGAGAGCTGTCCACATAATCGACAACCAAAGGAGAATTACTCTACTCATGCGTGTAAGAATATTTATATT
Source organism: Paenibacillus maysiensis (assembly GCF_000520815.1). Lineage (GTDB taxonomy): Bacteria > Bacillota > Bacilli > Paenibacillales > Paenibacillaceae > Paenibacillus > Paenibacillus maysiensis. Next base: position 5,069 of record NZ_ASRY01000039.1, on the reverse strand, counting down.
CATATTGATTATCGGAATTATATGTGTGCCTGCCTATTTTATTATGAGTAGCTTTGGATTATTTCAAAATGAAAAGGTGCTTGTGCATTACAAGCTTGCCATTGAGGTAAAGGATAAAAAGTATGATACCTGGCCTTTAATCAGCAGCTATACCGCTATAGATAAAAAAGGGGACAATCGTCAGCTCTACTATCAGGCGGAGGGCTCAGGCATAGAGTATCTGTTTCAACTGGCGTATGGACAATATGAACTCCGACCCTCCAAGGAAAATCCTTTTCTGGACGGGGGAGTCCACTACACCATGGACCATCCTGAGTATGTACGTGAGGAACAGCAGTATAAGAACGCCAACGACTATACGGATTTAACCCATTATTACAATCAACAGGAGCAGGTTATTTATACTTACAATCCTGAAGCCCAGCTCGACAAAACCTATGTGCGTTCCATCATCACTGCTGGGATGACTCGCACCTCTGGTAATTCAAGTAGTGCGGTGAAGGATGACTATATCAATATCAGTAAGCTGTTTAAGGACAAGCTGGGAGTGAATGTGAAGGTAGATGTGGATGAGGACAACAAAATCGTCACCCTATCCATGACATAATCACACAAACGATGCACCGCTGCGTCGTCTCATTTTCAAAAAGAGATCTATGGTTTACTAGGATCAAGGAGGCTGGTTATTAATGTCATTCGCAATTGAATCAGGGCTTTCGCCTGCCCAGATCGCGGCATTGGAGGAACAAATACAGCGTATATTGCCCGCTGGCTATACACGTTTTCTTTCACAATATAACGGCTTTTATGTAGCCGCCCCTTTTTATTGCAATGTGCCCTTTGACCGCGTGGATAACGGAGACATTGATTTGACTTGCTTTTTCGGATATGAGGTATCCAACAAAAATCATGACCTTCTAGCGATTAATGGCGAATTTCTGGATGAAATCAATCATGTCGAGAACGCTTTGTTGATTGGTGCAGATGCGGGCGGCAATTTTTACGTTCTGATATGTAATGAATACACCCCGTATGTGTACTACTGGGACCGCACACATCTTCATGCTCATGATGACAAACTGAACTATGATATTGCAGAGCAGGACGAATGTGGACATTTGTATCTGGTGGCAACAGACTTTACAACGTTTTTTAATCAGGTAATTGAACGACTCAATGAATAGAAAGGGAGGCCCACTGATGACAGAAATACATAATCCTAAATGGGGACCGGCTTACTTGGAAGGTTGGGTTGTACCCGAAAACCCGGAGGCATGGGTCGAACAGGAGTGGACAGGTAGGCTTCGTTCACAGGCAGAACATACGAAATTCCACATTTTTTATTATGGAGAACTTATGGACGAGCTAATCGGTGTAACTGAATTTGCACCCCAGCTCATTATTGCAGAAGATGCAGTCACAGGTGAACAGATTGTGATTTTTGACGGAACCCGCCATGGTTACGATGCTCTGTTATGCGAAGTTTATACCAAGGAACAGCAGAACAATCGCACTCCCCTGCTGCCCTATCTGGACGAAGATGGTGAAGATACTTTCGAGGTAAGCTTGACCACTTTTTATAATGTTGATTGGGATGACGAGTTTGCAGACGATGTGGATGAGAATGGACAGTTAGAGCTGATCAACGGCGAACGATGCGACTTTGAAGATGCGAAGCGGAACGGCTATGACGCGATCAGCATTACGATTACCAGCGCTAAAGGTCTAAAAACAGAGATCATTCAGGAAGAGCTGGCCTGACGATGGTGTTCAAAAGAATCAAGCATCGGGAAGGCGATATTTTTGTTATCCCCCTGCATGGCGGTCGATTTGCGGTATGTCAGGTGATCTGCACACTGTATGGTAGATTCAAAAAAGCGTTCTCCTTCGGAGAAAAGGAGGAACGAATATGGAGCAAAAGCGCTTCAAAGATGAACATGGATATAAATATGACTTTAGCGCCGTGATCAGGAGAGGAGAACAGGTAGCTGTCCACTGCCCCCGTTGTCAGGGCTTATATCTCTGCCGAGTTGCGAGAAAAGCTTACATCCGGTACGATGCGTACGGCTTCCCATTCCATTCCCAAGTACATTAAGGATGCGAAGAATCGCCAGGCCATTATAAAAATATTACAAAAAATACAGCATAAGCAAGCATCCGAAGGAGGAAGCTCTAAGCATGAGTATACAAACCTTTGACAACCTAGAAGCATTGGTTCGAACCGTTAGCCAAACAGATATGAATGAATGGGTATTCACCAATCTGGAACATTTTCAGAGCAGTCCTGTCGAGGCCACCTATTATATTATCCCGGAGGAAGAGCTATGGGAGCTGGAAGAAGCAGGCCTCACCGTCACCAATCATCGGAATGAAAATATTCCTGCGTCCCTTCCCGATCATCACGCACAGACATGGCTGGAGATAGCGACCGTGCAGGATGTCATTGAAGTGCTACGCCGCAGTGGGAACGAGCCGGACATCCACCGCATCGCACAGGGACTTCAGTATTACCACGAATACGATGCTTTTATGGAATAAGAGATTCCAGCAGTGCTTTTACCTCAGGATCAGCCTGTTTCAGACTGCTTTTCAGCTTTTTCTCGCCGCCCCAAATTCGGTAAACGAGCAGCTCTTTGTCGTAATCGTCCAGCTTCTCAAGCTCCTCGACCAGCACCTGTGCCTGCTCTACGCTTTTGATTCCAGACGACTTCAACGGCTTGGCACTTTGGTTGCCTGCCAGAAGAATCTTCGTCCAAACTGGAATTGTGTCCGGTGTCAGTCCATGCGCATCTGCAACGGCAGCCGCGTAACCGTCCTGTACCGACTGATGCTCCGTATCCACCAGCTTCATATAGCGAATCACCAATGGAAAATAGTCCGTTCCTTTCAGGCCCAGCCCCATCACCGCATAGGTGCCCGGCATCGCCGATTTTTCTCCTGGCTCCACATCGTTGTACCACTTGAACTCTTCCATCACGATATCTGCATATTCAGCCAGCAAAGGATGCAGCGCGGGGTATTCAAGTGCATTAGCGAAGAAACGATGTAACGTAGATTTGGCCAGCTTGGGCACAGGCAAGAAATTTTTCACCTTGCTCTTGAGCTTCAAGCGGTATTCCTTGGTAAAGCCTTTCTGAAAAATATCGCATACATATACGAGCGCTTCCCTGTAGCTCTCTTCCTCCTCCGAAAGAATATGAACCTCCAGTGTTTGCAAAATATCATTCGCTTGGCAGGTGACGCGCTCGCTTGCATATAGTGCTGGAATGCTTCCTGACCCGCTCTTGAGCCATTGGGCAGCCCCCTCCGAGCCTAGCTGTGCAGCGATCTCCAAATATTTCTGCCGTGCATCGGCATCGGTCGAACCCACTCGCATCGCGGTGAGCAGGAACATCTCCATAGCTGGCGCAGGAATATTTGAAGGACGAATATCGGACTTCACCGTATAATCCAGTCCGTAGCTTTTATCCCGATCCGCATACTTCGCCAAAAATTCATCTTCAGCCCAACGCTTTAAGCCACTGTTAAGCTGATGTCTCCATGCTTCCTCACGATTGCGGCTCACCTTCACTTTTGCATCCATTCGATCCAGAAGGTCACCTACCCGTTCGGCATCTATAGGGTACAAGTGAGGATCGAGCAAGTGCCTCACAAAGAAAAAATCGTCCTTTTCCTTCGGCACAGCTTTACTGCCAGGGTTGAGCTTCTGCTCCACATACTGTTGGATAGAGGCTAACAAATGCTGTCGTTTATCTTCGTTCAGGAGCGAGAATGTAAAATGGCTGGATTTCTTCTCCAAGACCACTTCCAGATGAAACTCCAGCCGATAACGAAAGAACATGGAACTAAATTTTTCAGACTTAAATAGAGCCTCTATCCGTTCCCTGAACACAGGCATCCACTCGTCCTGCACCTGCTGGAGCGTTACCCCCTTCGTAAAACCAGAAATTTTCGTATCCGGTCTACGATTATCCCAATCAAACGGTTCATAGGTATCCACCCATAGCCCGTCCTCCTTACAGGTCACTTTTAAGTATTCATGAATCCCTTCGTGAAGGACACTTTTGGTCTGAAATTCAGCGATTCGTTTTTGCTCAGAAGCGTACGCCTTATCAATTGCCTCGAAAATCGGATCTATGTACGCTTGTACCCCTGATGTCATACGATGTGCTCCTCCTTCATCCCCTTACAAATTGTAGTTCCAACGTAATTAAGATAGACTAATCTATAACTATTTTATTTCCTGATTATAGCATATCCCTCATTTACTTTTGGACGCGATAAACAGATGGCTACGAAGCTTTGTGATGAGATTCTATTATTCTTGCAGAAGCAGCATTGCCGGATTTTAAAGTAAGAGGAGGACGAATGAAAATGACGGCATATTTTGAGCAAACCTTTGAGAGGCTGGGGCAGATCGCCGACCGTTTGAGACAAAGCGGAATGCCTGACGTGGAATACGAGTGGACGGAGGGCAGCTCCACAAGTGAGTTAACGGCACTGGAGGAACGACTACAGAGACCTTTACCCGCCTCCCTGTCTGAACTGATCCAACGATGCGGCAGCTTATATCTGTTATGGTCGCTTCCTCAACATTGCATTGTAGCTGATGTATCGGGACGTACAGGTGAATATGGTTTCACCTCTGATGACGGACTGAACATACTCGACGATATCACGGGTGAGTTTGGCTGGAACCATGAATATATTAGCTATTTCACATCCTATGGGGAAAATACAGACTCACCAGCGGCAATGGACGAACATCGGTATCTGATTTTTAACTATAACGGTGCGGGCGATCCGGTGTTACTCGATTTGGCGACATCCACTACCGAGCCTGCGGTGTTCTGCTATGATCACGAACGGGATCAATTCACCTTGCTTGCGGACAATCTGCCCGCCTATATAAACACCATCCTCACATTGCACGGCCTATGGGTATGGGATTGGACGACAGTGATTGACGAGCATGGCATTCAGCTCAAAAGTCCCCCACTACAAATGTGGGTGCGCTGGCTGGATACGTTCTGCAATGTGAGGCTGGAGGATGCTCATTTGCTTGAAGA
>NZ_ASRY01000038.1 GCF_000520815.1 Paenibacillus maysiensis | reverse complement strand
AAGGCGGTGCTTCGGCTTCGGCGGATGGTCATTTGCTGCCCGGCCTGGAAGGATACCTTCAAGGCATATTTGCCGAGATTTCGGAAATCCCGCCAGACCGGTTGAATATGAATACTCCCCTGGAGCATTACGGTATCCATTCCATGATGATTACAAGGCTGAACGGCAGGCTGGAGCGTGATTTTGCAGAGTGCCCGAAGACGTTGTTCTTTGAATGCAGGACTTTGCGTGAAGCGGCGCAATATTTATGTTCAACCTATCCCGTGCAAGCCCGGAAGCTGCTTGGCGTCGATCCGGCGCAACCGGGGGATGAGACCGCTGCCTTCCAGGCTCCGGGCAACTGCAAACCGAGGGGAATGCAAACCCTTTGTCCGCCGGACGGCGGGAGTGGGCCCGTTCCCGCAGGCAACTCACGCCATGTAGCCATCGTAGGAATGGATGGGCGGTATCCCCAAGCGGAAACCCTGGATGAGTACTGGCAGAACTTGCAGCAAGGCATCGATTGCATCACGGAGATTCCGACGGAACGCTGGGACTACCGTCCGCATTTCGATCCTGGACAGCGGACTCCTGGCAAAATGTACAGCAAGTGGGGAGGATTTATGGCGGATGCGGATGCATTCGATCCACTGTTCTTCAATATTTCTCCCAAAGAAGCCGAAATTATGGATCCGCAGGAGCGTTTGTTCCTGCAAACGGTCTGGCATACGTTCGAGAATGCGGGTTATAGCCGCGAAGCGATGCAGCGGGCATTCGGCGGACGCGTCGGAGTGTTCGTCGGGGTTATGTATGCCGAATACCAACTGTACAATGCTGTCCGCCATGAAGACGCCGATCCGGTTTCGGTCGTTTCTGCCTATGGCTCGATTGCCAACCGGATATCTTACTTTTTTGATTTTCATGGTCCCAGCATGGCCGTCGATACGCTCTGTTCTTCATCACTGACGGCACTCCATCTTGCCATTGAAAGCATTAAACGGGGCGAATGCGAGGCTGCCGTTGTCGGCGGAGTCAACCTGTCCCTTCATCCGGCCAAATATTTGATGCACTCCCAGATGTCAATGTCCTCCACGGATGGCCGTTGCCGCAGTTTTGGCGAAGGCGGCAACGGTTTCGTGCCCGGAGAAGGGGTCGGGGCGGTGCTGCTGAAGCCGCTGGACAAGGCGGTTGCCGACGGCGATCATATTTACGGCGTTATTAAAGGTACAGCGGTCAACCACGGCGGCAAGACCAACGGTTATACCGTACCCGATCCGGTGGCTCAAAGCGAGCTGATTCTCGCCGGGCTGCGCCAGGCGGAGGTGGATGCGCGGACAGTCAGCTATGTCGAGGCGCACGGAACAGGAACCCTGCTGGGAGATCCGATCGAAATCGCAGGACTGACCCGCAGCTTCAGGATGTTCACCGGCGAGAACCAATTCTGCCCGCTCGGCTCTGTGAA
>NZ_ASRY01000037.1 GCF_000520815.1 Paenibacillus maysiensis | reverse complement strand
CCCCCCCCCCCCCCGCCTCTCCGGCAGGGCTGGCGATCTCTTCACACTGGAACACACGCAGGTTCCAGTGAATGTGGCTGAACGTGTGCTCCGCCTCACGTACAAACCGCACCGGACGCGCGAGCACGCCCTCCGCCAGCAAATGAGCCGCCAGGTGATCCATGGCTGGCTCATCCGGCACCGGACCGTTGTAGCCCTCCGGCCCGACAAGCTCGTGCGGCAGCTCCCACATGCGGGCCAACAGGCCCTTGGCAGGGCGCTGACGCACAAGCAGGCGGCCTGCGTTCGCGCCGCTGCCCTCGATGAGGGCGACGGAGCGCGGCTCCAG
>NZ_ASRY01000036.1 GCF_000520815.1 Paenibacillus maysiensis | reverse complement strand
GGCTGCTCCGCACCGGCGCGTGAAGCCCTCAGTGCATCAGCGCCCGATTCAGGCGCATTTACACCAGAGTCCGCCACCACGTCCGTGGCTATGCCTCCACGCCCATTAGCTACAGCTGGTTCTCCCGAGACAGCCCCTTTAGCTACAGATGCAGCAGTTCCAGTCGGAGCATCCGTGTCTGTCGCCGAAGCGCCCGCTTCACCCACCATAGCAGCAAGATTTGCCGCCTGAGTCCCTTTGCCTCCTGCTGCCTGTGCCGCTTCTGCCTGCTTTGTAGCAACAGCAGCGGCATCTTTGGACAATACAGGAGCTTGGCCTTCTGGTGCATCTGCAACAACAGATGAAGAAGCGCCTGATGGAGCAGGGGACATTCGGTCAGCCCCCTTTACAGCTGTTGCTTCTCCCGCCATACGGTCAGCAGATGCTCCTTGTCCTTGCTGCTTGAATACCGCTTCAAGCTCGTGCTCCAGCGAAGACAAAAGATCATTTAAAGGAGGGCCAAACATCGCCTGTCGCAAACCGTTTATACTTTCCGCCGTCAACGGCAAGCCACGTTGAAAGGCAACCGCTGCTGCCTGCACAAACGTCTCCATTTGTACTTTTCCCGGCTGCTTCGCCAAAGCGTCTCGTAAAGAAGCCGCATTTTCCGATGTCAACGGTACGCCATTCTTTTGCATCGCCTGTATCAGTTCCCTGTTCTGCGCTGTATCCGGTAGTCCCACCGAATCCAGTACATCTGCCAGCGCTACAGTCTGCTGCCCTGTGTTGGCTGCATCGTGCAAAGGCTTAAGTACAGTCATTCCGCTGGGCGAAGCTGGCTGGACCTGGAGTAATGTGGACTGTCCAGGTTGAAGAGGGGTTTCCAGCTTGGCTCTGACCTGGGAACCTTGAATTTGCAACACAGCTTCACCACCGTCCTCAGACACCTTTAATACGACGCCCCGCACGACCTGACCTGGCTGCATATCGAGCTTTTTAGCCTCTCCCGCCTTCACATCACCAAGTAATCCTCGAAATACAGATCCGATATTCATAGGGTCCCTCCTCTCTTCATGCCCCATATTCAAGGGGCCTATTTTATTGGGTATACATTATATCGGCACAGTCCCGACTCATAATAAGTATTTACAGGTCAAACAACGTCGGTTGCTCGATCAACAAATTACCAAGAAAGCTGCGTCTATGCATTGCTGTAGGTCCCAGCGTCAAAATTTGTTCCCTATGCAGCTTGGTAGCGTAACCTTTATGTATGCCAATCCCATATTCCGGGTACTTTGCATCCCATTCACCTTTGCACAGTCGATCACGGGTTACCTTGGCAATGATAGAAGCCGCAGCAATAGACTGGCTGTTCGCATCTCCTTTAATAATAGAGAGCTGGGGGATAGGCAAGTCCACCTTTTCTGCATCTACAAGCAAATAATCAGGAGATACCTGTAATGCCTCAACTGCCTGCTTCATCGCCAAACGAGCAGCCTGTTTAATATTGATGGCATCAATCGTTCGTGCCTCTACATACCCGACTCCTACGGCAATGGCCTTCTCCATAATCAGCTCATAGTAGGTTTCCCTCTTCTTGTCCGTCAGCTTTTTGGAATCATCCACGCCCTCCAGCAGCTCACCGTTCGGCAAAATGACTGCCGCAGCCACAACATCCCCGAACAAACATCCTCGGCCTACCTCATCAATGCCAGCGATGTGCTCATAGGATTGCTCCCAGCACTCTTTTTCATAGCGCAGCATGTCCGTTACCGCTACCACTTTTTCTTCCATACTCCATACCCGCCTATCTATATGTAGTTTGACGCTTAATTCACGCCATATAGTTCTGCACAATTTTATTCAGCTTAACACAGACCAGCCCGTCCCAAAACCCCTTTCGTTAACCTAGCTTCACATACCAAAAAACCTTCCTCTCTCCGGAGAGATGGGGAAGGTTCTTCCTTGCCACACTATACTATGCGGTGTATCCGATACATCAGGCAGAATCGAATCAGTAAGGAGCTTCCAAACTGAAACGTCCCAGCTTACCTGCACGCAGCTCTCGTAAAATGATTTTTGACGATTTTTCGAGATCTACACGTCCACCGCTGACAATACAGCCGCGTTTACGTCCAATCGCTTCCATGACACTGACAATTTCATCGGCATTTTCCGTATCCTCGGGACGTTCAGTCAGCTCAAAGCGCCCTGCCAGCTCATCCCAGTAATATTGAACCAAATATTTTGTCGCAAAAAAAGCGATATCCTCAACATTCAAAATCTCTTCCTTGATCGCGCCTGTAACCGCCAGACGATAACCAACATTCTGATCCTCGAACTTGGGCCACAGAATACCCGGTGTATCCAGCAGCTCAATTTCACCAATCTTGATCCATTGCTGTGCCTTCGTCACCCCAGGACGATCGCCCGTAGCTGCAATGCTACGTCCTGCCATACGGTTGATCAGGGTCGATTTACCGACATTCGGAATACCGACAATCAAAGCACGCATAGGACGAGGATTCATACCTTTAGAAATCTGCCGATCTATCTTTTCCTTAAGCAGCAACTTGGCCTGAACCGGAATTTCTTTCATTCCTGTGCCTGTTGTAGCATCCACCTGAAAGGCGATATGCCCTTGCTCCTTAAAGTAGGCAATCCACTGCTGTGATACTACCGGGTCCGCCAAATCTGCCTTATTTAAAATAATCATTCGCGGCTTGCCCTGCAAAATATCATCAATCATTGGATTTCGGCTGGAAAGCGGCAACCGAGCATCAATCAGCTCAATTACCAAATCAATCAGCTTTAATTTTGCTTCAATTTGGCGGCGCGCTTTGGTCATATGACCAGGAAACCATTGTATCGTCACCGTCATCACCTCATTGATCGTAACTCCTAACGTTCCCCATAGGGTTAAGCGTCAGGATTACGGCAGCTATGCTGCATATTAGTTGTTCTAGTGGTTAATCCACTTCATATCCTTCACCGGCCAGAAAATAACATCAGCACGGCCCACGACTTCCTTCAAATCAATATATCCAATCATCCGACTGTCTGTACTGTTGGAACGGTTATCCCCCATAACAAAAATATGCCCTGCCGGAACTTTACCATCCTTAAAATTTTCATTCGGGAAATTTGTAAACTTGTTGTAAAGCTCACCATTTTGATGCGCTTCCTCCAACGGAGCTTTCAAGTAAGGCTCCTGGATAGGTTTACCATTCACCGTAATCGTGTCGCCTTCTACCTTAACCGTATCGCCCTCAACGGCAATGACGCGCTTAATGAAGTCTCTTCCTTCATCCGGTACATGAAACACGATGACCTCTCCCGGTTTTGGGGAACGGAAATCATACAAAATTTCATTTACAATGACACGTTCTCCGGTATGAAAGTTAGGCTGCATCGACGGGCCATCCACAATAAACGGTTTAAAAAGAAACCAACGGATTAAAAAGACCAACACTAATGCGATAACGATGGCCTTGATCCACTCAAAAATCTCATTTTTGGGTTTACGCTTGGGTGTGCCCTCTTGATCGGTCGGCTGCTGTATAGCTCCTTGTCCTACTTCTTGCTCCATAGCTCACTGTCCTCTCTTTACGGTCAATAATCCACAGTTCCCTATGTACGTAGAAAAAACGAAAGGAGCTTGTAATCAAGCCCCTTTCGTTATTCGTTGTATTAACGACGAATTTCTTTAATTCTCGCTGCTTTACCGCGCAGTTCACGAAGATAATAAAGCTTCGCACGACGCACTTTACCACGGCGAGCCACGTCGATTTTATCGATTTTCGGGGAATGAAGCGGGAAAGTTCTTTCCACACCTACACCGTAAGAAATTTTACGAACTGTAAAAGTCTCACTGATTCCACCACCACGGCGTTTAATTACAACACCTTCAAACAACTGGATACGCTCACGAGTTCCCTCAATAACTTTCACGTGCACTTTCAAAGTGTCACCGGGACGAAAGTTAGGCAAATCTTTACGCAGTTGTTCTTCAGTGATCGCTTGGACGATATTCATCTATGACTCCCTCCTTCCGTACAGGTGTTCATGCATCTTCTGGAAACACATCCGTTTCCTTCATCATCCACAGAGGACCACCGTATTACACACAACAGATGTATTGTATCATGGAGGATACCGCATTGCAACAAGAAAAAGGGATTTGACCAAACATTATATTTAATTAATTACATTATAAAACAGGTTAGCACCTGCTTTCAAATCCCCTCATTGCTACAGCGCTTTAATACACTCTTCCCATGATCAATCCATCTTGCGCTGTTCCTCTATCCATAGCCGTTCCTTGCTTGTTAATTCAGCCTGCTCCAGCAGATCCGGTCGGCGTTCCATCGTACGACGCAGTGTCTCCTGCCGTCTCCATGCATCAATATTAACGTGATGTCCTGACAACAGCACCTCAGGCACCTTCCAGCCCCGAAACTCAGCAGGTCTGGTATAATGCGGGTACTCCAGCAGACCTGTACTAAAAGAGTCCGTTACCGCACTCGTTTCATTGCCCAGCACTCCAGGCAGCAACCGTGCCACACTATCTATAGCGACCATGGCGGGCAGTTCCCCACCAGTCAACACATAATCTCCGATAGAAAGCTCATCCGTCACCAAATGCTCGCGAATACGCTCATCATAGCCCTCATAATGCCCGCATATAAAAATAAGATGGTCCTCTTTAGCAAGCTCCTCCGCTTTCTTTTGCGTAAAAGTCTCACCTTGGGGACACATCAAAATAATACGCGGTGCTTTCAAACCCGCACTCGACCCGGCCTCTCCACCTTGAACAACTTCGTCTGTGTTCCCTAATATGGTTGGACTCTCTGATTCATCCAATAACGCCTCCACCGCAGCGAAAATCGGGTCAGGCTTCAATACCATCCCGCCCCCGCCGCCATAGGGTGTATCATCCACTTGACCATGCTTGTTCCCAGCATATTGGCGAAAATTAACCGCTTGCAGTGATATGATTCCCTTCTCCCTTGCTTTTCCCAGAATGCTTGCATTAAATACACCGTCAAACATTTCGGGAAACAGGGTCAGCACATCCACCCGCATTACAATAGTCCTTCCATCAACCGTACCGTAACCCGTTTTTCAGGCACGTTTACATCCAAAATGACACCTTCTATATACGGCAACAGCAGTTCCTTGCCATCGGGCATTGTGACTACCCATACATCGTTAGCTCCTGGTGTCAAAATCTCCTTCACCACGCCAAGCTTTTCTCCATCTTCTGTCACTACCTCCAAGCCAACAACTTCATGAAAATAAAACTCATTTTCCTCTAGTTCGCCTAGCCGTTCAGCGGACACCTTCAATAAGCTGCCTTTATACTTTTCAACATCATTGATGTTATGATATTCCTTGAATTTGGCTACAACCATATTTTTTTGAAAACGTGCTGTTTCAATAGTTACAGGGATCGGCGTTTTACCATCCGCAGGAATGATCAACAGTTCACTTCCTTTGGCAAAACGATCCTCCGGGAAATCAGTCGTCGTTAATATTTTAAGCTCGCCGCGGATTCCATGTGTATTCACAATTTTCCCGACATTAAACAATTGCTGCATCGTGTTCCTCCTGCTTGTAATCGGTCCCGCTCCATATCATCTTCATCATGTACGAAAAAGGGTTAGGACATACATCCTAACCCACTTTCGTATATCTTTAAGATATGATGTCTACGGTAACCCGTTTATCCATCTTAACGGCTGCTGATGCAACCACAGTGCGAAGCGCCTTGGCGATACGACCCTGCTTGCCAATGATTTTACCTACATCCTCAGGATGCACGCTAAGCTCATATACGACAAGCCGATCCTTCTCCAAGGTCTTCACGGTTACATCTTCCGGATGATCGACTAAAGCCTTAGCAATGATTATCACTAATTCTTCCATGGTTGACCCTCCGTATCAGCACCTTATTTCTGTTGTTTAGACTCATGAAACTTTTTCATTACGCCCGCTTTGCTAAGCAAGTTGCGGACTGTATCGGATGCTTGTGCACCATCTTGCAACCATTTCAACGCTTTATCTTCATCAATTTTTACAACTGCTGGTACTGTAATAGGGTTGTAATAACCGATTTCTTCGATAAAACGACCGTCACGCGGGGAACGGGAATCCGATACCACGACGCGATAGAAAGGAGCTTTATGTGCACCCATACGTTTCAGACGAATACGAACTGCCACGAAAATTCACCTCCTTCAAAAAGTAGACTGTATATTGTTATCCTATAATTCCAACGGCCTACTGGCCTTAACGGAAAGGAAACTTCATACCTTTACCCATACCCTTCAACTGCTTCAGGGCTTTGTTTTTGCCACCCTTAGGTCCCATCATGTCTGAGAACTGCTTCATCATGCGCCGCATTTCGTCAAATTGCTTGATCAGGCGGTTTACCTCAGCCAGTGATGTTCCACTGCCTACAGCAATCCGTTTGCGACGGCTATGATTAATCATGTCCGGGTTTTGCTTTTCTTGTGTGGTCATGGAATGAACGATAGCCTCAATCCGGCCCATCTGCTTGTCATCCACTTTGACATCTTTCATTTGCTTCATATTGCCCATGCCGGGAATCATATCGAGAATCTGGTCGATCGGGCCAAGCTTTTTAACTTGATCCATCTGCTCCAGAAAATCTTCGAAGGTAAACTCGGCATTACGCATTTTCCGTTCCATTTCCTTCGCCTTATCAGCGTCGATATTGGACTGCGCTTTTTCAATCAGGGACAACATGTCACCCATGCCTAAAATCCGTGAAGCCATCCGTTCCGGATGAAACGGCTCCATCGCATCCAGCTTTTCACCCAATGTAGCAAACTTGATTGGGCATCCAGTCACAGCCTTAACCGACAAGGCCGCACCACCGCGGGTATCGCCGTCCAGCTTCGTCAGTACAACCCCTGTTAACTCCAAGCTCGTGTTAAAGTGCTCCGCAACGTTTACCGCATCCTGACCTGTCATGCTGTCAACAACCAGCAGAACCTCGTCAGGACTCACATTCGCATGAATCTGGCGCAACTCTTCCATAAGCTCTTCATCCACGTGAAGACGACCGGCAGTATCTATAATAACGTAGTCATTACCATTATCCTTAGCATGCTGTAAGCCCTGTTTTGCAATTTCCACCGGGCTTGTCTGATCACCGAGCGTAAATACAGGAGCATTGATCTGCTCGCCAAGTATCTGTAACTGCTTGATCGCAGCCGGTCTATATATATCACCAGCTACGAGTAAGGGGCGATGATTTTGCTTTTGCAGCAACTTCGCCAGCTTGCCGGACGTCGTCGTCTTACCTGCGCCCTGGAGACCCACCATCATAATGACCGTAGGCGGTTTGTTTGCTTTGGCAAGCTTGGCCTGACTGCCACCCATCAACTCGGTCAGTTCCTTGTTCACGATGTCGATGATGACCATGCCTGGCGTAAAGCTGTCCATCACTTCCTTGCCGACGGATTTCTCCTTCACCTTGGCAATAAAGTCCTTTACAACCTTGAAGTTAACGTCCGCCTCCAGCAAAGCTAATCGTACTTCGCGCATCGCCTGAGCTACATCATCCTCAGACACTTTTCCTTTGCCGCGCAGTTTACTAAATACATTTTGCAAGCGGGTCGATAATCCTTCAAATGCCATATTTTCGCACCTCCTTGTCTACCAGGGTTGTTTGTTTACTAATCTATATGACCTACAATTCCTGCAGGCGATTTACAATTTGATGAACATGTTGCAGAGTGCCTTCATCGGGTTTACCGATTTTACCGAACGCCTCATACAACGCTGTATTCAATTCTTCCAGATCTCGGCTTCTACGCTCATATTTACTGAGCAACCCGAGCTTTTCCTCATACATTTCCAATACCTGCTCGGCACGTTTGATATGCTCATACACGGCCTGACGGCTAATTTGAAATTCCGAAGCAATCTCTCCCAGAGAAAAATCATCATGGAAGTAATATTTCAAAAACATCTGTTGCTTCTCCGTAAGCAGAGGTTCATAGAAGTCAAACAGTCGGTTAATCCGGTTTGTCTTTTCCAGCCGATTCTCCTGACTCATCGCGTATACCTCCATCGTCAAGGAAAAACACTTTACAGTTCTTTTCAACGATCCTTATCATACATAAAAGAAAAGAAGATGTCAAGCGTTATCCCTTGTCAACCAAAAAAAAGCCGATTCACTACCCTTAAACGGAAGTACGAATCGGCTTTTTGCCTACTAGGGTTTAAACTCTTACCGGGGTAAGATACAGCAGAACAGCCAGAAAATGAAGTATGCTGCCTGCCAGAACAAACAGATGCCAGATCGCGTGATGATACGGAAACGCCCGCCACACATAGAAGATTGTGCCCAACGTATACATTAGACCGCCCACGAACAATAGCGTCATGCCCCCTGCGGGAACAGCCGCCACCAGCGGGTTCCAGGCAATCGTGATGAGCCAGCCCATCACGATGTAGAACACGGTAGACATGAACAGGAAGCGCTTGGTGAAGAATGCCTTGAATAGCACACCGAACAGGGCGATTCCCCAAATAACGCCAAACAGCGTCCAACCTAAAGTCCCGCGCAGTGCAACGAGCATAAACGGGGTGTAGCTGCCTGCAATGAACAGGTAAATGCAAGAATGATCGAATATTTCGAACAAATCCTTCAATTTTCCTTCGCGCAGGCTATGAAGCAACGTGGAATTGGTGTACAACAGCAGCATCGTAATTCCGTAAATCGTGAAACTGACAACATGCCAAGTGGTCCCTTTCAAGCTTGCAAAAACAATGAGCAGCACAAGTGCCACCACACTTAAAACGGCTCCAATTCCATGTGTGATCGCATTGGCTATTTCTTCCCGGCGGGAATAAGTATAGGTGTTCGCCATTGGTTCTTCACCCGGCTTCCTGTGAAATATTTTTTACATCCAAAAAATTCATATCCGGCGCCAACAGACCCTTTTCTTTCATTATACATCCCTGTGATCTCACGCAGCAACCGGACCCTACTTAGCCCCAAGCCTGATTAGGCCTGTTCTTCTTCATCCGGCGCGGTTTCATCTGCGCCTTCTTCCTGAATCAACCCAGCGAACAGCGCATGAACGAATTGCTCGGAATCAAATGGCTGGAGATCATTCACTTTTTCACCCAAGCCTACCAGCTTCACTGGCAAATTCAGCTCTTGGCGGATCGCCACAACAATACCCCCCTTCGCTGTACCATCCAGCTTCGTCAGCACCAGCCCGGTTACGCCACTTTTCTCCCCAAACATTTTGGCTTGATTGAGCGCGTTTTGTCCGGTCGTCGCATCGAGTACCAGCAGTACTTCATGGGGAGCATCGGGAATTTCACGCTGGATCACGCGGAAAATTTTGTTCAGCTCCTCCATCAGGTTGCTTTTATTCTGGAGACGTCCTGCGGTATCACACAGTAACACATCCACCTGACGCTGCTTGGCAGCCTGTACCGCATCAAACATAACCGCCGCTGGATCAGAACCGGATTGCTGCTTAATGACCTCTACACCAGCCCGTTCACCCCATACCTCAAGCTGTTCAATCGCACCAGCACGGAACGTATCCCCGGCGGCCAACAACACTTTTTTACCTTCCTGTTTAAAACGATGCGCCAGCTTACCGATGGTTGTTGTTTTGCCGACACCATTGACACCGACAAATAGAATGACCGTAATCCCGTCAGGGCTCATTTGAAGCTGACTGTTGTCATTGCCCCGCAGCAGCTCAGACAGCTTTTCCGATAATACAGGCTGTAGCTCGGATGCGTCCTCGATTTTGCGTTTTTTCACCTCTACCCGCAGGTCTTCAATGAGGTTCATAACTGTGTTGACACCAACATCGGCACCGATCAGAATTTCTTCCAGCTCCTCATAAAACTCCTCATCAATCTTCTTGCGGCGAATCATCAGATCTGATACTTTTTCAACAAAACCTTTGCGTGTTTTTTCCAGACCGTCCTTAAACTGTTTGGTAACAGATTCGGTTTTGCTTGCAATGCTTTCCTTCAATTTCCTAAAGAAACTCATAGGTTCCCTCCGTTGATCTGAAAGTATGTTATTTGAAGTCAGGCAATCTCGGCTTCCTCGTTGTCCAGCTTGACGGATACGAGCTTGGAAACCCCGCCTTCTTCCATCGTAACTCCATATAGCACATCGGCTTCTTCCATCGTGCCCTTGCGATGTGTAACTACAATGAATTGTGTCTGTTCGGAGAACTCCCGTAAATATTGGGCAAAACGCACCACATTGGATTCGTCCAGTGCGGCCTCCACTTCATCCAGCACACAGAATGGGACAGGCTTGACATGTAAAATGGCAAACAATAGCGCCATCGCCGTTAACGCCCGCTCTCCTCCTGACAGCAGTTGCAAGTTTTGCAGCTTTTTGCCCGGCGGCTGGGCCACAATATCAATTCCCGTCTCCAGCATACGTTCCGGGTCAAGCAGTACCAGATCGGCACGTCCGCCCCCGAACAGCTTGGAGAACACCGTACCAAATTCGCGCCGGATGGCATCGAAAGTGGCTTTGAAGCGTTTGGACATTTCATCATCCATTTCACGAATGACCTGATAGAGCGTTGTCTTGGCCTCGACCAGATCAGATTTCTGCTCATCGAGAAACGTATAACGCTCATGCACCCGCTGGTATTCCTCAATGGCACCCAGGTTTACCTCGCCCAACGCAGAAATACCGCGTTTGAGCCTTTGTACCTCGGCCTGCGTACCTTCTATATCTTCAGGTATCGGATAACGCTGCTTGGCCAGCTCATAGCTGAGTTCATAGTCATCACTTAATTTTTTCAGGACGTTCTCCAGCTCTACATCAAGCCGGTTCACTCCAATTTCTGTCTGGCGTAGCTGCTCCTCGACCGACTTGAGCTGAATGCGTTGCTCTTTCGTCTCATTTTCGGCCACTTCCAGCTTTTTGGACAAGCTGCTGCGCGCAGCACGCTTGAATTCCAATTGCTGCGAAGCCTCTTCCTTTTTAAGTCGATACTGATTGAGGTTTTCAATCTGCTTCACGCTTTCCTGCTCATTGGTCAGCAGATCAGCTTCAATGGAAGCAAGTAAAGTCTTGTTCTGTCTCGAATCCTTGCCAAGGGTATCATAATCGCCCCGTAATCTACGCAACTGCTCTTCCAGTGAAAAACGCTCCTGATCCAGCTTTCCTTCTCTTACCTTGAGATTCGTAAGTTCTCCCTGTAGCTGCTCTTTGGCAGATTCGTTGGCCTTACGGGCAAATTCAGCAGCATGGATAGCCTGATGGGTTTTCTTCTCTTCTTCCTCCAGCGCAGCCAATTTCAGCAACGCCTCTTCACGGGAAGCTTCCAGTTCCTTGATCTCCTGATCAAAGCCCTTCTTCTCCTGACCAGATGCAGCCACCTGCTCCAGAACATGGCGAAGCTCATGCTCCAGTTGCTTGAGCTCCATTGCTGCCTGCTGTTCTTCGCCGCGCTTCACATCGCCGCCCTGACGCAACTCGTCCAAACGAATCTGTGTCTCTTCCAGCTGACGTTTTGTATCCACCGCGCTCTGTCGCAGCCTTGCAATTTGTTGCTCCGTATCGATAATATCCTGATCCAACTGATCCAACTGCCGTTTACGTCCAAGCAGATTGGCATTTTTCTTGAATTGGCTACCACCTGTCATGGAACCACCTGCATTGACAACATCGCCTTCCAGCGTTACGACACGATACCTATATTGGCAACGTGCCGCAATACGGTTTGCATCTTCCAAGGTACGGGCAATAACCACATTTCCCAGAAGACTGCCTACAATGCCAGCATACCGTTCATCATACTGAACAAGATCCGCACCGATTCCGATAAAGCCCTCGGCACCTTCCGCGATCTGGCGTTCACCCGCCCCAATTTGACGCGGACGGATAACATCCATAGGCAAAAATGTCGCTCTGCCCAGCTGACGCTGCTTCAAAAAGCTAATCGCCTGTCTGGACACCGATTCGTTTTCCATCACGATATGCTGCATCGAAGCGCCCAAAGCGGTTTCCATCGCCTGCTCCAAATGCTCAGGTACCCGAATCAGCTCTGCTACCGCCCCATGCACACCATGCAGGGTTTCTTTGCGTGCCGCCTTCAATACTTCTTTAACACCCAGCATAAAGCCATCGAAGTCATCCTGCATTTCCTTCATCGTATCTCGGCGTGAAATTTGGGCCTCTCGTTTTTGTTCCCATTTGCGGACAGTGCCCTGACTCTCTTCCAGCAGCTTTTGCAGCGCTTGGTATTTTTCGCTTCCCTGAATATATCCGCTGCGCAGACTGCTGATTTCCTGACCAAGCTTCTGCACAGCCGCTTCCAAACCCTTTTTACGCTGCTCCAGTTTAGCTTTCTGGGCTTCCCATTTGCCGGATTCGTCACTTACGCGAGTCACCCGCCGTTCAAGCGCTTCCTTCTGCTGGTCAGTATAACGGATTTCGTTACGCGCCTGTGCCATCTGATTCATCAGCTCCAGCAGTCCGCCCTTCAGGCTTTCCTCCTGCTCCTGGCTGATTCCACCTGTGACACCAATCAGCTTCGCCTCTTCGTCGGATAGCCGTTCACGTAGCTCGTCAAGCTCAACAGTCAATGCAGACAGTTTTTCGTTCAGTAGATCCAGCTCACTTTTGCGCTCGGAATGACGTGATTCGCTCGTGCTGAGCGATAAAATGAGCTGCTCCCTGTTCGCCTCCAGATTGCGTGTACGCTCTTTCAGCAGTTCACCGTAGCCTTCACTTTTTTCCGTAGCTTCACTGTATTGCAACAGATCACTTTGCAGCCGTTCCACTTGCTCCTCCAACTGACGCAGCTCATTGCGGTCGCTCTCCAGCATCGCATCATGACGGGACACCACCGTAGACAGCTGTAGCTGCTCCTGCTGCAACAAAGCCAGCTTGGAAGTCGCATCACTCCACGAGGTATGAATCTGTTCAATTTGATAGACATACATCGAAATTTCCTTCGATTTCAGTTCACCTCGTAGCTCCTTATAGTGGATCGCCTTTTCCGACTGCTCCTTGAGCGGTCCGATCTGATCCTCCAGCTCACTGACCAAATCATGAATACGCAGTAAATTTTGCTCCGTGTCATCCAGCTTGCGAACCGCGTCTTTTTTACGTGATTTGTATTTAACAATACCGGACGCTTCCTCGAAAATCCCCCGGCGATCCTCGGAACGGGTACTCAAAATCTCTTCGATTCGCCCCTGTCCGATAATGGAATATGCTTCTTTACCAATACCTGTATCCATAAACAGCTCGGTAATATCTCGGAGTCTGCATGACTGTCGGTTAATAAAATATTCACTATCTCCGCTACGATGCACACGCCGCGTGACCGTAACCTCACCAAAATCAAGCGGCAACGCCTGATCCTCATTATCCAGCGTAAGCGACACTTCGCCATAATTAACGGCCTTACGAGCATCACTACCCGCAAAAATAATGTCCTCCATTTTACCGCCGCGCAGTGATTTGGCGCTCTGTTCACCCAGCACCCAGCGAATACCATCGGATATATTACTCTTTCCGCTTCCGTTAGGTCCGACGACCGCTGTAATGCCGCGGACGAATTCCATCTCCGTTTTATCTGCAAACGATTTGAAGCCCGCCAGCTCAATGCGCTTTAAAAACATACTCAATCTCACCTCTAACATTTAAATATGCTTGTACAACACCGTTTACCTGATTCACAAGAATTATCCCTATTGTAGCACAAGACTACCCCGGATAAAGCGCGGCAAAGACATATAAAGCTACAGTAGCAAAGCCACGAAAAAAGAGCAAAACGCAGTCCATTCGCCATTGCGGGCCGGGACTCCCCGCGGACTGCCCTTTGCTCTTACTTTGTGTCCCCTGCTCGTGTAGCCCGTCCGGGCCGCTCAGGTACCGATTACGATTCTGCCAGCTTCAAACGGCTTAAGGCTACTGCCGCCGCCTGCTGCTCAGCTTCTTTTTTGGAGCGTCCTGTACCTGTACCCAGTCGTTCGCTGTCCATATATACCTCAGCTACAAACTCGCGCTCATGGGCAGGTCCGCGTTCCTCCACAATCTTGTATTCAAGCATCCCCATGTTATGATGCTGCGTCAGTTCCTGAAGCTCTGTTTTGAAATCACTCATCTGTAGCTTACCGTTTAATACAATTTGAGGAAAAATATAACGTTCCAGAAACGACCGGACGGCATCCAGACCTTGATCCAAATATAGCGCGCCTACGAACGCTTCGAATACATCGGCCAACAGAGCCGGACGAGTACGTCCGCCTGTCAGCTCTTCACCTTTGCCAAGCAGTACATATTGCCCGAACTCAAGTCCGACAGCAAATTTTACCAAAGAAGGCTCACAGACAATGGCTGCACGCAGCTTGGTCAGTTCGCCTTCCGGCCGATTAGGGTACTGATTGTACAATTGCTCGGATACAGTCAACTCCAGAACAGCGTCACCTAAAAATTCAAGCCGCTCATTGTCTGCATGCTGACTGAACCGATGTTCGTTTACGTAGGAAGCGTGCGTAAAGGCCTGCTTCAGAAGCTGCCGGTTGTTGAATTGAATATGAAGTTTGTGCTGTAATTGCTTCAAGTCTCCACTCAACGAACTGACCCCTTACGCTTCATATTTTTTTAGAATAACCGTAGCATTGTGACCACCAAAACCAAAGGAATTGGACATCACGACATTCAGTTTCGCTTTTCTCGGCTCGTTAGGTACATAATCCAGATCACAAGCCGGGTCCTGATTATCCAGATTAATCGTCGGCGGAATAATCTGGTGCTGGAGAGCCAGTCCGCAGATCACGGCTTCCACGCCACCAGCTGCACCCAACAAGTGCCCCGTCATTGACTTGGTTGAGCTAATCGCCACTTTGTAGGCGTGCTCTCCAAGCGTTTTCTTAACCGCTTCTGTTTCCGATTTGTCACCGACTGGTGTAGATGTACCATGCGCATTGATATAATCAATATCCTCAGGATTCAACCCTGCGTCGCGGATCGCCATTTTAATGCAGCGTGCTGCGCCATCCGGATCTGGCTCTGTCATATGATGTGCATCGCCTGACAGGCCATAGCCGATCACTTCGCCGTAAATACGTGCGCCACGCTTCAATGCGTGCTCCAACGATTCCAGAATCAGAACACCAGAGCCTTCTCCCATAACAAATCCGTCTCTGTCAGTATCAAAGGGACGGCTTGCCTTCTCAGGCTCATCGTTACGAGTGGACATCGCCCGCATCGAACAAAAGCCAGCCATGCCGATCGGACGAATAGTTGCCTCAGCCCCGCCGCAAATCATGGCGTCAGCATCACCACGCTGAATCATGCGGAACGAATCGCCGATAGCATGACTGCCTGTTGCACAAGCCGTAACCGGTGAGGTATTCGGTCCTTTGGCGCCGAGTGAAATCGACACTTGGCCGGAACCCATATTAGCAATCATCATCGGGATAAAGAAAGGGCTTACGCGTTTAGGTCCTTTTTCAATCAGCACATTGTGCTGATCCTCCCAGGTACCCAATCCGCCAATACCAGAGCCAACGGATACACCCACACGCTCGGCATCGGCGTTCTCTCCGATTACGAGTCCGCTGTCCTTGAGTGCCAATTTACTGGCGGCAACGGCGAATTGTACAAAACGGTCCATCTTACGGGCATCCTTGCGCTCTATATAATCCTCAGGATTAAAATCCTTAATAGAAGCCGCAATTTTCGTTGTATATTCACTGGTATCGAAAGCTTCGATTTCACTGACGCCGGATTTTCCAGCCATCAGATTATCCCACAGTGTGTTCAAATCCTGTCCCAGCGAAGTGATTACACCCATTCCTGTTATGACAACACGTTGTTTCAAAGATAATCACCTCTATGTCTACTGCATATTGTATTTCAAGGCTGTACGCTCTTGTGTGCAAAAATAATATAGAATCAACTAAAGTTAGTAATGCCGCATACTCCCATTTTGACTAAGTTATGCCGAGCCAAGCTCAAGAACACGCGGCAATTCCGTCTTTAGTTCAATCTGTATGATTAGGAGAAAGTCCCGCCTGTAACAGAACGGGACTTTTGTTGACTTGAATTAGGTATGAGATTGTATGTACTTTACAACTTCACCTACGGTTGTAATTTTCTCTGCATCTTCATCAGAGATTTCCATATCAAACTCATCTTCCAATTCCATAACCAATTCAACTACATCGAGAGAATCAGCGCCTAAATCATCTTTGAAAGATGCTTCAAGTGTAACTTCGGCTTCGTCGGCTCCCAAACGGTCAACGACAATGCGTTTTACGCGCTCCAATACGTCGGACATCCGGCTCACCTCCTCCTTAGGTATTATACGAAAATTACAATTAAAATGCCATAGAAGAGAGTTATCATTCACTACTCTTCATCGGGCATGCGGATTAGCAGCATGTAGCTACATGTACATGCCACCATCCACATGCAAAGTCTGGCCCGTCATGTATGAGGAAGCATCCGAGGCCAAAAACAGCACCACATCCGCAATTTCCTCAGGCCGTCCGAGACGGGCCAGCGGAATACCGCTGAGCATATTGTCACGCAAATCATCAGCAAGCACCTGTGTCATTTCGGTATCAATGAACCCCGGGGCTACGCAGTTGACTGTAATACCTCTCGAAGCAAGCTCCCTCGCGGACGATTTGGTAAGACCGATCACTCCTGCTTTGGCAGCCACATAGTTGGCTTGTCCTGCGTTGCCGAGTACGCCGACAACGGAAGAAATATTGATGATTCGGCCGGAACGCTGCTTCATCATCGGACGCGTCGCTGCCTTGAGGCAATTAAACACACCTTTCAGATTCGTCTCGATCACCTGATCGAACTCCTCTTCCTTCATGCGCATGATTAAATTATCTCTTGTTATCCCGGCATTATTCACCAGAATGTCGATCTGGCCCCAAGCGCCGATCACATCCTTGATTAACCGATCCGCCTCGTCAGCGCGACCAACATTAGCCTGAACCGTAATAGCTTCCACGCCTTTGGCGCGAATTTGCTCCGCAACCTCTGCCGCAGCCGCTTCACTACCAGCGTAGTTTACCGCTACATTAGCGCCTGCTTCAGCCAACGCCAATGCGATACTGCGGCCGATCCCCCGTGACGCCCCTGTAACGAGCGCCGTTTTTCCACTTAATGGCTTAGACATCATCCAGCCTCCCCTTGCAAGTATATAACTGTTAAGGCGATAATTGCTACTTTTAACGGGCCTCCAAGGCTTCCGTTACCGAAACAAGCGATTCCAGGCTGCTTATATTATACAGTTTAACCGTTTTGTCGATCTTTTTAACCAGTCCGGTCAAAACACTGCCCGGTCCGAACTCGACAAAAGTGTCAACTCCCTGCTCCAGCAGCCATGCTACACTGTCTTCCCACAATACCGGGGAATAGACCTGCTCGACCAGTAGCTGGCGAATTTCGCCACCCTCACGCACAGGTTTCGCTGTGACATTGGCTACAACCGGAACCTGAGCTTTGGAGAAAGCTACGTCTTCCAGCTTGCCGGACAACTTAATCGCTGCTTCCTTCATCAACGAAGAATGAAAAGGACCACTGACCTCCAAAGTAATAGCACGTTTGCCACCCGCTTCCTTCACGCGTTCAGCAACAGCAGCTACGCCCTCTTTCGCACCGGATACGACAATCTGCCCCGGGCAATTGATATTCGCCAATTCAACCAATTGACCGGATTCCGTAATATCACGGCATAGTGTCGCCAATGCTTCACGGTCCGCTCCCAATACAGCAGCCATTCCTCCTTGTCCTTCAGGAGTGGCTTGTTCCATGAACTCGCCACGAGTACGAACGATCTCAACTGCATCTTCAAAGGCAAGTACACCGGAAGCAACAAGCGCACTGTATTCTCCAAGACTGTGCCCAGCCACGTAATCAGGGCGAATGCCCTTTTCCTTGAACGCTTCATACAACGCAATGCTCGCCGTTAACAGCGCAGGCTGCGTATTGGATGTCTGCTTCAAGGCTGTATCTGGACCTTCAAAAATCAGTGAGCTTAGCGCAAAACCCAACCGTTCGTCCGCTTGGCGGAACACTTCTCTTGCCGCAGGAACTGCTTCATAAGCATCTTTAGCCATACCTACAGCTTGTGAACCCTGACCGGGAAATATAAATGCCGTTTTGCCCATCGTGTATGCACCTCTCTGTATCCAATGCTTGTCCTGTAAAGTACCAGACAAATTCAATATTGTATCAAACCCGCCGCTTTCTTACCAGACAAGAACTGACGCGCCCCATGTCAGACCGCCGCCAAAGCCCACCATTAATACCCGGTCGCCTTCCTTCATCCGGCCTTCCTCAGCTGCTTCCACAAGCGCAAGAGGAATCGATGCCGCGGACGTATTTGCATATTTATGAACATTAATGACGACCTTTTCTTCTGGTAGATCCAGACGCTGCATCGCCGATTGAATAATGCGAATATTGGCTTGATGCGGAACGAACAGATCAATATCATCTTTGGAAAGCCCCGCTTTTGCCAGCACATCGACAGTTGCTGTTCCCATAATACGTACCGCGAACTTGAACACTTCGCGTCCGTTCATATAAATATAGTGCTGCTTGTTTTCCACGGTATCCGCACTTGCAGGTAAACGTGAACCACCAGCTTCCAGCTTAAGCAATCCGCCTCCTGCTCCTTCGGCACCGAGATCAAAGGATTGGAATCCTCTACCCTCAGGTACTTCACCAATTACTACCGCCCCTGCACCGTCTCCAAAAAGAACACAAGTATTGCGGTCTGTATAATCCGTGATCCGGGAAAGACAGTCTGCCCCAATGATTAACGCATTATTATAAATGCCCGTCTTAATAAAGCTCGTCGCAGTTGCCAGCCCATATACAAACCCTGAGCATGCCGCAGACAAATCAAAAGCTGCTGCGCCTTTGGCTCCGAGCTTGTCTTGAAGAATGCAGGCAGTCGAAGGAAATGACATGTCCGGCGTAACCGTAGCAACTATGATCAGATCCAAATCCTGTGCCGCCATACCTGCGGATGCCAATGCCTTAATCGCTGCTTCATAAGCCAAATCGGACGTAGCCTGCTCTGGAGCCGCAATGTGGCGCTCCTGAATTCCTGTACGGCTGACAATCCATTCGTCACTTGTTTCTACGATTGCTTCCAAATCTTTGTTCGTCAATATTTTCTCAGGTACGTATTTCCCTGTTCCAATAACACCAACTGACCGCAAATTATTCATATCGTCACTCACTTCCTGCTGATTTCCTTGGATATACTTTCCACCAACTGGTTTTGCAAGGCCGTACGGGCCTGTCTTACTGCATTTTTGACGGCAATGCCGTCAGATGAACCGTGACTTTTCAATACGAGTCCGCTCAGTCCCAGTAAGGGAGCGCCGCCGTGCTCTTTGTAGTCTAGTTTATTTTTCAAACTGCGAAGCTCAGGCATAATCAGAGCTGCTGCCAGTTTGGTTTTTAAGGATTTACTAAACTGCTCCTTTAAGAGAGAGAATATCGCACCCGCCGTACCTTCCAGCGATTTTAGCATGATGTTTCCGGCGAATCCGTCACACACCAGCACATCGCAATTCCCGGTCAGCACATCTCTAGACTCCACATTACCTACAAAGTTAACAGACAACTGCTCAATCAGAGGAAAAGCCAGTTTCGTCAGTTCATTGCCCTTTCCGGCTTCCGTCCCAACATTCAGCAAACCCACTCTGGGGGAAGCCACACCATGAACCTTTTGGCGGTATAAGCTACCCATCAGCGCATATTGGGCAAGATGTTCGGGCTTAGCGTCCATATTAGCCCCCAAGTCCAGCGCCAGCACACCCTGATCGTCAATCGTCGGAATCATCGGTGCAAGAGCAGGACGCTCAATGCCTGCCATTCTCCCAACCACCAACAAACCCGTTGTCATCAGCGCACCCGTATTACCTGCCGATATCATGGCATCCGCTTCGCCTTCTTTGACCATTCGGCCAGCTACGACCATGGAGGCATCCTTTTTACGTCGTACTGCCTTCACAGGCTCGTCCTGCGCATCTATCGTTTCGGATGCATGGCGAATGTTGAGATTCGCAGGCAACGCTCTGCCGTTCAGCACCGATTCAATTCGTTCCCGGTCACCAACCAGCGTTATGTCTGTATCCTTCCATTCCGCCGCCGCAGATAACGCGCCCTCTACTGTCGCCTCGGGAGCATTGTCTCCCCCCATGGCATCAATGGCGATCCGCATGCTGACTTCCTCCTTCGCTATACTCTTCCTCTGTGGAACGGTAAATGACAAAGTTACCCTGGAACACCATTTCTTCTCCCACGTAGGCAAACACTTCTACTTTAGCTTTCCCTTTTTGCTCGGGATTTGATCGCACATATGCTTTGGCAATGCACTTTTCTCCCAAATGAACAGGGCGGACAAAGCGGATGTCCGCCGAAGCGGTCAACGCTATCTCATCATTAATCACGGCAACAGCCAAAGAATTGGCCTGGGCAAACACATAATGCCCCCGCGCGATGCCGGTGCGTGAAAAGATATGCTCTTCTTTAATTTCAAAAATGGAAATACCGCTTCTGTCCAACTGGAGATCCACGATATCCCCGATCACTTCATGTAAAGGCAGGGAGCGAACCTGATCGTAGGAACGCTCAGCCATCAGCTTCAGTCGCTCCCGCAGCTCTGGGATACCCAATTCCATACGATCCAGCCGAATCGTCTGAATGCTCACCTTAAGCTGTCTCGTCAGCTCCTGATCCGTTACGAACGGATTCTCATCAATTAATTGAGTCAGCCGTTGCTGTCTCTGTCTCTTTGGCAAACGTTCGATATCAGTGACGCCTCCTTTCCCTGCGATAAATTACCGTTCAGCCGACGGTTCGGGTTACTTCACGTGCTAGCGGCGAATGCTTCATGCCGATTTGTCATCTTGTATGTATAAAGAACCCCTTCGGCCCTTCTTTCTTAGAACCTGGTACTAAAACAGTATATAGCATGCCGCCGTAAAAAGAAAGTACGAAGACAAAAAAAAGTAGCGCCTCACTAGAGTGAAGCACTACTTTTCCTGAGAAGATTCCAAAGAATCCGCTTATCGGACATTATTGAGAGATAATCTCTCTAGCTTTGTACGTTCCGCAAACTTTGCACACATGGTGAGCAAGTTTCAATTCGCCGCATTCGGAGCATTTCACCATACCTGGTACTGCCAGTTTAAAGTGAGTACGACGTTTGTCGCGACGAGTTTTGGATGTTCTCCGTTGAGGTACTGCCATTATTCCCACCTCCTTAACCAGATCAACCCGTATAACGGGCGTGACTTCTTATCTCATTCAAGACTGAAGGAAACTGCCGGAAGCAGCTACCTCACAGCCGGTGAATCAAGCCTGCAACATCCATGTGTCGGTTCTGTAACTCCCCTGCACAAGTGGATGATGATTTGTCAGAATTGAACTCAATTCTCATTTAAAAAAATCCTTAAGCCCTGCCAGACGCGGATCAATCTTTTTCGTATCGCCATCATCACTGTCATCGGAGCCAACACTCCAGTTTTGTCCGGCCGCAGGAGCAATCCCCTGACAATCCTCACTGCACACAGGCGCAAACGGCACGTGCAGTACAAACAGCTCTTCACAATACGGTGCAATGTCGAAGGAATCCCCCGTCACTGCGATAAATTCGCCATCTTCATCCTCCTCTTCGCCAACCGAAGAGATTTGCTTGAACCGTTCACGGAATTCAATCTTCAAATCCTCGTGCATCGGACTTAAACAGCGTGAGCACAGCATGTCCAGACCTGCGGTCAACGTGCCTTCCACGCTCATTAAGCCTTGACCCAGACTAACGGCGACCAAATCGGTCTCCAGCGGGGAAACGGCCGTAACATCAGGACGATCATCCACCAATTCACTCACATTGAGAGCTTCACGGATCGGAAAAGGACCATCACTTGCTGCTACTTTGCGAAAAAATAGTTGCATCGCTATCACTCCAAACAAACAAAAATTATTATACCGACTGATCGAGTCGTTTGTCAACACCTTTCACTTTACACCTCTCACAAATCCATCGGTTTTCCAATGGTTCCGCAAGTTTTATGCGAAAGCGAAAATACGTTGCATGGATCATGTACCTGTGAGTATTCATACCCCCGCCACTCTTCGTGTACAATAATGCGAGTATAAAGCTTTTTTCTTCAGGTCTCAATGGTCTTGTTCATTTCGGATCACAAAAAAGCATCATCGCTACCCTTAGAGCAATCATTAACTGGTGGAGAACCATCATTTTCAGGATAGTCACCAGATTGGCGACATCAGAAAGGAGCCGACGTATAGCCTTGAAAACCCTCGGTATTATTGTAGAATACAACCCGCTACATAATGGTCACACGCATCATTGGAAGGAGTCTCTTCGCATCACTGGCGCGCAGCGCACGGTGGCTGTGATGAGCGGTCCCTTCCTTCAGCGGGGGGAACCCGCAATTGTGGACAAATGGTCCCGCACCGAAATGGCACTTGCCATGGGTGTGGACCTGGTTTTGGAGCTGCCTGTGGCCTATGCCGTCCAGCCTGCAGAATGGTTTGCCCACGGGGCGGTCGCCCTGCTCCGCGCCACGGGCGTCATCGACGCGCTCTGCTTCGGCAGCGAGAGCGGCGACATCGCCCCGCTGCGCGCGCTGGCCCGCGTGCTGGCGGCGGAGCCGG